>NZ_AP023212.1:1582500-1895000 GCF_016593255.1 Hydrogenimonas urashimensis | reverse complement strand
GTTGAGCCGTGGGCTTTCACATCTGACTTATCCGGCCGCCTACGCGTCCTTTACGCCCAGTGATTCCGAGTAACGCTTGCACCCTCCGTATTACCGCGGCTGCTGGCACGGAGTTAGCCGGTGCTTATTCCTGTCATACCGTCATCATCTTCCGACAGAAAAGGAGTTTACACTCCGAAGAGCGTCATCCTCCACGCGGCGTTGCTGCATCAGGGTTTCCCCCATTGTGCAATATTCCCCACTGCTGCCTCCCGTAGGAGTCTGGACCGTGTCTCAGTTCCAGTGTGGCTGATCATCCTCTCAGACCAGCTACGCGTCATCGCCTTGGTAGGCCGTTACCCTACCAACTAGCTGATACGATACAGGCCAATCCCTTAGCGGAATACACCGTTTCCCTATACAACTTGTGTCATACAGGAATATGAGGTATTAGCGGCCGTTTCCAGCCGTTATCCCTCTCTAAGGGGCATGTTACCTATACATTACTCACCCGTGCGCCACTTAGCTGACATCCGAATCCCCCGAAGGTTCATCGGACCGTTCTCGTTCGACTTGCATGTGTTAAGCACGCCGCCAGCGTTCACTCTGAGCCAGGATCAAACTCTCCATAATATATGAAGTGTCAGTCCCTGTCGACTAACTGACCGTTTTTACTAAAAAACGGCCAAAAATAATCACTCAAAGGTTGTTACTTATCTCTTACTCGGTTGTCAAAGATCTCGTCGTCTTTCCGACTCCTGCAAACTCGCCTCTGAGATCACTCGACCCGTCGGCTTCCTCTGTTTGCGGACGGGAATTATAGCAGGTAGCTCCCCCCTTGTCAAGTGATCTGGGGGAAAAATTGGAAAATTTTTGAAAAAAGAGAAAAGGTGCTGTGCACCTTGGATTTTACTTGAATGATTTGCCGGCAAAAGGGAGTAAAGCACTTCCCCATGTCAGTCCGCCCCCGAATGCATCAAGGAGCATGGTATCTCCCTGGCGTAGACGTCCGCTTTCCCAGATATCGTTCATCGCCATCGGTATAGAGGCAGAAGAGGTATTGCCATATTTATGGACGGTGAGCACTACCTGCTCTTCCTTCATTTTAAGCGCATCGCCGACTGCTTTGATAATACGATAGTTGGCCTGATGGGGTATGAAATGTTTGATGTCCGAAGCCTTCATTTCATTGTCGTTAAGAATGTTGACCACATCGCTAGTCAGAGTTCGTACAGCGATTTTGAAGGTTTCGTTCCCTTTCATTTTCATCGTGCAAAGTTTCTCTTCAAGAACCTGCTCGGAACAGGGCTTTTTTACACCACAACCGGGGGTCATCAAAAGATCGCCGTAATTGCCGTCGGCGGAAATATGAATATCTGTGATGGCTTCCGCTTTTTTGCGTGTGGCGCCCACAACGGCCGCACCCGCACCGTCACCAAAAAGCACACACGTGGTCCGGTCGCTGTAGTCAACGATTGCACTCAGTTTCTCGGCACCGATAATCAATACATTTTTTTTCATTCCCGATTCTATAAAGGCTTTGGCGACGGCCAGGGCGTAAATAAAACCGGTACATGCTGCAGAAATATCGAATGCGGTTACATTCACGCGTCCCAGTTTCGCAGCAATCATACAGGCAGTCGAAGGCATACAAAGGTAGTCGGGAGAGATCGTTGCACAAACGATCATATCGATATCGTCAATCTTCAACCCTGCCCGATGTATGGCGATCTTGGCCGCTTCAACTCCCATATCGCTGGTAGACTCGTTTTCCGAAGCGATATGCCGCTCTTTGATTCCGGTCCGTTTGGTAATCCACTCATCCGATGTTTCGACCATCGTTTCAAAATCTTGATTGGTCAGAACTTTCTTCGGCACATAGGCACCGATCGATTTCAAAGCAGCATACATCGTTTACCTTTTTTACTGTTCGGCTTAATTGTTCAATGTTTCAAGACGCGTGCGTATCGCTTCGTTGACGTTCGACTCTACGAATCGTATGGCTTGGAACATCGCATTTTTGATCGCTTTCGGATTGCTTTTGCCATGACTTATAATCGTACAGGCCTTGACTCCCAACAGGGGCGCTCCGCCGTATTCAGCATAATCGATCTGTTTTTTGAGTCTGCGAAAAACGCGTTTCATCAACAACGCTCCCGCGATTGAAACAGGCGACCGCTTGATTTCGGACTTGAGATAATAGCTGATGGTCTCTGCCACTCCCTCGCTTGTCTTCAACAAAACGTTACCGACAAAACCGTCACAGACCACGACATCCACAGCACCGTTGAAGATGTCACCACCTTCCACATTCCCGACGAAGCTCTCAAGCTGACTGATAAGCGGATAGGCTTCCTTGGTGACTTCATTGCCTTTCGTTGCCTCTTCGCCATTGGAGAGAAGTCCGACTTTTGTATAAGTACAACCCAGCACTTTGCTGGCATAGGCATCCCCCATGACCGCAAACTGAAAGAGATTGTTGGCATCACAGTCGACATTGGCTCCGACATCAAGAACAACGGTCTGTTTGCCTTTGACCTGGGTGGGCATGAAGGTGGCGATTGCCGGTCGAGAAATCCCTTTGATGCGACCGATTCTCAATGTTGCGAGGCTCATGGTCGCTCCGCTGTGCCCCGCAGAAACTACCGCGTCCGCTTTGCCCTGCCTTACAAGATCAACGGCCACGAATATGGAAGAGTTTCTTCTTTTCAAAGCGTCGGTTGCATGCTCATCCATCGCTATTACATCATCGCAATGGACAATTTCGACTCTGTTTTTGAATTTCTTGGGGATGAGAGGGTAGATTTTGTTTTTATCGCCTACAAATATGGGAAGAAATTTTTTCTGTTTAAGGGCAAATATGGCTCCTTCCACAATTGGGTAGTGACCAAAATCACCACCCATTGCGTCAACGGCGATTCGGACCATTTACGCTTTGTATTCACCTGTGAATTTGTTCATTCGGTGAGGCATTCGCCACGTACCGTCGGCATCTTTGACCGGCCGGGCGAGTGTTACTTTGTAATGAGTTCTGCGTTTTGCTGCACGTGTTTTACTGTTGCGTCTTTTTGGTACTGCCATAATTACTCTCCTTGCGTGGTTTCAAAATTCCATTTCAAAATCATTGGTACCTTCACACTGAGGGCACAAATGATACTCACTCTGTATCGAAGCGATTTCACTTTCACAAATCATATCGAAATCGACAATTCCGTCCGGACATTCTATCACATCGAGAGATTCATCTACCTTAAGTGGTCTGTCAACCACTTCGACATGAAAGGGTTCCGAGATATGTTTTGAAAACGCTTCACCACATCGGTCACACATAAGACCGATATCGCCTTCGACCGTTCCGTCCACCGTAACGGCGTGTTTCCCGCTGCGCCAAAATTCACCACTGCAGAGAAGTCCCTCTTTCCTGATGGAAAAAGGATTTCTGTTTTCATGAATTTTTCGAAGCAGGATTTTCATACGAATCGTCTCAGTAGATCTCTCTTTGGGCAAAAAAGAAAGCGATTTCTGTTTTTGCGTTTTCAAGACTGTCGCTGCCATGTACTGCATTGGCATCGATGCTTTCGGCAAAGTCAGCACGAATCGTTCCGGGAGCCGCTTCTTTCGGGTTGGTTGCACCCATCAATTCCCGGTTTTTCGCTACGGCATTTTCTCCTTCGAGTACCATAACGACAACCGGGCCGCTTGTCATAAACTCGACCAGTTCGCCAAAGAAAGGGCGTTCTTTGTGGACAGCGTAAAACTCGCCGGCATCCTGGGCACTGAGCTGCACTTTTTTCATGGCAGCGATACGAAGACCGTTGCTTTCGAAACGATCGATAATTTTACCGATGACATTTTTTTTGACAGCATCGGGTTTGATGATAGAAAGCGTTCGTTCCATGAGAAGATCTCCAAATTATTAAAATGGGTGGAATTATACTGAAACGATGTTTAAGATTAATTAAAAGAAAGAAGTAGTTGGAGGATGGAGGGGGACCCCCTCCCTTGATTTAAATATTATTCGACAACCGGCTGATGCTCGGTGCGCGCTTCTTCGGAAACATCATCGCGGCAGGTTGCACCCTCTGCACAGACATCCCAGCAGATACAACCTTCTGTCGGGCATGCTGTTGCACATGCGGGTTCGTCGTGGTACCCTACACACTCGACGCATTTGTCAGGATAGACATAATAAATCTCTTCTCCTGTCGGATTATCTTCGTCATCAACAATCGCTTCGACCGGACACTCGTCGATACACGCTCCACAGTTAATACAGGTATCTGTAATAATAACAGCCATTTCAAGCTCCTTTGCAATTTAATCATCCGTACTATAACACAACATTTTTAAAAAGTATTTAAATGGGACCGTCTCCAAAAAATCCCTGCATAGGGAACAAAACAGATGCCGATATCCGACAGACAGTTCCCGATTCTTTCAGAGTCCAAGACTCTTTCGAATCGCTTCGGCCTTATCCGTTTTTTCCCATGAAAATTCGGGAAGTTCCCGTCCGAAGTGCCCGTATGCAGCTGTTTTCCTGTAAATTGGACGCAAAAGATCAAGTGTCTCAATGATCCCTTTGGGTGTAAGGTCGAATAGCTCGTAGATGCACGATTCGATCTTCTCCTCGACCACTTTCCCTGTTCCGTGTGTATCGATCATGATCGATACCGGTTCAACCACTCCGATGGCATAGGCAATCTGGATCGTCACCTTTTCACAGGCGCCGGCAGCCACAAGGTTCTTGGCCACATAGCGAGCTGCATAGGCGCCGCTTCGATCGACTTTCGTCGGATCTTTTCCGCTGAATGCTCCGCCGCCATGGGGACAGCTTCCCCCGTAGGTATCGACGATGATTTTACGCCCTGTCAAGCCGGCATCCCCCTGGGGACCCCCGATCACGAAACGCCCCGTCGGATTGATATGATAGACAATCTCATCATCGATCAGTTCTTCAGGTATTACATTGTATATAAGCTCTTCGATAATCGCATTTTTCAGTTTTTCGTGGGAAACATCCGGATCATGTTGTGTGGAGACGACGATCGTTTTAACCTTGTGCGGTTTGCCGTCGACATATTCCACAGTCACCTGGGCTTTGCCATCCGGCCTGAGAAAAGGAAGGGTTCCGTCTTTTCTGCTTTTCGCCAGTCCTTCCGTCAAACGATGCGCCAGATAGATGGGCAGCGGCATCAGGGCAGGGGTCTCCTTGCAGGCATACCCGAACATCAGCCCCTGATCACCCGCTCCGATCGCTCCTCCGGCCAGATCGACGCCCTGATTGATATCGGGCGATTGTTCCCCGATTCCGTTGAGGACCCCGGCGGACCGGTAATCGAACCCATAGAGGGCATCGGTATAGCCGATCTCCCTAATCACTTCTCTGGCAATATCCTGCATCGGTGCGTAGGTGACAGTTTTGAGTTCCCCGGCAATGACACAGAAACCGTTTGAGAGGAGCGTTTCGCAGGCGACACGGGCGTTTGGATCACGCTCGATAATATAGTCGAGAATCGCATCGCTGATCTGATCCGCCATTTTGTCCGGATGCCCCTCCGTGACCGATTCCGAGGTAAAAAGATAACTTCTTGGCACAACCATCCTTTTTCGTTGTTTCATGATTTTTGGAGATTATAGATTGCGTTGGATTATATCGAAATGTTTGTAAAAGATTAATCCATTCCTATAATATAGTATTGACAAGAGTCTGTGTTATAATTTTTCCGTCAATAAAACTTATAAACAAAGGAGACGCAATGCTCGTAACGAAAAAAGCTCCCGATTTCACTGCCAATGCAGTACTCGGAAACAATGAAATTGTCGACAATTTCAATCTCTATGAAAACTTCGGTGAAAAAGGCACCGTTCTTTTCTTCTATCCTCTGGACTTCACTTTTGTCTGTCCTTCCGAAATCATCGCCTTCGACCATCGGCTGGATGAGTTCACAAGCCGCGGTGTCAACGTTATCGGATGTTCCATCGATAGCCATTTCACACACCTTGCATGGAAAAACACACCGGTGGAAGAGGGCGGTATCGGCCAGGTGCGCTATCCGCTCGTGGCAGACCTCACCAAGCAGATTGCGGCCGATTACGACGTCCTGCTCGACGATGGCATCGCCCTGCGGGGATCTTTCCTGATCGACACCGACGGAACAATCCGCCACGCGGTCATCAACGACCTTCCTCTGGGCCGAAACATTGACGAAATGCTCCGTATGATCGATGCAATGCACTTTACCAACGAGTACGGTGAAGTCTGTCCGGCAGGATGGCACAAAGGGGAAGAAGGCATGAAAGCCAACCCGGAAGGCGTTGCGGAATATCTCGCAAAACACGCCGAAGAACTGTAACGATCAACCGCCTTCCGGCGGCTGATCGTCATGAAAAACATACTGCAAAGCGGTAAAAAAATTACCGGCTTTCTTCTTTCAAACGCTTCTCTATTTTTTCTACAATCTGCTTTGGCAGCAATCCCAACGACTCTTCGACCGATTTCGTATTGCCATGGGGGATAAAAGCATCTTCATACTCAAACGAGTGGATGTCGACCTTTCTCAACGAAGAAGGCATCAGCGCCTCGGCCACAGCGGAAGCGACACCTCCCATCTTCGCTCCGTCGCTGAAAACAAACCAGCGGCCGAACCGCTCTGTCGCTCCTTCCAACACCTCTTTGTCGATCGGCTTAACGAAACGCAGGTCCAGTACCGCCGCTTTGATTCCTCTCTCTTTCAGAAGGTCCATGACTGCAACCGCCCGTCCGACGCCGTTGCCGTAGCCGATTAGCAGTATCTCGCCCTCTTCTTCCAGATATTCCGCTTTCCCTTTTACAAAAGGAGTCGCCCTGTAGCGGCCGGTTTCTAGCAGCATCGCTCCGCGGGGATAGCGAAAGGCACAGGGAGTTGGAAAATCCGCGGCGAACTCCACGGCAAGCCGAAGTGTCGCATCGTCCCGCGGAGCGAAAAGCGTCATGTTCGGCACGGTGCGCAGGTAACTGATATCGAATGCCCCCTGATGGGTCTCCCCATCCTCCCCGACGATGCCTGCGCGGTCGATAGCGAAGGCGACAGGCAGATTCATCAGTGCGATATCGTGTATGACCTGATCGTATCCTCTCTGCAGGAATGTCGAATAGATCGCGACGAAAGGTTTGTACCCCTCTTTGGCAAGCGGCCCCATCGAAGTGACGGCATGCTGCTCTGCGATGCCAACATCCCAGAATCGCTCCGGAAATCGCTCCATCAGCTGTTTCATACCGGTTCCGCTGGGCATCGCCGCGGTAACGCCCACGATCTTTTCGCTTTTTTCAGCCAATTCGCAGAGCGTGTCGCTAAAGATCTTCGTTGCGCTCGGTCTGCCCTCTTTCTTCAGACTCTGGCCGCTCTCTTTGTCAAATGGTCCGACACCATGCCAGTGTTCGTAGTACCCCTCCGCGATTTTGTAGCCTTTGCCCTTCGTGGTCTGGGCGTGGACGATCACAGGCTTGCCAAGGTCTCTGGCCGTCTGAAGCGTCTCGATCAACTGTCCGATGTTGTGTCCATCCACAGGACCGATATACTCCAACCCCATCTCTTCAAACAGGATGCCCGGTGTGATCATCCGCATTCCCTCCTCCATCCGCTTGGCCATATAGCGGGCGGATTCCGGAAAGTGCTCCAGCATCTGTTCCGTTCGCTCCTTGAAGCGCTGATAAAAAGGGCTCGCCATCGCCTGGGAGAGGATGCGGCTGATGGAGCCGATCGGTTTGGCGATACTCATTTCATTGTCGTTGAGAATGATGATGGCGGGATATTTGCGGTCACCCAGTTCATTGAGGGCTTCGTAAACCATCCCCGCGCTCATCGCTCCGTCACCGATCATGACGACCGGAATCCGCTCGCCCTCTTCTCCCCGTAGCCGGATCGCTTTGGCCGCACCTACAGCCAGGGAGACCGAGGTGGAACTGTGCCCGGCCACATAGTAGTCGTACGGCGATTCGTCGGGTTTGGTATAGCCGCTGATACCACCAAACTGGCGAAGCGTCTCAAAAGCCTCCCAGCGTCCCGTCAAAAGCTTGTGGGCATAGGATTGGTGGCTTACATCGAAGATGAAAGGATCTTTCGATGCATCGAAGACATAATGCATGGCGACAATCAGGTCCGTCGCTCCGAGTGTACTGCTCAAATGGCCGCCCCGGCGGCTCACTACATCGAGAATACGCTCCCGGATTTTCTGTGCCAGTGCTTCCAGTTGCGGCACACTCATCTTTTTGAGATCTTCCAATTTCATACGCTGTTATCCCTGTTTGACGGTTCCGAAAACCGCTTCTTTGATCCGCTCGAAGCGGTGCATGATTTCGCCGTCGATGTTTCCGATTTCACTCAAAATCACGACGCCTCCCGGTCCCACTGCCGGATCGGGAACGATTTTGATGTTTTTCGTCGTTTCCAGATGATCTTTGACATAGTCGAAATCTTCCGGGTTGAGTTTGAGTTTGATCTTCGCGGCATCCTTCACTTCCGCGAGCAGAAGCCGCGCCAATCTGAGAGCCACATCCTGTGCGTTGCTCTCTATCTCTTTTGCGACCACCTGCCGCGCCAGGTCGAGTGCCGTTTCTATCAGCTCCTCCTCGATGGTATCCACTTTACCCAAAAAGATCCGGCGGCTCTCTTCGAGCGCTTCGATCGCCGAGGCGAACCGGGCACGCATCTCCTCAAGCTTTTGGGACATCTCGCGCGTGCAGAGTTCTCTGCCCGCTTCCACACCGTCATCGTAAGCGGTTTTTTTCGTCTCTTCGAGACGCTCTTCGATCGCCTGGCGCTCTTTTTCAAGCTCCATCTGGGTTTTGACCAGCTCGCTCGTGAGTTCATCGACCCGCTTGAGCATCTCTTCCATCATCTCGCCTTGATGCTCGGTTGATGCCTCCGGAGCCGGCATGCTCTCTTCCTCCTTCTCTTTTGAGGGCGTATTCTCCTCGACATGCTCCTGCTGGGGGATCTCCCCGGTATCTTCGGAAGAAGCAAGTTCGCTGAATGTATAGGGGCGCACCCCTCCTTCCTGCGTACCGGATGGCGGATTCTGCTGTGCTCCCTCCTGTGCCAGAACCTTGAAACGGTACTTTCGGATAATATGACCACCGGTTTTTTCGGGCGGAATGACAGTTTCCATGCTACTCGATCATCTCCTCGGCTTCGCCGATGCTCACAACGCCCTCTTCCGCCAGCTTTTGGACGACTTCGACAATTTTCCGCTGGGCGCCTTCGACCTCTTTCACTTTCACTGCACCCATGAACTGCATCTCCTCTTCGAAAGCGTCCCGTGCACGCTGCGACATATTGGAGAGGAAACGCTCTTTGAGCTCTTCGGGGGCACTCTTGAGTGCCAGCATCAGATCTTTCTTGTCGACAGCCTTGAGAATTTCCCGTACGGCATTGTTGTCGAGATTGACAATGTCTTCGAAGGTGAACATCATCTCCTTGATGGCGCTGGCGAGCTGCTCGTCGAGCTGTTCGATCTGCACAAGCGTCGATTTCGCCGCTTTCTGGCCCAGACGGTTGAAAATATCCGCGACGGCGCGGGGACCGCCCACTTCCACTTTGTAGCTGGCCAGCGATTCAAGCTTGCTCTCCAGCACGGTGGAGACGCGTTTGATGATCTGGGGGGAGATATCGCCCAGGTTGGCCATGCGCATCGCGATGACAGCCCGAAGATCGTCTTCGAAATAACTGAGTACGTTGGCCGCGTCACCGGGATCCATGTGGGCGAGGATCAGGGCTATCGTCTGAGGGTGTTCGTTGACGATGAAATCGGCAAGCTGCTGGGGTTTGATTTTCGAAAGGAAGCTGAAGCTTTGGGTACTTTGCATCGATTTTGAAAGCCTGTCGATAATCTTTTTCGCCTCTTCGGCACCCAGGGCTTTGTAAAGAATCTCTTTGGCGTAGTCGAGTCCACCGGTGCTCAGGTACTGATTGGACTGCATGATGGCGTAGAACTCTTCGAGTATCGCCATCGCCACCGGTTTGTCGATCGTTCTTGCCATCGCAATGAATTTGGAAATTTCGGTAATCGCTTCCACATTCAGATGGGAAAAGACGTTGGTCGTCACATCTTCCCCAAGCTGAATCAGCAAGATTGCGATCTTTTCCGCCATCGAAAGACCTTCCAGCTGCGCCTGCTGCTGGGGTGTCAACTGCACACTCACGATTTGTCCTTTTTGATCTTGTCCACCGCGCTCTCTTCGATCTCGTTCTCGTCCCTGATCAGGGTATTGATCAGCGCGGCGAATTCATCCGTCCGCTCTTCGGCCATCTCCTTGACCTTTTCGAGCAGCAGGTCGTACTTGAGTTCCTCTTCGCTGAGCTCTTCACCCAGTCCCAGCTGCTCCTCCACCTTTTTACGCATCTCCGTGAACTTCTCGGCCAGGGATTCGTGCTCCTCCTCATCCAGGTGCAAAACGGTCTCCTTCTCCGCTCCTTCCTCCACCGGAACTTCCAGCATGCGTTCGCTGAAAGGCACGATCACTTTTTTGTAGAAAAGGAAAAGGATGACAAAGAGCACAAGGTACTTCAGGACGGGTACAATCGGCTCGATATAGGCATAGAAGGTTGAAACGGCCGACTTGTAAGGATTGGGAGTCAGAGCCTGCGCCGTCTTTTCGAATCTAAAGTTGGAAACTGTCACCTGGTCGCCGCGTTTTGCGCTGTATCCGATCGCCTGCTTGACCAGGTCGCTGATGCGCTGAAGCTCCTCGGCGCTTCTGGGGCTGTACTCCAAGGAACCGTCCTCCGCGGGAGCGTATTTGCCATCCACAACCACCGCCGCCGTGATGCGACGGATTGCGGCAAAGGGTCCCTTGACGTTGGAAACGATTTTGGAAATCTCGTAATTGGTCGTCGTCGTCGACTTCTGGTACTTCTGCCTCGGACGATTCGATTCGACCCCCTGAACGGGTCCGATATTGCTTACCGCCCCCGGAACTCCTCCGGCCTGTTCCGGCGCCATTCCCTCTTTTTTCTCCTCGGTGCTTTGCTCGCTGCGCACGACATTTTCAGGATCGTACCGCTCCTCGACACTGCTTCGCTGGGCAAAATCGAAATCGACCGTCACCTTCGCGACGACCCTCTCCTCCCCGCCGATAAAGGGTGCGAGTATATTGACAATCTTCTTTTCATACTCTTTTTCGAAACGGTTTTTGTAGGAAACCTGCTGCTTGACAAGCTCCCCGCTCTCTTCACCGCTTTCGGAAAGGGGTTCGCCGTATTCGTTGACGATTTTGACATTGTCCGGCGCAAGATTCGCGACTGCCGCGGCAACGAGATTTTTAATGCCGGCGATCTGCTTTCTGGAGAGCCGCATGCCGTTTACCGTCTTGATTACGACCGAAGCGCTGGGAGGAGTTGTTTTGGAGACGAAAACACTCTCTTTGGGAAGTGCCAGATGAACGACGGCACTCTCAATGGGTTGAAGCGTCTGAATGGTGCGGGAGAGCTCTCCTTCAAGCGCACGGAGAAATTTGACTTTCTGATCGAAATCGGTCGAACCAAACTCCTGCTTGTCGAAAAGTTCGAATCCGACGTGACTCTCTTTCGGCAGTCCTTTGGATGCGACATTGATTCTGACCCTGTAGACCATATCCTTTGGAACTTCGATGACACCGTCCTCGGGTATTCTGTAGGCAATCCCCTCCTTTTCGAGCTCTTGGATGATCAGTCCCGCGTCTTTTGAGGAGAGGTGATCGAAAAGTACGGCATAGGTGCCGCTGCGACCTGCGGATGTGTAGATCACCAGGAAGACAATGAATCCGATGACAGCGAAAAGTGTCCCGACAATCACCATTTTCTGGGCACGGTTGAGCTTTTCGTACATACGCGTCAACTGTGCTGTCAACTCTTTGAAATTCATTTTGCCCCACTATCGAGAATCTGTTCCGCCACATCGAAAAAGCGTCGGTTCTCCTCGGCTTTGCCGATCGTGATGCGAATGGCATTGAGCCCGTAGCCACGAAGATCACGTACGATGACCCCCCGCCGCAGCAGTGCGTCGGCGAGTGCCGTCGAATCGGTGACGCCATCCAGCAGGAAAGTGATGAAATTGGTATAGCTCTCTATCACCTCGATGCCATGTTTTTCAGCGAAAGCCAGATAGCTTTCCATCTGCAAAAAGCAGTCTTTTAGGGAGTTTTTTACAAACTCCTGATCCTCCAGCGCTCTCTCCGCCGCAATCAGGGAGAGTGTCGTGACATTGAAGGGGGGACGCAGTTTGTAGAGCGAGGCGATAATGTCGCGGCGGGCGATGCCGTAGCCGATGCGCATTCCTCCCAGTCCGTAAGCTTTCGAGAAGGTCCCGAGGTAGAGCACGTTGGGAAACTTTTCGATCAGTACAGCGGGGTCTAAGGCCTTGTTCGGATCCTTGAAAGCGGCATACTCCTGATAGGCACCATCCACCACCACAAGGGTATCGGGATCGATCCGCTCGATGAAATTCTCGATATCGACCCTGTCAAGACAGTCGCCGGTGGGGTTGTTGGGCGCGCAGAGAAAGACAATCTCGGGCTCCTCTTTCCTGTAGAGCTCGTACATCGCATCAAGATCGTGGGCGATGCCGGGAGATTTGACGACGGTAGCCCCGCACTGTGCCGCATAGATCTGGTACATCGCGAATGTGATTTCGCTTTGGAGTATCTTCGCGCCGCCGTAAAGTTTGGCATGGCAAGCGAATTCGATGATCTGATCGCTGCCTGCACCGATGATCAACTCTTTTTCATCGACACTGAAACGGGCGCTCAGTTTCGATTTGAGTGCCGTCATCGTATCATCGGGATAGCGATACATCAGGTGAGCGTTCTTTCTGACCGCTTCGGTAGCCTTTTCACTGCAGCCGTGGGGATTTTCGTTGGAAGCGAGCTTGACGATCTCGTCAGAACCGATGCCGAACTCCCTGACTACCAGTTCGATCGGCTTGCCCGGCTCGTAGGTTTTCAGATGTTCGATGACAGGATTGAATTTCATACGCGCTTCCTACCCGTTTTGGACATAACTGCCCAGATATTTGATTTCGTCCCGATGTTTTTCAAAAAGCTTCTGGATATGCGGCTCCTCCCGATGGCCTTCGAAATCGATATAGAACCAATAGTCAAATCCCGTATTTTCCGCGGCGGGGCGGCTCTCGATCTTTTTGAGGTTGACATGGGCCTCGTGGAAACTCCGCAAAAACTCGTAAAGGCTGCCGGGACGGTCCGAGAGTTTCGCCAGAATCGATGTCTTGTCGGCACCGCTGGGTGCATTCTCGAAATCGCTCAAAATGATGAAACGGGTCTGGTTCCTATGGTTGTCTTCGATATTTTCGAACATGACAGGAACCTGATAGAGCTTTGCGGCGATATGGGAGCAGATCGCCGCACTCTCATGATCTTCCGCCGCAAGACGGGCCGCCTTGGCCGTCGATTCGACGGGAATGTATTCGATGGTATCAAGCTCGTGTTCGAGCAGAAAGTTGCGGCACTGGTTGAAAGCGATATCCTTGGAATAGATCCGCTTGATGCGTTGCAGATGCTCGGCTTTCGTTACAAAGGAGTGGTGGATCGGCATATAGAGCTCCGCGACGATTTTCAGATCGGTCTTCGCCAGCTCGTCGAGTGTCTCTCCGACAAAACCGTTGGTGTTGTTTTCGATCGGAACCACGGCAAAACGGGCCCGATCGGCATGGACCGCCTTGAACACCGCCGGAATTGAGTGGAGCGGGATATATTCGCTCATGGCACCGAAACGGTTTTCGGCCGCCTGATGGGTGAAGCTTCCTTCGGGTCCCAGATAGGCGACACGCTGGGGCTGTTCGAAATTCCTGGCGACTGCAAAAATTTCGAGGAAAATCGCTTCGATCGCCGCTTCGGTCAGAGGCCCCCCGTTTTTCCGCAACAGGCGTTCGATGATCGCCTTTTCACGCTCGGGACGATAGATCGCCCCGCCCGTTTTGTGTTTGAGCTCTCCGACCTTCTGGACGACACGAATCCGTTCGTTCAGCAGTTCCAGCAGTCTGTCGTCGATCGCATCGATTTCCTTGCGCAACTCTTCGAGTCTCATGCCGCCCCCTTCTTCTCGTTCGCGAACCATGTGGAAACCGTCTCGGCCACGCTGTCCGCTCCCTTTTCGAGGATCGCTTCGACCTCGCGTACCGAAGCGATCTTTCCGCTGAGAACAAGTACCGTTTTCATCCCCATCGTTTTCGCCTCCATCAGATCTCCGACAAGATCATCGCTGATCATCACCGTCTGCGAGAAAGTGACGGATGCATCCTGCGCCTGGAGCCGTTTCAGAGCCTCGGTATAGAAAGCCCGGCTCGGCTTTCCGACCACTTCGTACCCTTTTCCGGTGGCGAACGAAACCATTTTCAAAATCGCACCGACCCCGGGATAGCGATGCCCGTGTTTGGCGTAGATCGAAGTTTCGTGCATACCCACCAGCCTGGCTCCCTCCAGTACCAGTTCGATCATCTGTGCATACTCTTCGTTCGTAAAATCCTCTTTGATCGCGACGAGCACGGCTTCGGGACTTTCGTAGTCCAGTGCGTAGCCCCGTTTTTGCAGAACCTCCAGGAACCGTGAAGAACCGTATGCCGCCACGGCTGTGGGAGGAACCACCTTGTCAAGAACCATGAGCGGATCAAGGTATTGGCCCTCCGAAAAGAGAAAACCCTGTTCCCGAAGGTAGTTTTGAAACCGTTCGCTCTCCTGTTTCGTGTTGTTCGTAACAAGTACGTAGGGTACGTTCTCTTCCTGCAGCCTGCGAATCACGTCCACGGCACCTTCGATCGGCTTTTTTTCCCGGTCGTCGATAAGCGTACCCTGCACATCGATCATATACCCTTTCACAGACACATCGTCTCCAGTCGCACCAGATCTTCGAAGGTTTCCCGCTGCCGGATACAGCGCGCCTTGCCGTCCACGATCGCGACTTCAGCAGGACGGGGCCTCGTATTGTAGTTGCTCGCCATGACGAACCCGTAGGCACCGGCGCTGTGAACGACGATTAGGTCGTCATGATCGGTGGGAGGCAGCGGCCGGTTTTTCGCAAAAAAGTCGCCGCTTTCACAGACCGGGCCCACGACGTCCGCTTCCGTTTCGTTCCCCTCTTTCCCCACCACTTCCACTCTGTGATAGGCATTGTAGAGACTGGGACGAAGCAGATCGTTCATGGCGCCGTCGACGATGATGAAACGCTTTCCATCGTTCATCTTCTCGTAAAGAACCCGCGTCAGGAAAAAACCGGCATTGCCGACGATAAACCGGCCCGGTTCGCAGACCACCGTTATATCGAGGCCGTGCAGGGTACCAAGAATCGCCTGGGCGTAATCGTAAGGCTCGATTGTCGTCTCGTCGTCGTACACGATGCCCAACCCTCCGCCGACGTCGAAAAATTTCAGTTCGATCTTGATCGCCAGAAGGCTTCGCACGAGATCGGCGACGATCGCGGAGGCCTCCTTGATCGGTTCGAGTTTAGTCAACTGCGACCCGATATGGAAATGGATACCCACGGGATCGAGATGGTCGGAGTTGTTGGCGTGGATATAGATCCGTTTCGCCGTCTCGATATCGACACCGAATTTGTTCTCGTGCAGGCCCGTCGAAATGTAGGGGTGGGTCTTCGGATCGATATTCGGGTTGACACGGACACTTATACGGGCCTTGACACCCATCTTTTCGGCAATGCACTCCACCCGTTCCATCTCCGCTTCGCTTTCGAGATTCAGCAGCAGAATATCCTCCCTCAGCGCCTCTTCGATCTCGTCGTCACGCTTGCCGACGCCGCTGAAGATGATCTTGTATTTCGGAACGCCGGCACTGAGCGCCCGTTTCACCTCCCCGATGGAGACACAGTCGGCACCGGCACCCAGCTTGGCCAGATGGGAGATGACAGAGAGATTGGAGTTGGCTTTAACTGCGTAACTGATCATCGATTTGCGGCCGGAAAAAGCCTTTTTCAGCTTTTCGTACTGTCCGGAGATATGGTTGAAATCGTAAATGTAAAGAGGAGTGTCGTACTTCTGTGCCAAAGCTCTGAAATCGATCAAAAAAAGACCTTTTGATGAAATTTTTTCTATTTTATCAAAAAAAGGTTGAAGAGGGGGCAACGCGGTAAACAAAAATCGAAAAATATCGGAATTCGGTGCGAAATCCTCCGGAAAGAAGAGGGTTAGCGGTTTGTGCGAACCAGATAGGAATAAAGGGCGCCGATGCCAAGCAGGAAAACGATCAGCACCATCCCCATCTCCGGAAGAATGACACCTGTTTGGCTGATACGGTAGAGCAGATAGAGAATCCCCCAGACAAAGAGGGTCGTTCCCGTCAAAACGAAAGAGGTGAGCAGCAGGTTTACACTCCTCGCGTAGGGGGGTATGGAGAGAAAAAAGATGATGACCAGGAAAAGAGCGAAGAAGGGTGTGACTGCCATGTGATAAAAAAGTGTTCTGACTCTTTGGGTATCAAGACCCTGGGATGCAAGGAGTCTGAACGCTTCGTAGGCATCCTGTATCGTGTAGTATTTTTTGCCCTGAAAAACCGATGTCAGAATTTTCGGTTTGAATCCAAACAGCGTCTCGTAGCTCTCTTTGTGTTCGACACTGAACCCTTTGCCTCCCAGCTTCTTAGGTGTCGGTTTGAAAACGATCTTCGCATCTTTGACGATCCACCGGTCCCCTTTGAAAATCGCCTTCTGGCCGTAGATCATCTGGACCAGCTCTTTTTCCGTCATCCTGTAGATGCGGATATCCTGTGCCTCCTTCTTCGCGGGCACAAGCTGGCCGATATAGATGAAACTCTCGTTGTATTTCAAAAAGAGATTGCGCTTGATGTTCTCGACTCTTTTGCCGTGCAAAAGTGCGCGGGCCGAAAGATCTGCATCGACAAAAGAAGAAAAATGCATACCCACATACAAAAGTGTCAGAAAAAACGAAACCGCGATAAAGGGGGTGAGCACCTGCTTTTTCGAATAGCCGAGGGCATAGAAACTGAGCAGGGCGTTGGAGCGGATCAGCACCACCTTCGCAGCGATCATCGCAAAGACGAGTGCCAGGGGAAAAAGGAGATCGAGGGCGTAGGAACCTTTGTAAAAAAGGTACAAAACTTTGATGTTGAACCCGTTGAGTTTTGATCCGAGATGCTGAAGATAGTCAAGGCCCGCAAAAAGAAAAGAGAGCGCAAAGGCGATGATGAAGAAATATTTCAGATAGATCCATGCCACATAACGGAACATTCTCATGGCGTTTCCCATGCCGGTTTTCGTATACTGTAGAGGGATGCGACCCTGTCGACCGGATGTCGCGTCAGCTCCAGTGTAGCTTTGGCCGCATGCTCGATCCAGAGGGGAAGCACCCGCATCTGCTCCGGGGTAAAATCGCTCAGTACATAGTCGATCACCTGCGATTTGTACACAGGTTTACCGATGCCCATGCGGACACGGATATAATCCTGTCCCACCATGGCGTCGATCGATTTGAGACCGTTGTGGCCGCCGTTTCCTCCGCCCTGCTTGAAACGCACGGCACCGAACGGTAGGTCGAGGTCGTCGTGAATGACGACGATCTGTTCCAGATCGATTTTGAAAAACTGCTTGACCGCCTGGACCGCGACACCGGAGCGGTTCATGAAAGTTTCGGGTTTGAGAAAAAGCGTTTGGCCGCTTTTGAACAGTTTGCCGTGAAAAGATGAAGAGGAGAGAGGGTGGGCTCCTGTCATTCCGACCAGCCGGTCGAGTGTCAGGAACCCGATATTGTGGCGTGTGTGCTCGTACTTCGCTCCCGGATTGCCCAGGCCGACGATCAGCCACATGAAGCGTTACTTCGCTTTGATGACCCCGACGACCGGTACGCGACCGGCAACCATGATTTTGTATTGGTCGGATTCGGGAATGTCGCGAATCAGAATCGCATCTCCCACATCAAGATCGGATACATCAAGCGTGAAGCTTTCGGGAATGTTTTCAATCGCTCCCTTTACTTTGATACGACGCTTGGAGATGGCGAGAACACCCTTGTTTTTCAATCCTTTGGGTGTTCCGACGGTTTTGACCGGCACCATGTAGTGCGTTACGACACCCGGCTGCGCGACCATCAGGTCAACGTGAAGAATCTGGTCCGTAACAGGGTGGAGCTGATACTCCTGGATTACCACATTCATCTCTTTGTCACCCAGTTTGACCGGGAACGCAAGTGTCTCCTTGTGGCGTACCGTCCGGATAAATTCACCCATCTTGAATGCGGCATGAACGTTCTCAAGCCCTTTTCCGTAGATGTTGGCGATTAGATAACCATCTCGGCGCAGTTTTTTTGCATCGCTCTTGCCGATACTCTCTCTAACGATTCCTTCCAACATTGTGTTGTCCTTGCAGAAAAATTAGTGCGCTGGCACTTTAAGAGGCGAATTATATCTCAGGGCTCTTTAATCTTCTTTTAAACCGAAGATGTCGGCATCGTCCTCAGGAATGTAGACGCCGCTTCGGCCTTGGGTCATATCCACTTCGCTGTCCATGCCTTCGATGCGCAACTTCAGGTCGTTGGGGCTCGTGGCGTTGCGCAGCGCTTCATCCAGCGAGATTTTCCCGCTTCTGTACAGTTGCAGAAGTGCCGTGTCGAAACTCTGTGTACCGTGAATCTGCGTTCCCTCGTCCAGCGCATCCTTGATCTCCATGTCGCGCTTTTCCAGAATAAGCTTCTGGATATAGGAGGTATTGAAGAGAATCTCGACCGCCGCTGTCCGGCTGCCGTCGACGGTTTTGACAAGCCGCTGGGAGAGAATGCCCTGCAGCACCGAAGCGAGTGTGTGACGGACACGGTTTTGATCTTCCGGAGGGAAAACGCTGATGGTCCGGTTGATCGTCTCCTTGGCGTCGAGTGTGTGGAGTGTCGAGAGGACAAGGTGCCCGGTTTCGGCCGCATGAAGTGCGGTGTCGATCGTTTCGACGTCGCGCATCTCACCCACGAGGATGATGTCTGGGTCTTCGCGCAAAGCGGCGCGAAGCGCTCTGGAAAAGCTAAGAGAGTCCTGCCCGATGCTTCGCTGATTGATCAGACATTTGCGGTCCTGATGCACGAACTCGATCGGGTCTTCGATCGTGATGATATGCTTTTTCTTTTTTTTGTTGATCTCGTCGATCAGCGCCGCCAGGGTCGTCGATTTGCCCGATCCCGTGACTCCCGTGACCAGTATCAGCCCTCTGTCCAGATCGGTCAGTTTGTGAAGCGCCGGGGGAAGTTCCAGTTCGTCGATCGTCGCGATTTTGGCGGGAATGACCCGGAAAACCGCCGAAACACCGTCCATCTGAAAGAACATGTTGCCCCTGAAATGGGTATTCTCGTCATACATGTAGAGAAAGTCGATCTCTTTGTTTTCAACGAACTCCCTGAAACGGCTGCGGAGAATCTCCTTCGCCATCACGATCGAGTCTTCGTGGCTTATCTTCTCTTTGGTGACGGTGACGATATCGCCGTTGATCCGGGCACGCACCTGTGCGTTGGCTTTGATATGGAGGTCGCTTCCCCCGTGCTCGATCAGCCCCTTCATGTACTGTCTGATCTTTTTGGTTACTTCGAATGTCAGATCGTTGACATTCACTTCGCAGTCGAGTTCACTCATTCGATTACTCCAGATGGGCTAAGAGTGTGGCGAAAGCCTCCTTGAATGCCTTGAGACCCTCCTGCAGAAGCGAATCGTAGACCTCGCTCATATCGATACCGCTGTTTTCGACCCTTGCAAAAAACGCTTCGATCGCGGCATCGTCGATCGGAAGCTTCGTGCGGTGATCCGGATTTTCCACAAACGCTTCGATTGTCGCAAGAGGTGCCGTGTTGACACTGTGGGGCGCCATCAACTCTTTGATGTAATAATCGGCAGAATAGGCATCTCCTTTCACCCCTGTACTGGCAAAAAGGGTGCGGATCGAAGGATTCTGTTTCGATTCTACAAGATTGTAGATTTTCGCTGCGTTCATGATGCCCACCCGTCCCGGTTCGATGCCACGTTCGAGCAGACTCGCATCCAGAAGCCGGTCGAAGCGGCTGACGAATACGCTGAGAACACCACGGACACTCTTCGTCCCGGATGCCTGGTAGATTTTCAGCCCCTCCTGCATCGCTTCAAGGCACTTCAGCGCCTGCATCGGAGAGAAAATGAGTGTCGCGTTGACATGCTGTCCTTCGCTCATCAGCTGCTTCATCGCCTCGTAGCCGGCCTCTGTCGCCGGCACTTTGATCATGACGTTTTCCATCCCGATTTCCCGGTAGAGTCTGCGTCCCTCTTCGATCGTGGCCTCGGTATCGTCACACAAAAAAGGATCGACTTCGATACTGACGAAACCGTCGTTCCCGGCATCGTAGAGCGGCTTCAGTTTTTTTGCTGCGGTACGGATGTCCTCTTTCGCCAGCGCTTCGTATTTCGCTTTGGCCGAATGGTTCTGGAGTGTGTCGAGCTGGGCGGTATAGGCCGGTGACGTTTCGATGGAAGCGGCGAAAATGGAAGGGTTGCTCGTCGCCCCGTTGATGATGCCCTCCTCGATCATGCGTCCAAACTCTTTTTGCAGGTGATCCCGTTCGATGAAATCGAGCCAGAGCGAAAAACCTATCTGCTGATCTACCATGATATGATCTCCTTCTCAAATGTTGTAATTAAAGAAAAAAAGCAAGGACCCGGGAATCAAAAACGCAAACCGATTCGATCTACCAATCGATCCTATCCAGAAGGGCTTCGTGCTCCTGCCAGTTTCCCGGCATACCGAGATGCTGCTGCGTCTCTTCCAGTTCGTCCAGAAATCGGTCGCGGCTGACACAGACCGCTCCAAGACGCTTGAGATGATCCGATGGGATCTGGCAGTCGATAAAAGCGAATTTCCACTCTTTGGCCAGCACCACCAGGTGCGCCAGCGCGATTTTGGATCCGTCCGGTTTGAGCGAAAACATCGATTCCCCGAAAAAGGCGTGCCCGGTACTCAGGCCATAGAGCCCGCCCGCCAGCTCGCCTTTTTCGTCGTACACTTCGACCGAATGGGCAAATCCGCGGCGATGGAGCGTTTGGTAGCTTTCGACGATTTCGGGAAGAATCCATGTGCCTATCTGCCCATGCCGCGGCACATCGGCACAATGACGCATCACTTTTTCGAAATTTCTGTCCAATTTTACCGTAAATCGTCTCTGCCTCAGTTTTTTTCTTAAAGATCGGTGAAGCCTGAATTCATCGGGGTAGAGCAGAAGTCTGGGGTCAGGCGACCACCACAGAATGGGATCGCCTTCGTTATACCAGGGAAAGATGCCGTGCCGGTAGGCTGTGAGAATGCGATCGGGGTTGAGATCCCCTCCGTAGGCGAGCAGCCCCTCCTTCATGGCATATCGGGGATCGGGAAAGATATGGTCGAATCCAAGGCGGGGAATATAGGGCTGCCGCATCATCTCACCTCCCCCGATCGAGGGTGGCCCAAGAGGCGGGAAGCGAACACCCCCGTCCCCTCACTTACGCGGTCTCCTCGGGCACTTTGAATACGAGCGCCTCTTTTTCCATGTCGAATTCGACCTCGCCGCCGTGCCTGAGAGAACCGAAAAGAATCTCTTCGGTCAACGGCGCTTTGATCTTTTCGGCAATGACGCGACCAAGCGGCCTGGCGCCCATCGTCTCGTCGTATCCCTCTTCCGCCAGATAGGTTTTCGCAGCCTCGGAAAGTTTGATGACGATCTTTTTGTCGGCCATCTGGAGATTGAGTTCGTCGATGAATTTGTCGACGATTTTCTTGACGTGCTCGAGCTTCAGATGATCGAATCGCACCACCGCATCCAGACGGTTTCTGAACTCCGGACTGAAGGCCGATTTGATCGCGCTGTCGTGCTTCGCCTCACTGCGGGCGCCGAATCCCATGACATTGGATTCCGTCGCTCCGACGTTGGATGTCATGATAATGATGACATTTTTGAAATCGGCGCGGTTGCCCGTATTGTCGGTGAGCATCGCATTGTCCATCACCTGCAGCAGCACCTGGATCAGGTCGGGATGGGCTTTTTCGATCTCATCGAGCAGGAGCACCGTATGGGGGTGCTTTCGGATCGCCTCGGTCAGCTGACCGCCCTGCTCGTAGCCCACATAGCCCGGAGGGGCGCCGATGAGGCGGCTGACGGCGTGCTTCTCCATGTATTCGCTCATGTCGAACCGTTCGAAATGGACGCCCAGTGCCTCGGCGAGTTCGATGGCCAGGGCCGTCTTTCCCACGCCGGTAGGACCGGCAAAAAGGAAGGATCCCACCGGTTTGTTCGGCGCGCCCAGGCCGGCCCGCGAGCGTTTGATCGCCGCGGCCACCTCTTCGACGGCACGATCCTGTCCGATCACGCGTGCTTTGAGAATCTTTTCGAGATTCTGCAGTGTCGCCAGATCGTCGCTCGTGACACGCGCCGGTGGCAGGTTCAGCATGCGGCTGACCGCATCTTCGATATCCCGTTCGCTGACACGTCGTCGCCGACGGGCTTTGAGACGGAACGAAGCGCCCACCTCGTCGATGATATCGATCGCCTTGTCGGGCAGAAAACGCTCGTGCATATACTTGACCGAAAGATCGATCGCCGTTTTGAGCGCCTTTTCGCTGAAATGGACATCGTGATGCTTTTCGTATTTGTACTTCAGTCCCTTGAGAATCTTCAGCGTATCATCGAAACTCGGTTCCGTTACATCGACTTTGGCGAAACGGCGGCTGAGCGCCCGGTCTTTTTCGAAAAAGTTGCGATACTCCTCGAATGTCGTGGCACCGATGCATTTGAGATTGCCGTTGGCCAGGGCCGGTTTGAGAAGGTTTGAGGCATCCATGCTGCCCCCGTTGGTGGCCCCGGCACCTACAAGATTGTGAATCTCGTCGATGAAAAGTACCGCATTTTTACGCTCTTCGAGTTCATGCAGAACCCCTTTGAGGCGCTTTTCAAAATCTCCCCTGTATTTCGTACCCGCGATGAGAGACCCGATATCCAGAGCGAAAATCTCTGTATTTTCGAGCATTTCGGGCACGTCACCCTCGGCGATGGCCAGGGCCAGTCCCTCGGCGATGGCCGTCTTGCCCACACCCGGCTCACCCACCAAAACAGGGTTGTTCTTTTTGCGACGGCAGAGAATCTGCATGACCCGCTCGATTTCGGTGTCGCGGCCGATGACGGGATCGATTTTGCCCTCTCTCGCCCGTTCCACGAGATTGACCGTGAACTGGTCGAGATATTCGCTCTCCGTCTCTTTCGGCTTCTTCTCGCTTTGCGTTTCGTTCTCTGTAATGATCTCGAGAATCGTCAGGCGGTTGATCCCCTGGGAGTTCATCAACGCGACGGCGAAAGAGTGCTCTTCGTTGAAGATCGAAGCGAGCAGATCGCCGACATTCGCCTCTTTCTTGTCGGAACTCTGGGCATGGCGGATCATCTTCTCGATCACCCTGGAAAGCGCCACGGTTTCGAATGGCTCACGAACCACCCCTTCGGGCAGAGGCCGCAGCGAAGTCATCAGGTGCTGATTGATCCGACTCTTCATCTGTTCGATGTCGGCTCCCGCCTTCTGCAGAATCTCCGCTCCCTGGGGAGAGAGAAGCACCGCGAGAAAAATATGTTCGACCGTCAGGTATTCGTGACGATGCGTTTTGGCGTATTTGACCGCCTCTTTGAAAATGTCGTTGAGATCTTTGCTGATCATATCTGTCTATCCTCCGGAAAATACGCGGACCGTCCGTATCGGGCCGCGCTTGGCTTTCTGATCGGCAGAGGGCTTTTGGCACACTGCCGTCCCAAGATGCGCGACGGAAGCGTTTCGGCTCCCGCCTTTTTGGCACACCCCTTTTCGTCCGTTTCAGTATCGCCTACCATAACGGACACTGCTGCTTTCCAGCGGCTGGAGAAATCACTCTTTCTCCATCGTCACCCGCAACGGGAATTCATTGGCTCGGGCGCGTTTGATCGTCTGGTGGACCTTCGTCTCCGCGATTTCATAGGTATAGGTCCCGCAGATTCCCTTGCCCTGCTCGTGGATCGCGAGCATGATCTCGACGGCCTCTTCGTAACTCTTGTGAAAGATATCGGCCAAAACTTCCACGACAAAATCCATTGTCGTATAATCATCGTTCCACATGATCACTTTGTAAAGTTCCGGCTCTTCGAGGTCGACCTGGCTTTCGCTCTCAACCCACTCTTTTTGCGCCAATCTCTTCTCCTTTCGGATGAGTTGTTTTAGTTTTATTTAAGTATACCATAATTTAGAAATTTTTCAAGTTCGCGACAAAATTTCAAAGGTGCATGATGGTTTTCCATGCCCCGATCAGATCTTCCGCCAGTGCCATCGGACTCTCCAACCCGACCGATATCCGCACCATGCCGTCCGTCACGCCGAGCAGCTTTCTGTCGAGCGCCTCGAAATCCCTGTAGATGGTGCTGGCCATATGAAGCCCAAGTGTCCGGTTGTCCCCGACCTGCGCGCTCTGTGTCAGCAGCTTTGAGGCGTTCAAAAACGCAAATGCCCTCTCCTTCGATCGGCACTCGATCGTAAAAAGAGGCCCGCACCCGTCTTCGAACAGCGCTTCGTACCGCAGGTGATGTTCGTGGGCGTGGAGGCTCGGGTGTCTCACATCGACACCGCTGTCGTGCAAAATATCTACCACCTTTTTGACACTCTCGTTGACCCGTCTTGTCCGCATCGGAAGCGTTTCGATGCCCAGCAGTGTCAGAAAGGAGGCGAAAGCGTTCGCGCTCATGCCGAAATCGCGCATCGATCTTTTTTTCAAAATGGCGCCCAGCGCCCCTTTTCCTTTTTGCAGCAGCGGATGGACCGCCGAAAACTTTCTCTCAAGCAGCTTGTCCTTCTCCTCTTTCAACCCCCTGTACACCACCGCTCCGCCAAGGGCCGCCGAGTGACCGCTGATGATCTTGGTCGTCGAATAGACCACCAGATCGGCGCCCATCCGAAAAGGCGCCACAATGAGCGGCGTGAGCGTGTTGTCCACGATGAAAAGAGCACCGTATTCGTCACAGAGCAGTCCGATCCGCCGGATGTCGGGAAGTTTCAAAGAGGGATTGCCGACACTCTCCAGAAGAACAACCTTGATCCCTTCGCGAAGGAAGTTTTCGATACCGGAGAGATCATCCACATCGCAAAAGTGCGGCTGAATGCCAAAACGGGGCAGCGTCTCGTTCATCAGCGCGTAGGTCCCCCCGAAAAAACCGCCGATGCAGAGCACCCTGTCGCCACGGTCGCAAAAGGCGGTCATCGCCATCGAGATCGCCCCCATGCCCGAAGAGGTCACGACGGCTCCGAAACCGCCCTCCATCTTGGCCAGCACCTTTTCGAGCTTCATACCGGTCGGATTGCCCATTCGGGCATAGAGGGGCTTGGACGTCTCACCCGCGAATATCGCCTCCGCCTCCTGGGCGGAGGCATAGGCGAAGGCGGCCGATGGCACTATCTCGGGCGCGACCGGCCCCTCTTTTTCGCCAACAATCTGCGGCAGCAGTGTGCTAAAATATTCATAATGTTTCATCCGATCGATACCTCCGGTTCCGTATACGATGATCCAGGAACTAAATGCCGGCTGATTCCTTTTAGAAAGCAGCGGACAAACCGCACATCCGACTATTTGAAAAGATTATAGCGAAAGAATATTGAATGGGCATAAGAATATTTGTCACCGCCACCAATACGGCCGTGGGCAAAACCTACACCACATGCCGTCTCATGGAAAAAGCCTACCAAAAGGGATGGGTGCCGGCGGCCATCAAACCGATCGAAACGGGTGTCGGGAGAGAGGGTCCTGCCGACGGCAGACTTTTGCTGCAAACCATGAAAAAGCTCAACCCCTCCACCCGTGCCATGGTTCTTGAAGAGATCGTTCCCTACAGGTTCAGTATGCCCGCGTCCCCCTTCGTCGCCAAAAAAGAAAAATCGGTTTCGATGGATCGCATCCAAGAGCGGATCGAAAGGCTCGCATCCTCATGCGACATTCTCTTCATCGAGGGCGCGGGAGGCCTGATGGTTCCCATCGACGAGCGGACCTTCATGATCGACCTGCCGAAACGTTTCGGTGCGAGGACGCTTCTTCTTGGCCCCAGTCGGCTGGGTTCGATCAACGACACCCTGTTGAGCATGGAGGCGCTTCGCAGCAGAGAAATCGCCTTCGATCTTGCGATCAACCTCTATGAGGAGGCGGAAAGTTTCGAGACGATCACCCGTCCCTTCTATCGGGCGCAAAAGATCGCCCATTATCTCTTTCCAAAAGAGATCGACCGTTATCTCGACGATCTCATCGGACAAGATGGCTGACGAATTTGCTCATGTTCCCCAGAATCTCGCCGCCTCTGCGATACCCCAGCCCGCACCCTTCATAGGCGAAGAAAACGCCGGCTTGGTAGCGTCGCCCCGCTTCGTCTTCCAAAAGCGGCTCGTAGGCCTGGTAGATGGCGGGCTGGTCCGTGTAGATCGCCTCGCCACGCTCCAGTTCGTTTCCTTCGGCATCCAGTATCCGCACACCGCCCCCCTCTCTGCCGAAAAAGGGTTTTTGAACCTGTTTCTTTTTGAGCGGTTCGAAAGAGGTCTCCAGCAGCAGGGGATGGCCAGCAAAGAGATCCCACAGAATCTTCAGCATCCCCTTGGATTGAAACATTAATGTGTAGGCGGGATTGAGGATGATCGCTTTTTGGTTTTTCATGATGTTGGTCAAAATCCTCGCCAGGTCGCCCTCTTCGATGGCGATGGTCTCCCAGGGAATCAGTTTGAACCAATACTCGAACCGCTCGCCGCCAAAAAAGATTCCCTCCTCGTCTGAGAATTCCACTTCGTCCGCGAAGGCGAAATCGGTATGAAACCCCGCGTCATCGGCGATTTTTTGCAAAAGGCGGGTCGTGTTTTCATCCTCTATGGAGCCACGAATGGCGCTGAAGAGTATCTTCCACCCTTCGTAATGGCGCCCGAACTCTTCCACATTCCCATCCAGCACGATGAGCCGCCGGAAATTGTCGCGGATCGCTTCGTAGACGTGATTGAACTGGGCCGCTTCGTCCATGCCGTTTATTTTCAGCAGCGCCCACTGGATGATGGCCGTCTCGAAAAGAGACGTCGGCGTGTCGGCGTTGAACTCCAGCAGTTTGATGGGCCGACCCTCGATGCCCCCGGCGAAGTCGAAGCGCCCGTAGATGTGCCAGTGTACGTCGTTCTCCCAGCTCTTTTTAACGGCGTCGACCAGATTGAAAGGAATGCCGATGTCGTGGAAAAGATCGTTTTCGATGACATACTCCCCCGCCTCGACATACATATCGTAAAGCGTATTGGCCGCTTCGTAGTAGGCCTCCGCCTCCGCTTCGCTCACCACCACGATCTCGTCGGCCACATAGGAGGTGCCGTCGGCGTCGGTATGCCAGCGGAAACCCAGCCGTTCCAGGAGCTCCGACGTCAGGGGTTCAACTTTTTCCAGTCGCACCATCTCAGCCACCGAATCCGCCGAAGGTGGAACGCGAGCCGCTTCGGCCGCCGTCGAAAAATCCGGACCTGGTAGAGCGGCGCGTGGAAGTGGTCGTGCTTCTTTTAGCTTTCTTGAAACTGTTGACACTGCGCTGATAGGCCGAAGGCGATTTGTAGCTGCGCTGGCGGGTTTGTTGATAGTTGGGGTTGTTGAAAAGTTTGCTGCCGATCCAGCTGCCGATGATCGCCCCGGCCGCCGACGCCAGAATCGCCTCCCCCAGGCTCAGGCCGCCATTGGAGAGCTGGGGATTGGTCAGCGCCGACTCCCCCGCGTCGATCTTCGCCGCTTCTTGCTTGATTAGGGCATCCAGCTCCTCTTTGCTTAGAATCTTCTCCGTGCCGTCCAATTCGCGTAAAATCACCCGCGTCGTATCCGCCGGGTACTCCTCGGCAATCTTGTACTGCCCCGGCGCCACTTCGTCGATGACGACAAACGCCCCCTGCTTCTGACTGGCGCGGGTAAAGGCATCCGCTTCCCCCGGGGGTTTGCTTTCGCACCCTGAGATCGCCACCATGGCCAACGCTCCAAAAGAACCGACCATCGCGTAAGTCGATATTTTTTTGATGTAATGTTTCATTCCGTTTCACCTCTGTTTTTCAGTGTATTCTAACAAAACCGCGTAGTTGACAAATACTTTAACGCCATTATCAAATGCTTTTTTTAAGAAAAAATCTGATACTATAACGGCAGATTAAAAAAGTCATCACTTATTCTTGATTTATGTCAAGGAAAAAGCTTTTTTGATCGGCGTATAATTGATGGTTTCGTAAAGATTCCGGTCATATCTGTATAATCTCTTAAATATATAGATATGACCGGAACGGTTAAACCAAATTCTTCAAAGGGAGTAAGAATGAAGACAATCAAGATGAGCCTCGTCGCAGCCATGGCAGCGACAGTAGCGACCACAGGTGCAAGCGCAAGCATGCTCGAGGAAATTATCAGCAATCCGCAGCTCGACATCGAGATTCGCCCTCGATACGAGTTTGTCGATGTCGATCAGAACAACCTGGATAAGGCAAATGCACTGACAGTGCGTACCGCTATCGGCGTTAAAATGGGTCTGTTCGGTGTCGACGGCCTGAATGCACAACTTCAGGGCATGGATGTTTCCCACTTCGGTTTGATCCATGATTATGCTCCTGAAAGAAGTGGTTATGAAAAGGTCGCAGACCCCAGCCAAAGCCGTATGACTCAGGCCAACATCAGCTATACCTATGAAGGATTCACCGGTATCGTTGGTCGAAAAATGGTCGTTCTGGACAACGCCCGTTTCATCGGTAACGTCGGCTGGAGACAAATGCCGCAAACCTATGACCTGGTAGCAGCAATCTACAACTGGGAAGGCCTGAATCTTTTGGGTGCCTATGTAACGCGTGTTAACAAGGTTGTAGATGCTCATCTCGACACAAACAGTGTGCTCCTGCATGCCAACTACAAATTCATGCCGGAATTGGATGTCACCGTTTACGATTATATGATCTCCAACTTCGCGGACCATATCGGTATCCGCGCAACAGGTAAATTCGATCTTGATGCGGTAAAACTGAATTATGAAGCAGAATACGCTTATCAGAAAGATCCGACAATGGACGACGACAACGAGCCTCTCTACAACCCGGATGTTACAGATGACAACGATGCCAGCTACTATCGCATCGGTCTGTATGGCAATATGAGTGGCTTTAGCGCTGGAATCGCGTACGAATTGCTCGGTGCAGCGGATGGCGGTCCGGGAAATTACAAAGGTCTTTCGTTCAATACGCCGTTGGCTACCCTCCACAAATTCAACGGATGGGCTGACAAATTCCTCGGTACTCCGCAGGAAGGTCTCGAAGATCTGATCTTCAAACTCGGTTACAATTTTGGTGAGTATGGTAAAATTACCGGCTTCTATCACATCTTCAGCGGCGATGATGATATCAAAAGCGGTACACGATCCGATGATGATCTGGGTAGCGAATTCGATGTTGCGTACAACTACAAAATCACCAAAGACCTTGGTCTGCTTCTTAAAGGAGCGTGGTATCAGGAAGGCGGCGTTCCTGCACGAGAAGTTTACGGTTTGACTGACACTACCAAATACTGGGTCCAGCTCGACTACAAATTCCACTCTGAAATGTAATTTCAGACGCTTCCAAACCGCCTTCGGGCGGTTTGCTCTTTTTGAATCAACCCTCCCACCTTTGAGTTTTTAATTTCAACTTTTCTTCCTTCCTGCTATAATTCATACATACAAAAGCCAACGAAACGGCCCATTTCAGTTCAAGATTTTAACTTTTGTTTATGGTTGAAAAGGATTTTCATGCGGCATCTCATCACTACCGACGACTTTGGCATCGAAGAGATCGAACAGCTGTACAAAGATGCCGAAGATTTTCTGAAAGCGCCGCCGCCCAAGCTTCTGCAAAACCGTCTTATTATCACGCTCTTTTTCGAAAATTCCACCCGTACCCGCAGCAGTTTCGAGATCGCCGCGAAACGGCTGGGAGCCGATGTGGTCCACCTGGATGTGGCAAAAAGCTCCACGAAAAAGGGCGAAACCCTCTACGACACCGCCGCCAATCTCAACGCGATGGGTCCCGATGCCATCATCGTCCGGCACGCCCAAAGCGGCACACCCTACCAGATATCCCGCCATGTCGACTGCGCCATCTTCAATGCCGGTGACGGCGCCCACGCCCATCCGAGCCAGGCCCTGCTGGACCTCTTTACCATTCGCCAGCACTTTGGCGGCGACATCGAAGGCAAGCGTATCGCCATCGTCGGCGATATCAAAAACTCCCGGGTCGCCAACTCCAACATACGGCTTCTGCGTCGCTTCGGTCTTAAAATAACACTCGTGGCACCACCCCATTTCCTCCCAAAAACCGATCTTCCGACGACAATAAAGCTTGACGACATTCTTGACGATGTCGACATTATCATGAGCCTGAGAACCCAGACGGAGCGCCACGCTCACCCTATCTACGGCAGCCTCAAGGATTACGCCAGCGACTACTGCATTACCAAAGAGCGCATAGGCGACCGAAAGATTCTCCTGCTTCATCCGGGGCCCGTACACCGCAACATCGACATCGACGATGCCATGCTGGCCGATCCGCGCTGCAAAGTGCTCGAACAGGTCAAAAACGGTGTCGTTGTCCGTATGGCGGCGCTCAAGAAACTTATTCTTGCCAATGACTGACGGCTTCGCCGAAATTTCCCGCCTCGCCGCAGAGGGCACGCCGTTTCTTTTCATCGTCTCGTATGACAAGAGCGAGATTATCGTCAAACGACTTGACGAGCTAAACGGCATACGCTTTTCGATAAAAGGAATGACGGGAATCGGAAATCTAAAAAAAAGAAGCGGGAAGAAAAAAAACGCCCCACTCCCTGCTTCACGCGTCACACTCAAGAAAAAACCCGTGCCTTTTGCGACATACAAAAAGGCATTCGACCGTGTCATCGAAGAGATCGAAAGAGGTAACACCTACCTGCTCAACCTCTCTTTTTCCACACCTATCGACATCTCCTTCAATCTCGAAGAGGTTTTCGATACCGTCTTTGCCCCGTACAAACTGCTGGTACCCGGAAAGTTCGTCTGTTTTACACCCGAACCCTTCATCCGCATCGAGGAGGACACCATCTCGACCTACCCGATGAAAGGAACGATCGACGCCTCCGTTTACGATGCGAAAGCCAAAATACTTGCCGACAAAAAGGAGATGGCGGAGCATATCATGGTCGTTGATCTCCTTCGCAACGATTTGGGAATCGTGGGATCGAAAGTACGGGTCAAGCGGTTTCGTTACATCGAGAAGATCGTAACGGCCGACAAAACACTGCTGCAGGTGAGTTCGCACATCGAAGCGAAACTGCAAAGAGATTGGCCCGAAAGGCTGGGAGAGATTTTAAAAAAGATGCTGCCGGCCGGTTCCATTTCCGGTACGCCCAAAAAAAAGACCTGTGAAATCATCGAAAGAATCGAAACCCACAAAAGAGGATTCTTCACCGGGATTTTCGGAGTTTTCGACGGGAAAAACGTCGACAGCGCCGTCATGATACGTTTTATCGAAAAAAGAGCCGATGGATTTGTTTACAAAAGCGGTGGAGGCATCACGATCGACAGTGACGCCGCCGCAGAATACCGGGAGATGATTGATAAAATCTATCTGCCTCTTTATTGACGATGGGAGACAAAACTCTCGTAAAGCTCTTCAAAGCCCTTTTCACTGGCCTCTTCGACCTCTTTCATCCGCTCGATCGCTTCACGGTAAGCCTTCTCGTCGAGCCATTTTCGCACAGCCTCTTTGACTCCCTGGTGCACCTCGACATGGTAATGTGCCACATCGTTGAGCGTCTTCTGATCATCGTCGATTTTATGTTGATTGGTTTTGAACCATTTGCCGAAACGACAGCCATGCTCATCGATCAATTCGGGCCGTTCCCCGCGAATGAACGCTTTGTAGGCCAGCAGTTTGAATAGAATATGGTCCAGTTTTCCGACACCAACCCCGATCTCATTGGTGATGTTTTCGGTAATGGCCCGAATGCGGGCAGAATTGCTGATGACATATTCGAGCTCTTCGAAAAAAGCAGCCAGTTTTTGCTGAATCGATTCACCGCTGCGTCTGAAACGGTCCGCCACATCCATAATCTCCGAAGCGTTCTGCTTGAGCTGACCGATATTGATCTCCACTTCCTGGGTCGCTTTTTGGGTGCGTTCGGCCAGTTTTCGCACCTCGTCGGCCACGACGGCGAATCCCCTGCCGTGTTCTCCGGCCCGGGCCGCTTCGATGGCGGCATTGAGGGCCAGCAGATTGGTCTGATCGCTTATATCCTTGATCAGCCCGATAATTTCACTGATCGAATCCACGCTTTCTGTCAATGTATTGGCACCGGTTTCGAGATTGTTCGTTTCCTCTCCAATCTCATCGACCGTCATGTTCACGGCATCCCGCTCTTTTTCAACGTTTTCGATGCGATTGGCCGTCCTGGTGTTTAAATCGTCCGCCTCATCCAGCATTTCGCTGTTGTTCTCCATGATGGTCCGCGTAAAGGCGACCCCACTCTCGTAGGAGTTTATCAGCATGTCGATCACTTCATCTTTGATTCGCGAAGTTTCGACATCCTCTCTGTCATTTCTTTCCCGACGCATCGACTCCAGTGCTTTTTTCGCTTCAGACAGCTCCTCGTTCAGACGTCTGTTCTCGGATTCGAGTTTCTCGATTTTCTCTTTCTCTTCCCCACTCTTTTTTAGCCATCCCATCCGGAACACTCCTTGTTTTGATTACTGATGTCACCCTCCATCTCATTCGAACAGGATCAGTTATGGATAAATCGGTTTGTTTCTATTTTTTTAAATGGTGTTGTAGGCACGGTCTCCCGCATCTCCGAGTCCCGGAACGATATAGGCGTCTTTGTTGAGTGTTGGATCGATTTGGGCGATATGTAGATCGACATCGGGAAAAGCCTTTTCTATCCGTTCGACCCCTTCCCGAGCACCGATCGCATTCAAAGAGATGATCTGTTTCGGTTGGCGCTCTTTCAACAGTGCCAACGCATCGTGCAGCGACCCACCCGTGGCCACCATCGGATCAACGACAATGACAGTTTTTCCCGAAATATCGGGAATCCGATCGTAATAGAGTCGGCTTTCATGGGTCTGCTCGTCTCTTTTCATGGCAAGAAAGCCCCCTTCGGCTTCGCCAAGCACTTCCAGCACGCCATCTTGCATCGGTAGGGCGGCGCGAAGAATACAGACACAGGTGATGCGGCTTTCGTCGACGAAAGATCCCACGAAATTCCCCTGCCACGTCGGTATTTTCCTCTCCATGAGCGGCAGAACGCCACAACATTCCGCCAACAGCTGCTTTGCAAGCTCTTTGAGTATCCAGCGGAATCTGAAAGCGTCACAATGGGCATCCCGAAGCTGATTGACCATATGTTTCACAAGGGGCGACGTGCTCTCTTTTACCATTCGGACTCTCCTGTTTCAAAATCTGCGACTTCCCGATCCAGCTTCTGTCCAACCAAACGAAAGCGCCGGACTACCGACTGAATTGTCACGGCATCGGCAGAAAAAGCTGCCTGTAGAGACGATTGTACCCAAACCGGAAGAGAAAGGTCAAAAAAGCCTGCACGCTCGAACTTCTCGGCAGATTCGAAAAAAGTTATCGATCGGCATCGGAGGGGCAAAAAGAGAGAATTGGCGCCATTTCGCTCTCTTGTATTGAATGGCTTAAGTGGCTTTGTGTTGGAATTTTATGGATTGGATTGTGGAAGTTATTGGTGGAGTTGAGGGGAATCGAACCCCTGTCCAGAAACAAGCAACTCCTGGCGTCTACATGCTTAGACGACATTGCTTCGTTTGACACAGCTTCGCGCAATGTCCAAAGCTACGCTGTGCGAGCCTCGAAGATTCGTCGGCAGGCGAGGCACCCTGCCGATATAGCCATAAAAGTGTGATACTCTCAAAAACCGCCTATATGGCGTCGGCGGAGAGAGCAGCCCCGATAAGGGTTAACTTACGCAGCGTATGCGTAAGCGGGGCGGTAATTTGTGTTGTTTGCGTTTATTGCATTGTGAACAGTGGTAACGGGATGTTCAACCCGACATGCAGCCAGGAATCGCCTGCTCCTGTCGAAGCCAAGTCAACCCCTTCTAGAAAGCAAACAACATTTAATGCACTTTTTACTCGTTGATCATCTCTTTGATCGTACGTGCGAGTGTAGATATCTTATCAATCTTTTGGGTGTTTGTCAAGTTTTCTTTAAGCAGAATTCTCACGAAGGCGCTGCCGACGATCACGCCGTCCACCCCTTTAGCCTTCTCTTTCGCCGTCTTTTCGTTGACGCCGAACCCGATATAAAGCGGCGTATCGGTATGCTCCCGCACGGCGGCGATGACAGGCTCGAGCGATTCGCTCTTTTCGGCACCGGTGATCCCCGCGTAGGCGACCATGTAGATGAACTTTCGGGCATCTTTTACAATTTTGGCGATCCGTTCACGGGAATCGGTCGGCGCGACGAATTCGATCAGCGCCACATCTTTTTCGTCGAACTGCGGCCGATAGGCTGCGCCCTCCTCGTGGGGCAGGTCGGGTATGATGAAGCCGCTCACCCCGTACCGCTTCGCTTTCTCGAGAAAGAAGTCGATTCCCCTGTGGTAGAAAGGATTGAAATAGCCCATCCACAGCGTGTCGATCTCCGGGGCGATCTTTTCGCTCACCTCCAGCAGATGCTCCATCCTGAAACCGTTGCGCAGGGCGAAAAGATTCGCCGCTTCGATAACCGGTCCGTCAGCCACGGGATCGGAAAAGGGAATGCCGAGTTCAAGCGAGTCGACACCGGATTCTTTAAGCGAAAGCGCCAAATCAACCGTAAAGTCTTTGTCCGGATATCCGGTCGTGATATAAGCCACCAGTTTTTTCAATTCAGTCTCTCTTTGGTACATTCAAAATTTCGGGATCGATATCGCCCAGCGTCCCGTCTTCGAGAAGCTCGCTAGACCACAGTCGCATCTGATCGCTCACCAGCAAAAGCCAGTCGACCACTCTCTCGTCGATCTCTTCTTCGTTCGCCCGCATCCTCTCCATCATCTCTTCCGCCAGCTCCGCCAGCAAATGGATTCTTTCGATCTTCAAAAAAGATGCCGCCGATTTGATATTGTGAAAAATACGAAAAAGCTCGTTGATTTTGTCGATGCGTCCGGTTTCGTGTTCAAGAGCGATAATGGCCGGCTCCATGCTCTCCGTCATGATATCGAAATGGTCGGCGAACTCGTCGACGATATCGTATTCAAACTGCTGTTCCAGCTCCGTACGGATGCCCATGAAAGCCCCTTGTCTGTCCGCAATTATACCATTTTTACCAATTTTTGGATAGAATCACTACCAATTGTAAAGGGGGAAGCCATGCAGAAAAAGGAGACGATCACATCGCTTCAGCAGGCCAGAGGCCAAAGAAAACTGGTGATGATTACCGCATACGATGCTCTTTTCGCATCCCTTTTCGAAGAGTCGGCCGACATGATTCTCGTAGGCGACAGCCTCAATATGAGTTTTCTCGGTGAACCCGACACTCTCTCCGCAACCCTCGATCAGATGATCTACCATACCCGCGCCGTCTGCAGCGGCGCACCGAAAAGTTTCGTCATCTGCGACATGCCCTTCGGCTCCACCAACACCCTCGACGAAGCGTTGCGAAACAGCGTCAAAGTGTTCCAGCAGACCCGCGCCGACGCCGTCAAGATCGAAGGAGGCATCGAGCGGGCGGAACTGGTAAGACATCTGTGCGACAATGCCATCGCCGTGATGGGGCATGTGGGCCTGCTTCCCCAGTCGGTTCGGTCCGAAGGAGGTTACAAGGTCCAGGGACGGGATGAGGCGAGCTTTGCCCAAGTGATCGAAGATGCCAAAGCGATCGAAGCGGCGGGTGCGTTCGCCCTGGTGGTCGAAGGCGTCACTTCCGATCTGGGTGCCGCCGTGACCGAAGCGGTCGACATTCCGGTGATCGGTATCGGTGCCGGGAACGCCACCGACGGACAGGTTCTCGTCTGGTCCGACATGCTCGGATTTTTCGAAGCTTTCAAACCCCGATTTGTCAAGCGCTACCTCAACGGCGCCGAATTGGTCAAAGAGGCTGCCGCCCAATACGCCAAAGAGGTACGGGACGGATTGTTTCCGAACGATGAGCACACCTATGGAAAGTGAAAAGTTAATAGTGAAAAGTGAAAAGCGCGGGAAAGGTCGCTACGCTCCTTTTTATTTGGGAATGACAGCGTTCGCAAAGCGAACGAAATTCAATCAAATCGCGATGCGAAGCACCGCCCCGACACCATTCACCATTCCCTATTCACTATTCACCATATTGCCGGAGACACAATAGATGGAACGGATGGTCGAAATCGAAAAATTCGATTACGAAAACAGTTACGAAGCCTCCCTGCGACCGTCGCAGTGGGACGAGTATATCGGACAGGAGAAGATCAAAAAGAACCTGCAGGTTTTCATTGCAGCGAGCAAAAAAAGGAACGAGGCGCTCGACCATGTCCTATTCTTCGGACCTCCGGGTCTTGGCAAAACGACACTCGCCTACCTCATCGCCTCGGAGATGGGAAGCCAGATCAAAGTAACAGCGGCGCCGATGATCGAAAAAAGCGGCGATCTGGCGGCGATCCTGACCAATCTCGAAGAGGGAGATATTCTCTTTATCGACGAGATTCACCGCATGAGTCCCGCCATCGAGGAGATTCTGTATCCCGCGATGGAGGATTACCGGCTCGATATCATTATCGGCAGCGGTCCGGCTGCCCAGACGATCAAGCTCGACCTTCCCCGTTTCACCCTCATCGGCGCCACGACACGCGCCGGCATGATCTCCAATCCCCTGCGGGAACGCTTCGGCATGCATTTTAGAATGCAGTTTTACGAAAGCAGGGAACTGGCCAAAATCATTCAACAGGCCGCTGTCAAACTCGAAAAGCCGTGCGACGCCGATGCGGCACTCGAAATCGCCAGACGAAGCCGCGGCACGCCGCGAATCGCCCTTCGGCTGCTTCGCAGGGTACGGGATTTTGCCGAAGTCGAAAACGAAGCGACCATCGCTCTGACACGCACAAAATACGCCCTCGACCAGCTCGGTGTCAACGAAGAGGGATTTGACGAACTCGATCTCAAACTTCTGAGACTCCTGATCGAAGCTCGCGGAAAACCTTTGGGTCTTGGCACCATCGGGGCCGCACTCAGTGAGGATGAAGGGACGATCGAGGATGTGATCGAACCCTATCTTCTGGCCAACGGCTACATCGAACGCACGGCCAGGGGGCGCATCGCCACTCCCAAAACCTTCGAACATTTCAAACTCTCTCCCAATGCCCAGGGAGGACTCTTTTGAGAACGGTGAAAACCGCATGAAGCCCCAATATTTCATAACCCTTCTGCTTCTCGTTTCGGGCTATTTTCTCTACCGGGTCTTCATGCCTTTCATGCAGGATATCGCCATCGCCATTTTGCTGATGTTCGCCACACTGGGTATCGCCAGACACATCGGCCGACGGGTCGAGAAACGGTGGGTCATCAGCACCGTCATGTCGCTGCTGCTGGGTATCATGTTTTTCGCTCCTCTGGTCTACATGATCAACGCCATCGCGGTCATGGTCACCCATATCGATCCCATCGCCATTCACGAACTGGTCGTCAAAACCGCCAACTATCTCCAGTCGATATCGCTTCCTCCCGAACTGCTCGAACGCTTCAACATCGATACCGCATCGATCCACAAAGTCCTCGCCAACGTCTTCAGTGAAGAGAGTATCCGCAAATACCTCAAACACGCCATCTCTTTTCTTGGCACCATGGCGGCCCAGAGTGCCGTCTTTTTCAAGGATATGGTTCTGATCCTCATCTTCTACTTTTTCGCCTACTACTACGGAGAAAAGGTGGGGCCTTTCATCAAACGGATTCTTCCGCTCGACACGGCGCAGACGCAGCTTCTTTTCAATGAACTCTCCAACTCCATGGGGGTGGTCTTCTTCTCGATCCTGGCCACGGCGATTCTGGAGGGAACGCTTTTTGCCATCGTCGTCCTCTTTTTCGGTCTTGATGCCATCTTGCTGGGAATTCTCTACGGATTCGCTTCCCTCGTCCCCGTCATTGGCGGAGCGTTGATGTGGGTCCCCACATCGATCTATCTCTGGGTCACTCAGGGCGCCACGCCGGCACTCGTGGTCGTCATCTATTCGATTGTGGTCATCTCGATTATCGCGGATACTTTCGTCAAACCGGTCATTATCAAGGAGATCGACCAAAAAATGCTCAAAGAGAACAACACACGCAACGAAATGCTGGTCTTTTTCTCGATTATCGCGGGCTTGACGACTTACGGCTTCTGGGGTATGATTATCGGTCCGGCGATCACGACGGTCTTCATCGCCATATTGAAACTCTATGTCCAGTTCCAGACAGGATCCCAAACCCCTTTAAAGGAATTCAAATGAAAAAACTCTTCACCCTTCTTCTTGCCTTCGGCATATTGTCGCTTCTGCCTCTTTCGGCGGCCGAAAACCGGAAAAACGAGGTCACTCTCACTTTCGAGCTCAAGGAGAAAGGCGCACCGACGATCCATATCACGGAGGCGCCCAACGGCATCGTCATCGACGAATACAAAGGAAAGATCGTCCTGCTCAACTTTTTCGGCAAACACTGCAAATGGTGTATGAAAGAGATTCCCCACCTCGTCAGCCTCCAGAAAAAACATCCGAAAATCTTTCAGGTCATAGCAATTCACGCCCAGCAGCCCATGACACCCGGCGAACGGCATATGCTTGAGAAAAAATTCGGTTTCAACTATCCGATCTACGAATATTCGAACAATCCCGATTTTGTCCAGTATATCGCTCACAGGGCCCAGTGGGAGGGAGGTCTGCCCTTCTCCATCGTGTTCGATCAGAACGGCAGTGCGGTCAAGATCATTCCGGGGTACGCACCCGAGGAGGATCTGGAAAAGATCATCGAGGTTTTGGCGAAACCGGAGTAGCCCTTTTTCCAAGCAGGATGTAGATGACGAGGCCCACTGCGACCATTACCAGTGAAAGAATCTGCCCCATCGTCATCCATCCGCAGCACACAAAACCGATCTGAATATCAGGCTGCCGCCAGAACTCGACGATAAAACGCGCAGCACCATAGAGAATGGCATAAAGCGCGATAAGCTCCCCCTCGAACCGCTCTTTTTTTCGGTAGAAGAAGAGTATCAGTGCGATCACCACCCCTTCCAGAAAGGCTTCGTAGAGCTGCGAAGGGTGCCTGAGCGTCTGATGCACATAGATACCCCACGGCACTTCTGTCACACGTCCAACCAGTTCCTGGTTGAGAAAATTCCCGATACGCCCGAAAACGTATCCGACCGGTACGCTGAGTGCCACAAGATCCATCCACATCCAAAAAGAGGTTTTGGTTTTTCTCACGAAAATCCACGTCGCCAGAATGAAACCAACAACGGCGCCATGGTAGCTCATCCCCATGATGCCCGTGAAGGTACCTCCCTGGAACGGGTTGAAAATCTGCCACGGATGGGTCAGATAGTAGCCGGTATGGGGATCGTAGAAAAGAATGTACCCCAGCCTCGCCCCAAGTATCACACCGATCTCCACATAGATGAAAAAACTATCCAGCATCTTTTCATTGACCGGATACCGGTCGTGCCTGACATACCATTTGGCGGCGTAGAGGGCCGTGACGAGTGCCAGAACATACATAATGCCGTACCAGTGGACCTTGAAAGGTCCCAACGTGAAGGCGATCGGATCGAAATGCTCGTAAATATGCTGCCAGAATCTCATCGGCTACTCGGCACGTTCGAATACAAGCCGATGCTCGTCATCGAAGATCTGCAAACGCTTTTTCTCATCGAAATTCCACCATTTCTTTCCTTTGAAGAGCGAAAACAGGCGTTGCTCGACCTTTCCCGCCTCCCCCATGCAGTATCGTCTCGTCGAACCGACCGGCCCGAACGTGATCGTCGTGGCAGTCAGTTCCGCCTTCGCGAAATAGTGGTTGCATCCGCTGTAACCGGAAATCTTCCCATCATCGTCGAAATGGATCGTCGCGGGATGTTTCAGATCTATTCTGTCGTTGTCGATCATCCGCAGGTTCCATGTCGTACCGTAAAGTTTTTCGCTGCAGGGCTGATGTGTGTTCGCCATGCCGTTGACGGCGCACCCTTCGAGAAAAAAGAGTGCGGTCGCCAACAGGCTCCAGAAAATGTTTCCCATTCTCTATCCCTCCAGTGCATCGGCGATCAGTTCGATCGGATTTTTGAAGACGGCTTTGCTGTCGGCCTGAAAGAGCGCATTGCTCAGTTGCATGCGGCAGGCACTGCATTCGGCGGCGACGACATCGGCGCCCGTGGCATCGATCATCGCCGCCTTGGGCTTGCCCGCCGCTTCGGCGAGATGAAACTTCTCTGTCTGTATCGTTACGCCGCCGAAACCGCAGCAGCGGTTGGGGTCGCTCATTTCGGCAAAGCGGTAGTTGGCCTTTATCAGACTGCGGGGCTCTTTGTAGATTCCCTGAACTTTTCGGGCGTGGCAAGGGTCATGGTAGGTAACGAGCATCTCTTTGTGGCACCCTTTTTCCTCCAGGAGTGCCGGAAGATCGGTGTGATTGGCGAGCCACTCGGTCGCCATAAATATCTTTTCGTTGAGCCTCTCGGCCCTTTGGGCCCACTCCTCCATACCGCGGTTGCGAAAAAATACGGCCCAGTCGTGTTTGATCATCGCCGAGCAGGTCGCTTCGGGTACGAGGATGGCATCCACCTCGTCGATGAAACTTTCGAAATATTCGATATTCTTCTTGCTCAGGACTTCGACGGTATCGAAATCGCCCGTAAAGTAGGCGGGCGCGGCGCAGCATTTCTGCTCCTTGGCGAAAAAGATGTCGATCTCCAGCGTTTTGAGAATCTTCACGAGAGAGTGGCCGATGCCGGTATAATTGTAATTGGCCAGGCAGCCGATAAAGATGGCCACGCGCCCTTTGCCGCCGTGATCGAGTTTCTCTTTGTAGGAGTTGAGGACACTCCTGCTCGCCATGCTGGGCAGCAGACGCTCTTTTTTGATGATGGGCAGGTTGAATCGGGGCGTCAGGCCGCCGTACTTTTCGTTGCTCTGCACGGCACAGGTCTTGAAAACGTACCCCAGCTTGCTGGCGATATCCATGATCGTGCGGTGACGCAGCAGAAAGAAGAAAAGCCGTTTGTACCAGGCGATGCCGTATGTATCGGCAATCTCTTTGCGCACCTCCTCGATCACCATATCGGTGGGCAGGTCGTTGGGACAGACATCGACGCAGTTGGTGCAGAGAAAACAGCTTTCGAAAATATCCTTGGCCGTCCTGTCGAGCTCGAGTTCGCCCCGCTCATGGGCGCCGAGAAGATCGATGAAGCCTCGCGGGCTCGTCACCTCATCCGCATTGACATTGTGAATGGTGCAGACCGGGATGCATTTGCCGCACTTGATACAAGCGTCGCTGACTGACGTGTAATTGAACATTCTTCCCCTTTTTCGCAGGGTGAACAGCGAAAGAGATTTCGTCCACCCTTTTGTGTTGACCGGTGACTCTCAAACTGTCTTGCTGAAGGTTTTCTTGCTCGATGCATGCTTTTGCATATAGGCGTCAAAAGGCATGGCGATATTGCGGATGAGCAGCGTACCCGTCTGCGACACGGCAATCTCTTTGTCGTCTATCTTCACGAGTCCCTCTTCAACCATCGGTTCGAGCTGCTTCAGCGCGTCGGCGAAATAGTTTTTGAAGTCGATACCAAACCGCTTTTCGATCTTTCCGATATCGAGCTTGAAATTGCTCATCAGATCCATGATCACCGCTTTGCGGATGCGGTCGTCAAGGGTCAGTTCCACGCCGCGCCAGAAGGGCAGTTTCCCCGCGTCGATCGCCGCTTCGTATTCGGGAAGTTCTTTGAAGTTCTGCGCATAGTAGTCTTCGCCTTCGCCGATACTGGTGAGTCCGATGCCAAGCAGATCGACACCGCCTTTTGTGGTATAGCCCTGAAAGTTGCGGTGCAGTTCGCCCTTTTCGATCGCCCTGAAAAGTTCGTCGTCGGGTTTGGCGAAGTGGTCCATTCCGATCATCCTGTAGCCGTGATTCGTGAAGAAATCGATCGTATACTGCAAAATAGCCAGTTTGACATCAGGAGATGGGATCGTCGTCTCATCGAGTTTACGCATCGTCTTTTTGAGCCACGGCACATGGGCGTAGTTGAAGACGGCCAGACGGTCAGGATCGAGAGAATAGGCGAGTTCGAGCGTCTTTTTGAAACTCTCGAGCGTCTGAAAGGGAAGCCCGTAGATCAGATCGATGTTGATGCTCTCGATGCCATATTTTCGCGCCAGATCGACCGCCGCCTTCGTAATGTCGTAGGGCTGGATGCGGTGCACCGCCTGCTGAACCACCGGTTCGAAATCCTGTACCCCGAAGCTGATACGGTTGAAGCCGTGTTTTTTGAGAACCTTCATCTGCTCTTCGTTGAAAAAACGGGGGTCGATCTCGCAGCTTATTTCGGCATCTTCGACGAAATTGGGAAAATGCTTTTTGACCGTCTCCATGATGCGATCGAGCTGTTCGGCACTGAAAAAGGTGGGGGTTCCGCCTCCGAAATGAAACTGAATCACATCGCTGGAAGTCTCCATCGTCTCCGACAAAATCCGCAGCTCCCGGGTCAGGTAGTCGATGTAGCGCTCTTTCTTCTCCTCTTTGGAGGTAAAGACGACGTTGCAACCGCAGAAGTAGCAGGCGCTCCGGCAAAAGGGAAGGTGGATATAGATAGAGAGCGGTTTTCTAAAATCCCGCGATCGGAGTTTGCCGACATACTTCTCATACGTGAATGCTTCGGAAAACTCCAGGGCCGTCGGATAGCTCGTATAACGGGGGCCAGGTTGGGAATATTTGACAAATTGCTTGAAATCGATTGTGTTCATGAAAGAGAGACTCCGAATTGGCGACACGCCGCACAAAATTGCCCCTATTTTCCCACAATTTCAATAAATAAGTGATAAAACCGGAATCGGAATTTTACATCTAAGAAAAAGCGTACGAAAGCAACAGTCGGGGCGAAGAAAATCTTTGCGGCAAACCCCACACTCACGCAAACCATTCACTCTGCCAAGACAAGATGACAAGCAGAGCCGTACTGCTCCCGAAACGGTTTGCCGGTTTTTCCGAAAGCTGAAACGAAGGGCATGAAATTCCTTCGCACAGAACTTTTCGGACCGGAGTTTCGGGCATCTTTTTTGGCGATCAAAACTTCACCCTCATCGAGGCGATATCGTATTTTTTTCGAAACAGAGGATCGGTAACCTCGAGTTTTTCCAGCCACTCGGGTGCCATCAGATAGTACTGGAGAAAAATTTCGGCACTTTTGGAATTTTCGGGTGCCCTGAAAACGATGTCCCGGGAAGAGAAGGGTTTGAGCCGGTTGTCCGAAAGGATGCGGGCAGCGAGGTGGGGGATCGTCTCCTTTCCTTTTTTATCGGCATATTTCGCCCCGATATCGTACATATCCTCTCCGATTTTTGTACCCGATTGGTCCCTGTAGACCAGATAAATGCGCAAAAGCCGTCCTCCAAAACCCGTGGGAAGTTTGTGGGGAATCAGATTTTTCAACCGTACCGTTATTTTGCGTCCCACTCTCCTGTAATCGATGTCGATGGCTTCCGAGACGATATCGCTGTTTCTCACTCCGGCAAAAAGATGGCGGCGAAGCGTCCGCACCTTTCGTGATGTCGACCGCTGCAGATCCACCTGAACGGCCCGTTTTTTCACCGAAGGCCCCATATGGCACTCCACGCACCGGGTTTTGTCGCCGCTGCTTTCATACTCTTTGCCAGTGGATCCGATTTCGACCCCGTAGGCACTGCGCTCATTGTAATGGCAGACGAAGCAGAGCCTGTTCGATTCCTCCTTGAAAATGGAGGAGTAGGCGGTTTTGTGATAGGGGGAGCGGGCATCGGGGAATGGACCCACCATCGTGTCATTGGCTCCCCAGACCACGGTGTCCTTGCCCCGTTTTCCCGCATTTACGGAGTCGTGGACGGTCTGGATGTTGTGACATACGATACAGTTGACACCGTCTTTGATAAAAGAGGATCCCATCTTTTTTCTGATGATCCCCTCATCGAATCCGAATCCCGCCATGTCGATATTTTTCTGATTCACCGCATCAAGAACCCGGGGGTTGTGGCATTGGGCACATCGTACTTCCATCCACGATTCGGGTTGATGCTTCTTTTTGGCGGTATATCCAAGTAGTTTGGCGTAAAGTTCGTTTTTGGAAAAGTGCGATTTTGCATGCAAAGAGCTCTGCCACTCCTGTGTAATCGTTTTGTGGCACGGTTTACATTTGGTACTGTCGGAATATCTTGCCTCAATATCGGCATGGATCGACGATATTGACGAGAGCAGCGACAAAACGATCAACGGTTTCACCGCAAATACGATCCTGCGTTTCATTGTCTCTCCGTCTGTTTCGTTCTTCAAAAAAGTATATTTCTTCCTGAATTTGCGAAATCTGTTTCTGTTTTCCAGATTGTTAGAAAAATCGGCAAAATTTCGGAGAACATAAACTTTTTTGGCATCTTTTTTGAAAAAAACGGAGAGATAGTCGCGCCGCTTCACAGTTTCAAGCGAATACCGTTTTGCGGCGGTTTGTTTCAGGTTTGGAAATTGTTGAAAAAAATCGGAAGGGCCCGTGTCATGGTAAATCCATTCCGATGCTTGCATATGCGAATCGTTTTCGATCAAAGAAGCTTTTTTTCGTCCGCCCAACACTCTGCGGAATGCACCATCCCCTTCGCAAGCTCGATCGGAGGGTACGCAATCACGCGATTTCGCCGATTCCGCACCTCTGCACGAAAACGAAAACCTACATCTCCTCACTGTCGAGCTGAAGATCTTTAAGCGAATAGAAGAGATTGGGATGTTGGCGTTTGATGCTTTTGACGAGATTTTCCAGATCGACACTCGCCGCCTTTTGCCCGCCCTCTTTGAGCCGCTGCTGCAGTTCGTGCATCGCGACCGTCCAGACATCGTGGAAATCGATCGGTAGCTCTTTGGCGATCGCCCTCTCAAGGCGGGCCTTGAACACCTCCTCGCCCATATGCTGTAGCGAATTCATGATGCCCATCATCGCTTCGGCGGTCGAGAGAATCAGCAATTTCCCGTCTTCGTCGATCACGAACCAGGGCTGTTCGTCGCCCCAGTCACCCCGTTTGAGTTCCAGAAGTTTGTGTTTCTCGTCTCCCGCGGGTTTGATCTCAAGCACCGGCCGCTCCGTCGGTTTCGGCATTCCAAGACGTTTGGCCACCAGATCGATCTCCTTGAGCTGCTGTTCCACCGGCAGATTCTTCAGACTCTTCATATCGACCTCCATCAAGCTTCGTTCCTTTTTCCGTCGAGCCAGACCATGACCCCTTTTTGCGCGTGAAGCCGATTCTCCGCTTCGTCGAATACGACGCTCTGCGGCCCTTCCAGCACCTCTTCGGTCACTTCGAGTCCCCGGTAGGCGGGAAGACAATGAAGAAATATGGCATCCGCTTTCGCCCGCTTCATCAAAGCGGCGTCGACGGTATAACCGGCAAAATCCTTGAGCCGCTTCTCCTTCTCTTCCTCATCCCCCATCGAAACCCAGGTATCGGTCGTGACGACATCGACACCTATCACGGCATCTTTGGGATCGTCGGTAAAAAGAATCGTTGCACCGCTCTTTTTGGCAAACTCCACGGCGTCTTCGACGATATCCGGATCGCACTCGTATCCCTTCGGCGTCGCGACACGCAGTTCGAATCCGAGTTTGGCCGCCAGCATCAGCCAGCTGTGGGCCATGTTGTTGCCGTCTCCGATATAGGCCACCACGGGGTTTTGGTCTTTGCCGTGTTCGATCATCGTCATATAATCGGCCATCAGCTGCACCGGGTGATAGTCGTCGGTCAGACCGTTGATCACCGGCACGTCGGAAAAACCGGCGAACTCTTCCAGCTTCTTCTGGCTGTAGGTGCGGATCATCACCATGTCGCACATGCGGCCGATGACACGCGCCGTGTCCTTCATCGGTTCTCCCCGTCCCAGCTGTATGTCGCGGGAGGAGAGGAAGAGCCCCATTCCCCCCAGCTGGTAGATGCCCGTTTCGAAACTGACGCGGGTTCGCGTGCTGCTCTTTTCGAAAATCATCGCCAGTGTCTGTTTCTCCAGATAGGGGGTGAAGCGTTTCGCTTTCGTTTCGGCTTTGATGCGAAGCCCCAGTTCGATAATCTCAAGTATCTCTTCTTTCGTATAGTCTTTCAGTGTCAAAAAGTGTCTCATAATCAATGTCCTGGTTTATAGAGTGTCCGCCTTCTTTTAATCCAGCAGTGCTGCCGCCTCTTTCGCATGATAGGTGATGATGATGTCCGCACCGGCGCGCTTGAATCCAAGAAGCGTCTCCATCATGACCCGTTCGTAGTCGATGACGCCCGCCTTGGCCGCCATCTTGAGCATGCTGTACTCGCCGCTGACATTGTAGACCGCCAGCGGCAGGTCGCTGGCTTCGCGGATGTCGCGGATAATGTCCATGTAGGCAAGTGCGGGTTTGACCATCAGAATGTCGGCCCCCTCCCGCTCATCCTCGAGACTCTCGAGGATCGCCTCCCTGCGGTTGGCCGGGTCCATCTGGTAGCTTCGCCTGTCGCCGAAACTCGGGGCGCTCTCCGCCACATCGCGGAAAGGCCCGTAGTAGGCGCTGGCGAACTTCGTTGAATAGCTCATGATCGGTGTATGGGTGAACCCGGCACTGTCGAGCCCTTCGCGGATGGCCGTGATCATCCCGTCCATCATGCCGCTTGGCGCGATCATGTCGGCCCCCGCCTTGGCGTGGATTATCGCCTGACGGGCAAGGTTTTGAAGCGTGACGTCATTATCGACCGTTTCGAGCTCGGGGTTGAGCACACCGCAGTGGCCGTGATCGGTATATTCACAAAAGCAGAGGTCTGTTATAAAAAGCATGTCCGGATGGGCCGATTTCAGCGCTCGCAGCGCGGTGGCGATGATCCCGTGCTCGCAGAGGGCATCGCTGCCCACCGAGTCCTTGATATCCGGTATTCCGAAAAGGATGACACTTCGGATGCCAAGGGACTTGAGCGTTTCGCACTCCGCGATCGCCGAATCGATGCTCATCTGGTAGACCCCCGGCATCGAAGCCACTTCGTTTCTGATTACCTCGCCGCTTCGAATGAAGAGAGGGTAGATAAAATCGTCCGGTGTCAGAACCGTCTCACGGACGAGATCACGGAGGACGGGATGGAGTCGTTTGCGTCGGAAACGTGCGAACATGACAGAACCTTTATATGGTATAATCGCGCTGATTCAACTCATCCTGCAGGGCGCGATGAGCTTATGAAAACGCCTATTTTACCAAAACATTAGGAAAAAGAACGAATGAACACTGAAATCTCCGAAGTCGCCAATCTCCCGACCCGTTTCGGAACGTTCAAAATCCAGGCATTCAAAGAGATTCTGGCAAACGGCTGCTTCAAAGAGCACCTCGCCATTTTTACCGATCCCCTTCCCAAGACACCGGTCGTGCGGGTTCATTCGGAGTGCCTTACCGGCGATGCGCTCGGGAGTCTCAAATGCGACTGCGGAGAACAGCTGGCATTCGCCCTTCATTTCATTCAGAGCCAGGGGGGCATGGTGATCTACCTGCGACAGGAGGGACGAAACATCGGACTGTTCAACAAGGTCAACGCCTACGCGCTGCAGGACAGGGGGTTGGACACCGTCGCCGCCAACCACCAGCTTGGCTTCAGCGCCGACGAACGCACCTACGAAATGGTCGAAACGATCCTGGGGCACTTTGCCATCAAAAAAATAAGACTTCTGACGAACAACCCCCGAAAGATCGAAAGCCTCGAAGGGATCGAAATCGTCGAACGTCTGCCGATCATCGTGGAGGCCAATCCCCACAATGAAGAGTATCTGCAGACGAAAAAAGAGAAAATGGGGCATATGCTGTGAGCCTGAAACACCGCATCGAAAGGGAAGGAATCGAACTCTCCTCCGAAACGATCGAACGGCTCGAAGCCTTTGCCAAACACCTGATGAAGTGGAACCGCATCCACAATCTCACGGGCGCCAGGACCCTCGAAGCGATCGAAGAGCAGATCTTCGATTCCCTCTACCCCATCCTTTTTCTCCCTTCCCCCGAAACGCTGCTGGATATCGGCACGGGTGCCGGTTTCCCCGGCATGGTCCTGGCCATCGTCATGCCCGATACAGCCTGCACCCTTTGTGAACCCCTCGCAAAACGCGCCTCTTTTCTGGGTTTCATCGCCAGGGAGCTGGGGCTGGAAAATGTCACGGTCGAGGCCAGGCGCATCGAGGATCTGCCCCCTTTTTTTTGCGATCTGATCACTTCCCGTGCCGTGACGGAGACCTCGACGCTGATTGCATGGTGCAGACCCTTCATCGGGGAAAAGACCCAACTGCTCTTCTACAAGGGCGAACATGTCTTCGGTGAAGTGACGGAGCTCGCCCGATGCGACTACGAACTGATCACCCGCGACAAACGCAACTACCTGTGGATAAAGGATGCCTACAAATGCTGAAAATCGTACTCACCCTCGCTGTCATCTCCGCCGTCTACTTCTTCCTGATCAAGAAACCGAAAGTGACACAGCATCGTCAAACCCGCGCCGCGGAAAAACGCAAACCCAAGCGCGACGAAGAGATCATGGTCGAGTGCGAAAAGTGCGGTACATTCGTCAGCAGCCACGAAGCGATCATTGTCGACGGAAAGTATTACTGTTCGAAAACATGCGCAGGAGTCAGATAGATGATCATTCTCGGCCATCCCGACATTCCCTATGAACCGCTCTACTATATCGAATCGATCGAAGAGATCGCCATGACACCGGCAAACGCCACACTCTGGCTCGGTCCCTACGCCGAAACGAAAGAAGTTGCGAAGCACTGCTTCGAAAACGAGATTCCCTATGCCGTGATGGCCGCATCGCTCACCGAGGCTCTTTTGGCCAACGCACTGCATGCAAAGTACATTCTGGCGGATGCTTCCCTCGCGCCGCAGATACAAAAAACCGCCGAAACCTATCTCTTCGATGCCAAAATCCTTCTGCCGGTATCGGAGGAGAAGGAGATGGAATCGGCGGCGAGGGATGGAATCGACGGTGTCATCTTTCAGGGGGCCATTGAGCTTCCGGCCTCTTGACATTGAATAATCTCATATAGTATTATTTAGCCCATACGACTCAATTATAACTTTATATTTAAAAAAGGATCGAAAGAGATGGAAGCGGTAAAAACGGTTGTACTTCTGACGCTGATGACCCTACTGATGGTCTGGATCGGCGGCATGTTCGGAGGAACCACCGGCATGCTCATCGCCCTGCTTTTCGCCGGCGCGATGAACTTCTACGCCTACTACTTCTCCGACAGGATGGTACTGGCCCACTACCATGCCGTCGAAGTGGACGAGCGGAGCGCCCCAGGCCTGATCGCCATCGTCCGCAGACTGACACAGAAGGCGGGATTGCCGATGCCGAAAGTCTACATCATTCCCGAAAGGGTTCCCAACGCCTTCGCGACAGGCCGCAATCCGAAACATGCGGCGGTCGCGGTGACCGAAGGTCTCTTGGACCTGCTCAATGAAGAGGAGATCGAAGCGGTACTGGCCCACGAACTGAGCCACGTGCGACACTACGACATCCTGATCGGCACGGTCGCCGCGACGATTGCCGGTGCCATCGCCACAATCGCCAACATCATGCAGTTTGGCGCATTTTTCGGTGGACGGGACGAAGAGAGCCCCAACCCGATTCTGATGCTGGTCATGTCGATCATTCTGCCGATCGCAGCGGGAATCATCCAGATGGCGGTGAGCCGCAGCCGGGAGTTCGAAGCCGACGCGGGCGCCGCCCGGCTCACGGGCCATCCCGAATGGCTGGCAAGCGCTCTAATCAAGCTTGAAAACTATAACAGGCAGGGCATGTTGCCCGAAGCGACACCCGAAACGGCCCATATGTTCATCGTCAACCCCTTCACGGGCAAGGATATCAGTTTCGCCAACCTCTTTAGAACCCACCCGACCACAGAACAACGGATTGAGCGCCTCGAAGAGATCCGCCGGGAAATGACGCGGCAGTAATGTCCGACGCGTTTATCCGATATATCAAATGCGTCGGAACGGGCGCCAAACACAACCGCGATCTGACATACGAAGAGATGCGCGACGCGATGGAGCAGATGCTCGACGGCCGTGCATCGCCCGAACAGTGCGCCGCCTTTCTGCTGGGATGGCGCCTCAAGCCCGAAACGGCCACAGAGTTTCGGGCCGCGCTGGATGTACTGGATGAAAATTGCGTAAGAAAACCCGTAGATAACGGCATCGAACTGGGTTACCCTTTCGACGGGAAGGCGGACAACCCCTATATTTTCACCCTCGCCGCACCGATGGTCGCGCCCTTCGGTATCCGGGTGATCGTCAACGGCGGCGCCCTGCAGCCCTCCAAAAAAGGGTTGACCGTTCGGGAGGTTTGCGAAAGTGTGCCACTGCCCGAAAACATCAGATATTTCGACCAAAAAAACTACTGCAAACCCCTGGCCGATCTCTCGCCCATTCGCCAAAAGCTGGGGCTTCGGACCGGTCTTAACACTCTGGAGCGGCTGCCCGATGCCGGCGGCTGCGATACGGCACTGATCGGCGTTTTTCACAAACCCTACGTCAAAAAGTACCGGGAGGTGTTCGCTCACCGCTACAGACGGCTTGTCATCGCCAAAGGGAATGAGGGGACACCCGAAATTTTCGGCAAATGCCGCGTCTGGGTCTGCGAAGGAGATAGATGCGAAGAGCGAATCGTCGACCCGAAGCGTTTCGGCATCGACTACACAAAATCCTTCGATCCGATAACAAAAAGCGAAAGCCTCTCGCACCTCGCTTCTCCCTCGGATACACTGATGGATATCGCGAAACTCAATGCGGGACTCTGGCTGTTTTGCAAAGGAGTGGCCCAAACAATCGAAGAGGGATGGGAGATGCTCAATGATCGTTAGCTCCCGTTCCCTTGGCGCCTTTGACATTCGTTTCTTCCCCACATTGCCCATCTCAGCGAGCCGCCATGGATAAATTTTCCAACCATATCAAAAACATTCTCCACGGCTTCTTTCTCTCCGTCGGCACCACCATCGCCGAACCCGCCACCATTCTGCCGCTGATGATCAACTATTTCGGGGGCTCCTCCGTACTGATCGGCTTCTTCAGCGGTCTGCTGCGCGGGGGAGCGGTGCTCATGCAGCTTTTCGCCGCCTACAAAGCCCAGCACTACGCCCGCATGCTTCCCTACCTGCGGCGTGTCTTCGCTTTCCGTTTCCTTTCGTGGTTCATGATCGGCGTAGCGATCCTTCTTTTCGGAAAGAGCCATCCGACCCTGACGCTTTGGTGCATCGGCATCGGACTCTTTCTCTTCTCCTTCAGCGCCGGTTTCGGCGCGATCTATTTCAGAGAGATCGTCGCCAAGATCTTTTCCCACCGGTTCCGCGGCAAGACGATGGCGTGGCGGCAGTTCTTCTCGGGCCTGGGAGCCCTTATCAGCGGCGCCGTGGCGGCGTGGGTTCTGGAGCGGTTCGAAGCCCCCTACGATTTCGGCTACCTCTTCATTCTCAGCGCCCTTTTGATGGGGATAGGTCTCCTCGCTTTCGCCACCGTCGACGAACCGGTCAAAACCCGTTTCGAGACGAAAATAGAGTCGTTCACGGGCTTTCTGCGCCATGCGTTTTCGCTTGTGAAAGTGGATAGGCAGCTTCAGGTGCAGATAGTGACCTTTCTGCTCGCCTACGGGTACCTCATCGCCATGCCTTTTGTCATTCTCGACGCCAAGGAGACCATTCATCTGGGTGGCAAAGAGGTGGGTATTCTCATCACCGTCCAGATGGTCGGCGCCATGATCAGCAACGTGCTGTGGGGCAGACTGGGAAGTCTCGGACGCTACCGCTTCATCGCGACGTTCAGCATCTTTCTCAAACTTGTTGCCGTGGGACTGGCTTTTTTCGCCGATACGCTCATCGCATACGGGATTATTTTCTTCCTCTTCGGCGCCGCCGGAGACGGTAGCCGTATCGCCAGTTCCAACCTTATCCTCATTCTCGCTCCCGAAGCGAAACGACCCCTCTATGTGGCGGTGCAGATGAATATCGTCTCCCTCGGGATGTTTTTCTCGATTCTCGGCGGATTTTTGCTCCATTTCGGCGGCTACACCCTCCTCTACGGCGTCACCGCACTTACGCTTCTAATCGCTTTCACGACCTCTTTCAGGTTGAAAGACCAGACCGATTGACAAAAAACTCCGAATGCCGAGAGGATGAACGGCATTCTTGATTTGCGCGGTGTCGGTGTTTGATGTCGATCAAAGAAAGATGAAAGCGTAATCGGATAGAATTCATCCAAAAAACGAGGACAGCACCATGATCCGCCCCCTTTTTCTCGCCCTTTTTCTCACCTGCGCCGCCTGGGCGAATCAAACGTTCGTCGCATCGAAAGTCTGTGCAAAATGCCACCCTCTCATCTACAAAGAGTACAGCGAATCGATGCACCGCAACGCTTCTGTCGCCAACGATCCCATTCACCGGAAGATCTGGGAAAAACACCCCTTAAAAGCCAAAAAGAGATACAACTGCGCCGTCTGCCACACCCCTTCCGACACGAAAGTTATCGAAGCGCTTGAAAAAGGCGAATCCGCGATGCCTTCCGGCAGTCTCATCCAAAAAGAGGAGCCCATCGGTTGCGCCTACTGCCACCGTATACGCTCTGTCCAAACCCACGCCAAACAGAATCGCAACATCATCAACCCGACACCAAAGTACTTTTATGCCGCCAAAGAGGGGAAAACCATCGAAAAACGGGTCAAGTTTCATGAAACGAGTTCGTTTTTCGGACTGAGCAGAACGACCGCCGGCTCACCGTTTCACACGATCGACTACGGCAACAGACTCTTCTCTACGGGCCATATCTGCCTCGGATGCCACGACCACAAACAAAACAGTCACGGTTTTACCATCTGTTCGATGAACATCAGGGAAAACGATCCGAAAAAACACAACTGCATCGCCTGCCATATGCCTCAAGTCCCGGGTTCGTATTCGACGATCCAAAAGAGCAAAACCCATACCTACCATGGATTCGCAGGCCCCCATCATCACCTGAATCTTCTGAAAAAAGCCGTGACGCTCAAAGCATCCGCAAAGCGTAGTCATCTGAACGTGACGGTCGTCAACCACTCCATCCACAAACTTTTCACCCATCCGCTCAGGCTGGGACAGTTGCGCGTCACGATCCGTCGCGACGGAAAGATTATCAGACCCAAACCGATCAACTTCTACACGGTGCTTGGAAAAGAGGGAAAACCGGCGATGCCGTGGATCGCCGACACCGTGCTCAAGAGCAAGGGCATCGATGCCTCCTCGACAAAAACGTTCGACACGGGCATTCGGGTAAAAAAAGGGGATGAAGTGAAGGTGACTCTCGGTTTGTACATCGTCAACCCCAAGGCGGCAAAAAAGCTCGGCATCACCGAAAAAAAAGTGACGGGATTCAAACCGCTGACGTCACAGACCTTCCGCTTCTAGAAGTTTCGTATAGCGCCGGGGACACTCCGTGAAAGCCTCCACATGCCCCACCCCTTCAAAAAGCGCCACTTTCGCTTGCGGACACGCCCTCTCCAGCAGCCTCCAGTGCCACGGCGGAAGCAGCGCATCCTCCTCTTCGCGGATATAGAGAATCGGCCGGCCGCACAGCCTGCGGCAACGCCCCCTGTTGTCCGCGGCCCTGAAATCCTGTCCAAAAAAATTCTGCGCGATCCACGCCACATAGGGGTAGGTGAAAGGGGGCAGATGAGCGCGCTTTTTGAGTTCGCTCTTTACGAGCATCTCGAAATCGATCCACGGTGCATCGGCCACGACCTTCCCAAAAAGTGCGGGTTCGCGTTCTAGCATCATCATCGCTGTCACGGCCCCCAGGGAAAAGCCGTGCAACACCCACCGGTATTCTCCCAAAGGATCGATCTTTCGCAGCCATCCGAGCATGTCGCAAGACTCCCTGACACCGAAATAGACGTATTTTCCCCCACTCTCTCCATGGGCACGCATATCGGCCATCATCACGTGGTATCCCCGGCTGTGATACCATTGTCCAAGGTCGAAGATGCCGCTGTGGTATCCATTGCGGCTCCCCGATTTGCCGTGCAGAAGCATGACAGCCTTCCGACCTTTGCCCGGTATCCACCAACCTTTCAAAACCAGACCGTCGTCGGTCACGAAGTCGATATTTTCAAAAGAGGCACCCCATTGGGCGGGAGTTTTCTCGATCGGTTCCCTGTAGCCTGATATCTGCTTCGAGACGACATAAAAAGGATAGAGCACAAGAAAAAGCGCGAAAAGAAAAAGCAGAAAAAGCGCCGTCATACCACGATACGGGGAATCCGGGGGTTGAGCTTGACGAGAATGTCGTATCCGATGGTTCCGAACTGCCGGCCCGCCTCGTTGGCATCGTTGAAAAGACAGACAGCCGAATCGTCGCCCTCGAGACTGACAAGATCCATCGAAACCCTTCCGACGACGCAGCGGCCGTCGGGCAGCCGATAGGGGTTCGAGGCATCCCCCCTGAGCCATCCGTCTCCGTATCCTATGTCGTAAGTCGAAAGCAGCCCCTCTTGCAAAAGTCTCCCCTCCCCGCCATAACCGACCCTTTCACCACGATTGAGACGGCGGACGGCGACGCGCTCCGCCCAGAGCGACATGACAGGTTTGAGCGGGGGTATCCTAAAAGGCACCGGCATCGCGAGGCAGCCATAGGCGGCGATGCCCACACGGGCGATATCCTCATCGAACGATGCGGAGCGAAAGAGCGCCGCCGAATTGCAACTGTGCCAGCGGATCTTTTTCACGCCGGCTTGGACCGCAGCGTTTCTGATTTGCTCAAAACGTTTTTTCTGCCAGAAAAAATCGCTTCCCATCTCGTCTGCACTTCGGTAATGGGTCATAATGCCCGCGAGAGAAAGGCCCCTCTTTTCGATTCGTTCGAGTGTCTCGAAAAGCTCCTTGGCCCCGATGCCGTTGCGGTGCATGCCAGTGTCGACTTTCAGTTCCACCCGCGTTCCCGCCGGAATCCTCTCCAGGTCCCTTCGGTCGTTGACGGCGATATGGATCCTCTCCTCGGGTCTCTCATTGGGGATATCGGCGAGCACCAGGACGCTCTCGAAGCGCTCCTGTATTGCGAAGGCTTCCGCCATCGTCCTGACCACGGCGTGGCGGATTCCGGCCTCTTTCGCCAACTCTGCCATGATACCCAGATCGTGGCCGTAGGCGTTGTCCTTGAGCACCAGCGCGATCTTTTCGACCGATTGAGTTTTTCGGGCGATTTGGCTAATATTGTAAAGAAAATTTTTACGTGAAATTTCGATATAGGACATGAACAGATTTTAGCGCATTAAGGATTAAAAATGTCACGTTTTGCCATGGTTTTTTCTCTCTTGATATCCTGGGCGGCCGCAGAACCGGTGTTCGTACCCCAAAGCGGTGCCCAGGCCCACCCGATCGTGGCCGCCGTCAAAATCGCCGGGATGACCGCCACGGCCGTTTTCGTCATCTACTGGGTCATCAAAAGCATCAAAGTAATCAAGCACGACGAAGACGACCATGTGCATCTTCCCGACTGAGTGGCAAAAGCAGGATGCGGTCCTGATGGCCCTTCCCCACGAGGGAACCGACTGGGCCGGGGATCTAAAAAGTGCCCTGACCCCTTTTATCCGCATCGCCAGTGCCATCGCCTACAGCGAACCGGTCCTTCTTCTCTGCCGTGATGCGAAAGCAGCCGGACACTATTTCTGCGACACCAGGAACATCACATTCATCGAGATCGAGACCAATGACACCTGGACACGCGACTACGGCCCCATTACCCTCTACGAGAACGGCATACGGAAATTTCTCGATTTCACTTTCAACGGGTGGGGCAACAAGTTCGAAAGTACGCTGGACAATGCCGTCACCCGTACGCTGGTTGAACGGGGATATCTCTACGGGGATTACGAAAAGGTCGATTTCGTTCTGGAGGGGGGCTCGATCGAATGCGACGGCAAAGGAACACTGCTTACAACCTCCCGGTGCCTGCTCAACCCCAACCGCAATCCGGGTATGGATCGGCAGAAGATCGAATCGTTTCTGACTAAGAAGCTCTGCCTCCAACGGGTTCTGTGGCTCGATCACGGAGAGCTCCTGGGAGACGACACCGATGCCCACATCGACACCCTTGCCCGTTTTATCGACGAAGAGACCATCGCCTACGTCACCTGCGACGATCCCGCAGACCCGCATTACGAAAATCTGAAGATGATGGAAGCGCAGCTCAGGGAGTTTCGGACCCTCAAAGGCAAACCCTACCACCTCGTTCCCCTCCCTCTTCCCTCACCCAAACACGACCGCGACGGAAACCGTCTGCCCGCCACCTATGCCAATTTTCTCGTCACCAATCACGCTCTGCTTCTGCCCACCTACGACGATCCGAAGGACAAGGCGATGATCGCCCTTTTCAAAACGCTCTACCCACACCGCGAGGTCATCCCGATCAACTGCCTCAAACTGATCGAGCAGGGAGGAAGCCTTCACTGCTCCACGATGCAGATTCCTGCCTACTACTTTTCCGAATAGATCAGGTTTCTCCTTCGCCCGGAGGCGTTTTAGAGGACGGTTCCTCTTCTGCGGGTTCTTCTGCCGGCGGCGCCGAAGCATTCTCGTGATCATTGTCATCATCCACGGTGTTGACATAACCGGCAGCTACCTGCCAGTCGCTCTGGATGAAATCCCATCCCGCCGTCAAAGCCACCCCGTCAAAGAGATAACCGGCACTCACATCCGCCCCGAATTTATTCACTGGAGCCCACGGATAGTAGCTCACCCCCGCCGCAGCGATCACCTTGTCTTCCTTGTTATCGGAGATCACTTTGGCACTCAGCCCCACCTCCCCGTTTCCGATGGAACCGCCCCATGTATAGCTCACACCGAACATTCCCGCAGGACCTGCAAAGCAGAATGTGGCAGCCGACAACAAACAGACTGCGGTCATTTTTTTCATTGTCAATCCTTTCGGTCCACAACGCTGTCGTTATGAATTCATATCAAACCGATCATGCCAGAATGTACCGGTTTCTGATTCATTATCACTCTTTCGGTATAAGATTATGCTGAATTGAAAAAAGATCCTCTCCAGCCGACCGGTTCCGTCGCAAAAAAGGGGAATTTTGCTATACTTTTCCAAGATTCGCACAAAGGATTCGGATGAAGACGGCTCTGATCCAGCAGTGCTGGCGCGCAGACAAATCCGCCATGGTGGAAGAGACGGCGGCCCGGATCGCCGAGGCGGCGAAACATGGGGCCCAACTGGTTGTCCTTCAGGAGCTTCACCAGGGGCGCTACTTCTGCCAGCACGAAGATACGGCGCTTTTTGATCTGGCCGAAAGCTTTGGGGAAGATACGGCATTCTGGAGCAGAGTAGCACAAAAAAACGGCGTCGTGCTGGTCACTTCACTCTTCGAAAAACGCACAGCCGGCCTCTACCACAACACGGCCGTCGTTTTCGAAAAAGACGGAACCATTGCGGGAAAATACAGAAAGATGCACATTCCCGACGATCCGGGTTTTTATGAAAAATTCTACTTCACGCCGGGCGATCTCGGTTTCGAACCCGTCGACACCTCCGTCGGACGGCTCGGCGTTTTGGTCTGCTGGGACCAATGGTACCCCGAAGCGGCTAGGCTCATGGCGCTCAAAGGGGCGCAGTTGCTTCTCTATCCCACCGCCATTGGCTGGTTCGACAGCGATTGCGAAGAGGAGAAGCGCCGCCAGCTGGATGCCTGGGTCATGGTACAGCGGGGACATGCCGTGGCCAACGGACTCCCGCTGGTCGCCGTGAACAGAGTCGGGTTCGAAAACGATCCAAGCGGCGCACTGGACGGCATCCGGTTCTGGGGCAACAGCTTCGCCTGCGGCCCCCAGGGAGAGATGCTGGCCACCGCGTCCAACGATAAGGAGGAGATTCTCTACTGCGACATCGACCTGAAAAGAAGCGAAGAGGTGCGTCGCTGGTGGCCTTTTCTAAGAGACCGGCGCATCGACGCCTATGAAGGGTTGTTGAAGCGATTTATTGATTGAGAATCGTTAAAAGTAAAACCATTTTCCGCAATTTTTAGTTTTTAGTTTTTAACTTTTAGTTGAAAAAAACCACATGAAAGCGAAAAGCAGGCCCGGCGTTTTGACCAGCGATTCGTCGAACATGAAATCCCGCGCCTTTGCGACCGGAAGTTCGATCACCTCGATCTCCTCCATTTCGATACCTCCGCCGGCATGAGCTTTCATCGTCGAATCCACTTCGGCATAGTAAAGGGTCTGTTTTGACCCGGCGAATCCGACGGAGGTGTAAAACGACGTAATCTTTTCGATCCGCTCCAGAGGGACATCGTAGCCGCACTCCTCGTAGATCTCCTCTTTGGCGATCTGCAGAAGCGAACTCTCCTTGTCCACGATGCCGGCACACAGTTCGAATGTATATCCATCCGAGTTTTGAAGATAGACGGCGGGCCTGAACTGTCTGACCAGAACGAACGCCTCTTTCTCTTTGTCGAAGATCAGAATCGCCACACTGTCGTGGGCGCGGATGATCTCCCAGCTCTTCATTGTGCCGTTCTGCCGGTATCGCACCAGGGCGGGGCGGACGAAATGTGATGTCTCAAGCGGCTCGATGCGGAACTCTTCGATCATCCGCCGACACTTCCGTTGATATCGATCTCGTCGATGCAGTATTTTGACCGTGATAGATCGTCCAAACGCACCGGGCACGCGTTTGATGCCACCGCATTTTGCAGTTTCTCTTTCATAATCGCCGCGTAGTTGAGAAACTCTTTGCGTCTTTTGCCGTAGAGACTCTTTTTCGTCACCTTGATCACGCCGAGCGGATTGATGGGCCGACCGTTTTTGTAAAGACCGAAATGCAGGTGCGGACCGGTGCTCATGCCCGTTGAACCGATATAGCCGATCACCTGCCCCTTTTTGACATATTTTCCCCGCCGCATTCCGCGCCGAAACCTGTGCATATGGGCATAAAGCGTCATGAAGCCGTCACGGTGGCGGATTTTGATCACATTGCCGTATCCGCCGAGCCGTCCGGCGAAGATGATACGGCCATCCGCCGCCGCATAAATCGGCGTACCGGTTCGTCCGCCGAAATCGACTCCCAGATGGGCCCGGTATCGGTGCAGCACCGGATGCCACCGGCGCAAAGTGAAACGGGAAGTGATGCGGACGTGGTTGACGGGCTTCCTGAAGAGAAATCCCTCGACTTCCCGTCCCTTCTCATCGTAGTAGCGGTCTTTGAAACGAAAAAGGTAGTACGGTTTTTTCCGTTTTTCGATCATCGCCGCTTCGATTTTCGGCAGCCCGAAAGGACGGCCGAGCCGCAGCTTCTCTTTGTAGACGACCGCCAGTCTGTCACCTTTGCGGAGTCTCGTGAAATCGAAGCTGTTCTTGAAAGCGTCGACGAAGGCGTGGGCCAGCGGCCTGTTGTTGGTCGCCGAGATGATATCCTGGTAGGGCGAACGCTCGATCGCGAGAGAAAACAGATCGGTAATCTCCTGATAGGCGACAGGAATCAGTTCGAACCGGTAGCTTTCGCCATCTTTTGCCAGATGGATCTGAAGCTCTTCGTTGATCGGAATGAGAACCTGCTCGATCGCGGATCCGTTGTCGTCGCTCATCACGTAGTAGGAGACGCCCGCACGGATCTCTTCGCAAAGCTCCTTGTCCTCTTTGTCCAGATTCCAGTAGATCGACTGGGGCATGCCGTGATGGTCGAGAAAATGGAGGAAGCTCTCCCCCTGGGGCCATGCTTTTTTCTCAACGACGGAAGCGTGCAGGAGCGTGATGGCAAAAACAAGGATGACAAGAGTGTTTCGCATATTAGTTGTGATAACCGTTTTTTTTAAAATAGCCTGTATTTTACTCCATGGCGCGTTAAAGTCGCTTTAAAAGATCCTTTGAGTATAATCACCGATACTACGTCAATTGAGGACATTCATCGATGATACGCACCCTTTTGTTTCTCTTTCTCGCCTGCACCCTTTCCCTGATGGCCGCAGGAGAGCCCCGTACCGTTACAGCGGCTCTGGAAAATGTCAAAGACGACAGCGCAACGGTGCCGGTCGGCAACATCCCCGTCGGCGTAAGCGGTATCGTCATTCACGCTTACGACCAGACCCACAAGGCGATTCTGGCATCGGTCATTGTCACCGCCGGCGACAAAAATTCGGCAACCCTGAAACTGCTGCCCTATCGAGGGCTGCGACAGCCCAACCTTCCCACGATCAAGACAAAACCGCAAAACGGCGACATGGTCATTCTGGGTTACCTCTACGACCGTGCCCTGCCGATCGTTCCCAACCAGAAATCCCTAGAAAAGGCGAAAGAGAGTTTCCCAAAACTGCACCTCATCCACCCCGACCTCTTCGCCGCCGAACTTGCCAAGGACAAATCACCGCTCCCCTCCAAAAAACATTTCAAAAGAATCTGCGAAAAGATGCATCTGGGTATCGTCATGTTCATGTTCAAAGACGGTACCGACTTTATCGACTGCGTCAGCTGGGTCAAAGTGGGCGATGCTCACGTGACATCGGTGGATGCGAACCATTTCAAGCAGCCCTTTTTCAACCGTTTCGAGGAGATTCCCTCTCCTTTCTATGACTGGACGGAGTACAAAATCGGGGATTTCGACCGTTTTTACCGGAAAATGGAGAGTGAAAAATGATTGAGCAGACCCATATCGACGCTTTGAAAAAGATTGTCGGAGAGGAGAATCTCTATCGCGACAAAGCTCATATGATCGCCTACAGCTATGACGCGACCAGAGAACGGTACGAACCCGACGCCGTGGTCTTTCCCCGCCACGAAGAGGATGTCAGCGCCATTTTGCGCTACTGCAACGAGCATCGCATCGCCATCGTCCCCCGCGGTGCGGGCAGCGGCTTCACCGGCGGCGCGCTGCCGGCTAATGGGGGCATCGTCCTGGCTCTGGAAAAGCATATGAACAAGATTTTGGAAATCGATATGGACAACATGGTCGCCGTGGTGCAGCCGGGGGTCATCAACATGGAGCTGCAGAAGGCGGTGGAGGCCAAAGGGCTCTTCTACCCCCCCGACCCGGCCAGCCAGGAGTACAGCACCATCGGCGGCAACGTCAGCGAAAACGCCGGCGGCATGCGGGCGGCCAAATACGGCATCACCAAAGATTACGTCATGGCCATCCGCGCCGTACGCCCCAACGGCGACATCATCCGCGCCGGGAAAAAGACCATCAAGGATGTGGCGGGCTACAACATCGCGGGCATCCTCATCGCCAGCGAAGGGACGTTGGCGGTCATCACCGAAATTACCCTCAAGCTGATCGCCAAACCGAAACTCAAAAAGACCGCCATGGGCATCTTCCCCAGCGTCGAAGAGGCGATGGAGGCGGTCTACAAAACCATGGCCAGCGGCGTGACCCCGGTGGCGATGGAGTTTCTGGACAACCTCACCATCCGCGCTGTGGAGGAGAAATACCACAAAGGGCTTCCGGTGGATGCCGGCGCCATTCTCATCACCGACGTCGACGGCAATCTGAGCGAGGAGATCGACTACCAGATGGACGTAATCGAAAAGGTCTTCCTCGAAAACGGCTGCAGCGACTTCAGAAAGGCAAAAGACGACGCGGAGTCGGCCGATTTGTGGTTCGCCCGGCGCAACGCCAGCCAGTCCATCACGATCTACGGCTCCAAAAAGATCAACGAAGATATCACCGTGCCCCGTTCCGTGCTGCCCGAACTGCTTCGGCGCATCAACGACGTCGCTTTGAAATACAAAGTCAAAATCCCCTGTTTCGGCCACACGGGCGACGGCAACGTCCATACCAACGTCATGGTCGACGGCAACGACCCCGAACAGCTGAAGATCGGCCATGAAGCGATCGAAGAAATCTTCCGTATCACCGTCGACCTGGGCGGCACACTCAGCGGCGAACACGGCATCGGCCTCTCCAAGGCCCCCTTCATGCACCTGGCCTACACCGAAGAGGAGATGAACCTTTTTCGCGACATCAAACGGGCCTTCGACCCCAACAACATCCTCAACCCGGGAAAGATGGCGCTTTAATATGGTCGTTGCTCGCTGGTCGTCGGTCGTCGGTTTTTCCGATTGGAACGGTGGGTAAAGCCATGTCCGAAAATGGTAAAAATCACTTCTCACTTCCCACTTTTCACTTTTCACTCAAAAACATCTACTGTTCCCTCAAAAATTTTTACGATCCCGACATTCCCTATTACGCCGCCAGCCTCAGCTTCTATACGATTTTCACGATCATACCTCTTCTGCTGGTCAGTTTTTCGATCATCGTCCGGCTCCCCAACTTTTCCGACCAGTACGAAAAAATCAAAAGCTTCATCTTCTCCAACATCATGCCCGCCTCCCAGGAGACGGTCTCCCAGTACATCGATACCTTTTTGGCCAATACATCGAAACTGGGCACGATCGGTTTTATCTTCATCCTTTTCGCATCGATCATGTTCTTTCAGAACTATGAATATATCGTCGGAAAAATTTTCCATTCGAAGCAAAAAAGCTTCTGGAGCGCTCTGACCACCTACTGGACACTCATCACACTGGGCCCCATGGCGCTGGCCGCGTCGATCTACCTTTCGGTCAAGGTCCAGAACCTGCTCAACAGTTCCCAATATACCAGCGGCATCGATTTTCTGGCGCTTTTTCCTTTCCTTATCATCTGGATGCTCTTTTTTGTCACCTACAAAATCTCGACGACGGTCAACATCCGGTTCAAAGCGGCCCTTGTCTCCTCTTTTTTCGCCTCCCTTATCTGGTATGTCGGCAAAAACATCTTCATCTACTACACACTTCACACCAAGACCTATACGACCGTCTACGGTTCGTTCAGCGTCCTTCTTTTTTTCATGCTCTGGATCTATGTCTCATGGATCATCTTCCTCTATGGTCAGAAGCTATGCTACCTGCTCAACGAGATATACAAAAAAGAGCCCCGCGGAACCCATCTGAAGATAGAGTGCGAACCGCCACCGAAGGGCGGCGAAAGAGAGTAGAACGAAAAGAAGTGCGAACCACAGAGGGGTCTGCACCGACACCGCGGATGCCCCCTGCGCCCAGTGCAGAAGCGAAAGAAGCATTCCATCCGCCATGCCGCCCAGGCCCAGCAGATGAAGTCCCATCGCGAGAGGATAGAAGAGTGTAAAGAGTATCGTCCAAAGAGGCGACAAAAGCTGGGAGAGCGCAAAAGTGCCGAAAAAGAGATGGACAATCGGAAGCATCGCCAGATAGACCCAGATATTCAAAACCGAAAAAACGAGCCATTTCGGCCACTCCTCCGTCCATTTCAGAAAAAGGTAGATGAAAAAAACACCAAAAACGGAGAGCCAGAATCCGACCGAGAGAAGAAGTGACGGAAAAAGCGCGGCAAGCATCACAACACAGACTGCCAGAAAGGTGAAAGAGAGAAGTTCGATACCAAAAAGCAGCGCCAGCCACCCCACCACCACCATGGCATAGGCGCGTAGAAGAGAGGGCGGCATATCGGTCAGAAGCAGATAGCATCCCAACAGTATGACCGTCACGGCGCCGACATCGAGCAGTCTGTGGCGCCACGGGAAGAGACGTTGCTGCAGCGGCCTGTAAAGTGCCGAAAGCAGCCCGTAGAGAATGAACCACAAAAGTCCCATATGAAAACCGCTGAGGGCCAGAAGATGGTTGACCCCCAGCATCGTCACTCTTTCACGAAGCGTTTTGGAGATGGGAACGGCCAGAAAAAGCGCCCCGTAGAGCTCTTTCATCCATTTCGATTCATGCTGGCTCCCGATGCGCTCGTAGAGTTTCATACGAGCAGACTTCCCGGCGTTGACGCGAACGATGACGGAGGGGATGTAAGGAATCGAAAGATAGTCGAAAAAAGTCACTTTTGCGGGAAAAAGAAGAACAGAGACGCTGCGCCCCTGCAGGTTTTTAAGATCTTCTCTCGAAGTGGTATAGAGCCGCAGGCCCTCTTTCGTCTCAAGTTTTAAAACTTCATAGCTTCGCCCTTTCGCTCTTTTGGTGTACTGCACCAGCACATCGGCCTCTGTCCACATCTTCTTTTGGGAAACAAACTGCGTGTAGCGATGAAAGTGCCACCCTGTGGAGAGGAGCAGAAGCGCCAGTGCGAGCCCGAAAAAGGCATGCCATTCACGGCGCCCCTCAAGGAGGGTCGGTTTAGATAGGCGGAAGCTCAATTTTCGTTTCGGCGCCCGTATCGATGTTGCTCTGCTCGTAGACGACTTCGACCGGGACATATCCCGCATCGACGAACCGGGTAAACCGCTTCTGGAACTTCAGTTCGACGATACCGGTCGGGCCGTTTCGCTGTTTGCCGATGATGATTTCGGCATCCTCCTCCTCTTTTTCATGGAAAGTGGATTTATACTCTTTCCCTTCCGCCCGGGCCTTCATCTCTTTTTCCTTCTCTTCCCGGATTCGGTAGACATCGTCGCGGTAGACGAAGAGGATGATGTCGGCATCCTGCTCGATCGCCCCCGATTCGCGAAGGTCCGAGAGCATCGGCCGCTTGTCGGCCCTCGACTCCAGAGAGCGGTTGAGCTGCGAAAGGGCGACGATGGGCATGTTGAGCTCCCTGGCCAGCATCTTCAGCCCCCGGGAGATGTCGCTGACCTCCTGGTGGCGGTCTTTGTTGGAGGCACCCGTCATCAACTGCAGGTAGTCGATGAAGGCGATCTTGATTTCGGAATGGTGCGATTTGAGTTTGCGCAGTTTGGCGCGCACCTGATGAATGTTGAGCGACCCTTCGTCGTCGACGAAAAGTTTCTGGTTCCCCAGCCAATCCACCGCTTCGGAGAGCCTCGACCATTCGTCGTCGGTCAGATTTCCCACCCGAAGATCCTGCAGGGCGATGGATGTTTTGGCGCTCAGCATCCGCAGCACCAGCTGCTCCGCCGGCATCTCCAGGGAGAAAAAGGCGACCCCGTCCCCGTTTTCGAGGGCTTTGAGCGCCATGTTGAGCGTCAGTGCCGTATTGTGTGTCACCGTCATATCTTCCAGCAGAAAGAGATGGTTTCCGTCCAGCACGAATCCGTAGTAGTCATCGACCCTGTCGGGTTCGATGCGAATGCCCGTATGCCGCACATCTCTTATCGCCTTTCTCGGCCGCGCCCGCTTGCGCGGCACTTTTGTCGGAATACGGTCCAGATCCCCGACGATACGCACCCGATACACTTCACTCTCAAAACCCCGCTCCCGAATCGATGCCTTTTTGGCGACCAGAGAGGTTTGGAATCCCAACGTATCGGCCAGAAGTTTGATCTCTTCGGCCAACCGCCGGTTTTTCTGGGTAATCTCCATCACATGATAGTGGTCATCATAATAACCGTCACTATCGATCAATCCCGCCAGCAGTTGCAGCCGGATCTTCTCCGCATTGGCCAGATACGCCTGTGGAATATGTTTCCGCTCCAAGAGACCCAGGAGCCGAAGCTCTTTCTGAATGGGAAAAGAGCCGTGAGGGTCTACATGCCGGCCGTTTGTGATGGCATACATGGGGCATTTGCCTTTTGCCGTATAGAGCTGTAGCGACAATCCGAGTTTCACCGCATAGGCTTTCAGGTATTCGACGATTTCGGGGTCTTCCGTAGCGATCCGGACGTCATCACAACGTCCGTCTCCCAGCCAGATTCCCAGAAAATAGGGATCTACCGGAACCTCTTTTGCAGGAAATTCCACCGCGACTTTGTAGCCTTTGTAATTGCTTTTGAACTTGTCGCTCTTTTGCAGGTACTCCCTGACGGATATGTTCAATATTTCGCCATGCTTGTGGCCACCCTCGTTTCGGCTGCGTTTGAGTGAGAGAATGTGACTTTCGTTGACCCGGTAATCGATACCCCTGTTCTGACGCACCCAATACATCATCTCCCGTCCCCGCGCCAGGGACAAAACCCGCCTGGGGGTCGAGTCGTCACCCATCAACAGGTCACCCACCTTCACATCTTCGACCCTCTTGAGGCTTCCGTCGTACATCAGGACGCGCGTTCCCTTCCCCAGGCATTTTCCCATCGCCGGCCGCGCCGCGACGATCACCAGGTCTCCTTCCCCGAATCCCGATGTCATGCGGTTGAGCTCCTTGAAGCCGGTATCGACACCGATGAGCATGGAGTTGCCCCGCTCTTTCATCTTTTTGATATGTTCCAGCGTACTGAGCGCCATCTCCTGGCTTTCGCGAAAATCCTGGGTGGACGCTTCGGATGTGATGGCATAAAGTTTCGCCTCCACCGCATCCATCACGTCATCGGCCGGCAGGTCGTCTTCGATGGTGAGCTTTTTGATCTCCGTCGCCAGCGTCACCAGCGCGCGTTTCTGCGCTTTGGCTTTGATCTCTTTGATGTAGGCATGGGTGTTGGAGAGGGGGTTGGCGCTGAGAATATCGAGAAACGCCACTTCGTCGAACTGGTTTTTGTGCAGCAGCCTCTCCTTCAAAAACTCCTCGTCGATCGGCTGGTCGGCCCTAAAAAGTTCCTCCATCGCCGCGAAAAGATGTTGATGGAAAGGGTGGTAGAAATCTTCCGGTTTGAGCTGCGCCGCGATCTCTTCATACTGCACCGGGTCGAAAACGATCGTGCTTAGCACCGCCCGTTCGATATTCAGATTATAAAGATGTTCTTCCATTGTCCCGCTTCATTCTTCTCAGTTTGCATTATCCATTCCCAATTTCATGGGCAACTTTCTCCACCTCTTCCAAAAAGCGATCCACAAGCTTTTCTTCGGGCAGTTTGGCCACCACCTCTCCCTTGACCATCACGAGCCCGCTCCCTTTGCCGTAGGCGATCGCCACGTCGGCGCTTTTGGCTTCTCCGATGGCATTGACGACACATCCCATCACCGAGACATTGAGAGGTGTCTTGATGTGTTTGGTCCTCTCTTCCACTTCGGCCACCGCTTTGACAAGGTCGGCCTCGATACGCCCGCATGTGGGGCAGGAGATGATGTTGAGCCCCTCTTTGGCCGCACCGCTGTCTTTTAGGATCGCCCGTCCCACTTCGATCTCTTTTTCCAACTCGCCGGTGATGGAGACACGCAGCGTATCGCCGATCCCTTCCAGCAGCAGCGTTCCCAGTCCTATGGCGCTTTTGATCGTCGCATGAAAGACGGTGCCCGCTTCGGTCACACCCAGATGAAACGGATAGTCGACCAGAGGACGCAGCGTCCGGTAGGCTTCCACCGTGCGTTCCACATCACTGGCCTTGAGGGAAACTTTGATATCGGTAAATCCCAGGTCTTCAAGGAATTTGATATTGTAGAGGGCCGATTCGACCATCCCTTTGGCCGTCTGACCGTACCGCTCTTCGAACTCTTTTTCGAGACTTCCGCAGTTGACACCGATGCGAATGGGAATGTTGCGTTCCGTGCACGCCCTGACCACCTCTTTGACCCGCGATTTCTCACCGATATTGCCCGGATTGATGCGGATGCAATCCACATATTCCGCGGCAATCAATGCAAGACGGTAATTGAAATGGATGTCGGCCACCAGAGGCAGAGAGGTTTTCGCCCGTATCTGCCTGAGCGCTTCGGCATCTTCGTAGTCGGGTACCGCGACACGGACGATGTCCGCCCCGGCGAAATGGAGACGGTTGATCTGCTCCACCGTCGCTTCCACGTCAGCGGTGCGCGAATAGGTCATCGATTGGACCGATATCGGTGCCCCACCGCCCACCGGTACATTGCCGACATAAATCTGTCTGGTAGGATAGCGTTGAATCATAAAAAGGATTATATCGAAATCTATGCGAAATCGACCGGATCCATATCCACTTCGAAGCTGCCGTCCTCGACCGCCTTGACGACCCGCATCATATCCCGCCGGCTCGCGCTTCGCAGAAGGATATTGAATCGGAATTTGCCGGCAATCTTTTCGATGGGCGCTTTGCCGGCCCCGACCACTTCGACTTTGCCGAAACGCTCGATCGCCTCCTTGATCCGCTCCACGTTGGCGGCGCCTCTGGCTTCCTCTTTGTCCGAAAAAAGAAGCCGGCACAGATGCATTGTGGGCGGGTAGAGCCCTTCGCGCATCTGCGATTCCTCTTTGAGAAATTTCTCGTAATCTCCCAGATATTCCATGAAAAATTCCGGCTGGTTCGTCTGGACGATCACCTCCGCCTCCCGAGCGCGCCCCGCACGGCCGGATATCTGCACGAAAAGCGCCTGCGCCCTCTCCCTGGCCCGGTAGTCCGGCAGCGCCAGAATGTAGTCGAGCCCCAGTATGATCGCCAGAGTGATATCGGCATAGTCGTGCCCTTTGGCCAGCATCTGGGTCCCTACCAGCACATCGGTCTCTTTTTTTTCGAATCTATCAAGGGCTTTTTGCAGTTTGTTCGCCGTGGTGATCGTGTCTTTGTCGAACTGCTGTATGACAAGGTCAGAGAAACGCTCTCTCAGCTGCTCCACCACCTCCGCCGTTCCGATGCGGTCCGAACGGATAACCGACCCGCACGTAGGACACGCGGAGGGGATTCTTTCGGCGTAGCCGCAATAGTGGCACTGAACCACTTTGCGGTGCCGGTGAAGGCTCATGCCCACCGAACAGAACGGACACTCCACCGTATAGCCGCAGTTTTCGCAGTAGAGATATTTGAAATTGGCGCGGGTGGGAAGGAACACCAGTACCTGGCCGCCCTCTTTCGTATGGCGCGCCACCGCTTCGATCATCGTCGGCGTCAGGCGGCAGCCCCCCTTTTCGAAAACGAACCGCTTCTTCGTTTCGATGAAAGGTTTTTCGATCTTGACAACAGGCTGTCTGGCGTAGGTCGCCACGCTCGGCGTCGCGCTGCCGAGCACCACCTTGGCCCCCAGCTTTTTCCCCATAAAAAGCGCCAGGTCCCTGGCATGGTACCGCGGTCTGTTGTGTGCTTTGTAACTGTCATCATGCTCCTCGTCCACGACGATCAGGCCGATATCGTGAAGCGGTAGAAAGAGGGCCGAGCGCGGACCCGCGACGATGCGTACTTTTCCCTCGCGAATCGCTTCGAGTGTTTCGCTTCGGCGTTTTTTCGTCAGTCTCGAGTGCCAGATCGCCACGGTATCCGCGAAGTGTATTTTCAGCCGTTTTTCCATCTGCGGCGTCAGGCTGATTTCCGGCATCAGGAATATGGCGCTTTTGCCTTCGCTCAGCATCTGTGCGAAAAGCTTGATGTAAATTTCCGTTTTGCCGCTTCCGGTGGGAGCGAAAAGAAGGGCCGTCTCGTTTCTTTTCAATGCCTCGTAAGCCTCCTGCTGCGCTTTGGAGAGAGCGACATCGCAAACGCAGCCGCAAGGAGGCAGATTGGCCTGTCTATTCAAAAAAGGGCTGAAAAGGCCGATCGCTTCCGCAAAATGCGAGGTATAGTAGGAGGCTATGAAGCGAGCTGTCTCTATCTGGTAATCCCGATACAAAAAGGGAAGTTTCCGCAAAATTGGTTTGGTATCGAATTCGGGTTTTGCGACACTTTTTTGAACCAGAGCGGTGTATTTTTTGCCGCGCACTTCCACTTCCACAAGGGTGTGCACCGGCAGTCGTTCGGACGAATGGAATGTCAGGACAGGTGTCCGTCTGCCCACCAGGCAAACTTCGTAATAAAACATCGCCTTTTTTATGACAGGCTCTAATGCGTCAGAGTCGTGCAGCTTCCGCTGATACAGTCAAAACGTCCTGTCGTGGCGTTGTATTCGAAAGTGGCATTGGTATCGTAGTCAATATGATAGACATAGTGGCTTCCGCTTTTGCTCCAATGTCCCGGCGATGTATCGGAAGGCATGCCGTAATCCAGTATTTTTCCAAAAAGTGTCGTGCCGTCGTCGAGCGTTGAAAGGTAACTGTTGTTTCCTTCCATCATATTTTTTTGATGGGCCGTCGCAATGGCGCTTCGTATGGTCGAAACTTCCGCACGCCCCTTCGAAATGATCGCATCGGTCCGCGTTACCCAGAGTTTCGGCATGGCGATGGAAGCGAGTATACCGATAACCACGATGACGAAAATCAGTTCGATCATGGTAAAGGCACGTTTAGTATTTTGCAATTCTTCCCCTTATACGCAACGTAACATTCCTGTCGGCCAGCTGCCGCTGCACACCACGGCATACATAATCGTTCTCATCCGAATTCATTTCGAGTGAGAGGTTCTCCTCCGTCACGCTGTGAATGATCTTCAGAACGAGACATTCGGGAACCTCCCCTGCCCTGATCTTCAGACGAGTCGTATCCGCTGTATTTTCGACGGTGGCCTCACCATTGGCCACCATCTCCTGGGCGATGTTGGAATAGTGTGTCACGTTGCCGTCCAAGGTGGCACTGGCAACGGCATGCGAGGAGATTTCACCCAAAATGGCCGATACCCTTCCGCTGATGGAAGAGATCTGCGCATCCTCTCTCGTGGCATTGAGTTTCATTACAGCGACACTGGCAAGAATGCCGAGAATCACTATAACAAAAATCAATTCAATCATTGTAAAAGCGCGGGACATCGATTTTTTCTTCAATTTCATTTTATCAAATCTCATTCTGTCAACGGAGAGGAGTATTCCACTCCTCCCCTTTTAATATGATGGAAAAATTATAACGTCGATTAGTACTTGACACCCTGTCCTGCGACAGTTACGTTGACCTCTTTGACCATACTTTTGACACCGTCACAAATTCGGCTGTCTTCATCTTTTTGGGCAATAAGAATATCGGTTCCGTTGTATTCGAGTGTAATACATACCGCGCCGTTGTCTGTGTCGACAAACTGGATGACATCATGTCCGTTGTTGGATGTCGTATTGATTTCACCGGTAGCGGCCATTTCACTGATGACGTTGGAAGCCTTCTTGTAAGTCGCGAGCGTCCAGTTCGTATCGGTCCCGCCCTGGGATACCACGTAGGAAGCGATTTCGTTTTTCGCGGTCTGAATATTGCTTGCCATTTTCGAAATTTTCGCATCATCACGCGTTGCTGCGAGCTTCGGAATGGCGACTGCTGCCAGAATACCCAGAATCACGATCACGAAGATCAACTCAATCATTGTAAAACCACGTCGCATGGTTACTCCTTTATAAAGTAGTAATTGTCCTTTGTCGCTACAAAGGCTCAGGACTATTATCGACCAACCGGAGTAAAAGTTTACTTAACCTGGAAATTTTTTCAGAAGTTCTTTCAATTTCTGCTCGAGTTCGAGGTACTCGATCTGTTTGGAGAGGAATGCCTGCAGAAGAATTTTCATCTCGTTGTCCCTGCCCGGGTCAAAGAGCTCGAGCAGCTCTTTTTCCACAGCATCGGCGAAAGGTTCTTCCAATGTGATCGTATACCGTTTTCCACCGATGACAAGAGAGATTTTTTTCATAACGACCGCTATTCGCCGAGAATCGCCTCGATTTTTCCAATCACCTCTTCGATTTCGAGATCTTTCATCGTCAACTCTTCATTGAGTTTGTTGATCTGTACATCTTTCGCCTCGTTCTGCGCTTTGACGGAGACCAGTTCGTTTCGAAGCCTGCCGTTTTCCTCTTCCAGCGTTTTGAGTCGGGCCAGAACTTCGTCGATCTTTTTGGCGAGCTGTTCGATGACCGGGACGTTTTCCATCCGAAATCCTTCATGGTAATGTTTGCTGATATAATTATAGACTAATAAATTTAAAGATTAGAAGGCAATGCGTGCTTTTTGAACTCAAAAGCGATTTTCAACCCTCCGGCGATCAGCCGGAAGCGATCAGACTGTTGACAAACTCCATCGAAGCGGGCCACCGCTATCAGACACTGCTGGGCGTCACGGGCAGCGGCAAAACCTTCACGATGGCGCAGATCATCCAGAAGTTGCAGATGCCAACACTCATCATGACCCACAACAAGACGCTGGCCGCGCAGCTTTACAGCGAATTCAAGGGGTTTTTCCCAAACAACCATGTCGAATACTTCATCAGCTACTACGACTACTACCAGCCCGAAGCCTACATTCCACGGCAGGACCTTTTCATCGAAAAGGACAGCGCCATCAACGAGGAACTTGAACGCCTGCGCCTGAGCGCCACCGCGAGCCTGCTGACCTACGACGACGTCATCGTCGTCGCTTCCGTTTCCGCCAACTACGGCCTGGGCAACCCGATCGAATATAAAAAAATGGTGCAGAAACTGGAAGTGGGCGACGAAATAGACCAGCGGTCGCTGCTTTTGAAGCTGGTGGAGATGGGCTACAAGCGCAACGACAACTTCTTCGACCGGGGCGATTTCCGCCTAAGCGGCGACGTGGTCGACATCTACCCTGCCTACGCGGAGGAGGAGGCCCTGCGGGTGGAGTTTTTCGGCGATGAGATCGAGGCGCTCTATACCTTCGATCCGCTCACCAACCGCAAGATCACCGATCTTACGACCACCACGGTCTACGCCGCGAGCAACTTCATCGTCGGGGGCACCAAGCTCCAGGAGGCGATCAAGAGCATCGAAGAAGAGCTGGCCGAGAGACTGGCCTGGTTCAAAAAAGAGGGCAAACTGCTCGAATACCAGCGCCTCAAACAGCGCACCGAATTCGACCTGGAGATGCTGGAGACCACAGGCATGTGCAAGGGGATCGAAAACTACGCCCGGCACCTGACGGGCAAAAAACCCGGCGAAACCCCCTATTCCCTTCTTGACTATTTCGAGATGAAGGGCAGGCCCTACCTCATCATCGTCGACGAATCCCATGTGAGTCTGCCGCAGTTTCGAGGCATGTACGCAGGGGATCGGAGCCGCAAGGAGGTGCTGGTGGAGTACGGCTTTCGGCTTCCCAGCGCTCTGGACAACCGGCCCCTTCGTTTCGAGGAGTTCATCGACAAAGCGCCCCACTACCTCTTCGTCTCCGCCACGCCGGCCGATCTGGAGATCGAGCTTTCCGCCGTTGTCGCCGAACAGATCATCCGTCCCACGGGGCTGCTGGATCCTGAGGTGGAGGTAATCGACAGTGAGTACCAGGTCGAGCACCTCTTCGATGAAATCAAAAAGGTGGTCCAACGGGGCGAGCGGGTGCTGGTGACGGTTCTGACAAAGAAAATGGCCGAAGAGTTGACCACCTACTACAACGACCTGGGGTTGAGAGTCAAGTACATGCATTCTGATATCGACGCCATCGAACGCAACCAGATCATCCGAAGCCTGCGGATGGGAGAATTCGACGTGCTGGTGGGCATCAACCTGCTCAGGGAGGGCCTCGACCTTCCCGAAGTGAGCCTTGTGGCCATTCTCGATGCCGACAAGGAAGGGTTCCTGCGGAGCGAAACGGCACTGATTCAGACGATGGGACGCGCCGCACGGAACCTAAACGGCCGGGTTTTGATGTACGCCAAAACCATGACCGATTCGATGAAAAAAGCCATCGACATCACCCTTCATCGCCGTGAACGGCAGAAAAAGTGGAACGAAGAGCACGGCATCACCCCCAAGTCGGTCGGACGGCGGCTCGATGAAAACCTGAAACTCGAAGAGCACGGTATTTTGTACGAAAAAAGGGGCAAAATAGAGAGAATGCCGGCCAAAGAGCGGCAGAAAATCGTCAAGGAACTGACCAAAAAGATGCATGAAGCGGCCAAAAAGCTGGAGTTCGAAGAAGCGGCGAGGCTGCGGGACGAGATCGAGAAGATCAAAAAGCTCTGACACCTTTTTATTCTTCCCCGAAAAAGATCCCTATCATATAGATGGCGATATAAACCACAATGATGACCGGAATCCAGTTGACGGGGTCACTCCAGTCCGACCGGGCGACAAACTTGAACATATCCATACGCCATTGTAGTATAATCTTGGCAAAAAAGAGGAGAGAATCGCCATGCTGCTTCGTTACAAAGAGTGGTTTCCGAAATTGGGCAACAACACCTGGATCGCTCCTGACAGCACTGTTATCGGCAATGTGGAAATGGGCGAGGAGTGCTCCGTCTGGTTCGGGTGCGTCATACGCGGCGACGTGCACAAAATCCGTATCGGCGAGCGTACCAATATCCAGGATCTGACGATGATCCATGTCACCCACTACAAAAAACCCGACATGAGCGACGGCCATCCCACAATCATCGGCAACGACGTCACGGTGGGGCACCGGGTCATGCTGCACGGATGCACGATCGAAGATGGCTGCCTCATCGGCATGAACAGCACGATTCTCGACGGCGCCGTCATCGCAAAAGAGTCGATCGTCGGTGCGGGAGCGCTGGTGACGGGCGGCAAAACTTTTCCACCGCGCAGCCTCATCATCGGCTCTCCGGCCAAAGCGGTGAGGGAATTGACGGACAAGGAGGTCGAGGAACTCTACGCTTCGGCCCGCCGTTACGTCGCATTCAAAAACGACTATATCCACCATCTGGCATGACGCTCTTCGCCGCAGCCGACGCCATTGGACTGGCAACCTTCTCGATCAGCGGTCTGCTGATGGGGATGCGCAAGGGGCTTGACCTGCTCGGTATTCTCATCACCGCCTTTCTGACGGCTCTGGGCGGTGGTGTCATACGCGACGTCATAGTCGGACGCACGCCGCTGGTCTTCGAACAGAGCGCCACCCTCCTTTACGTGATCGCGGGTATACTCCTCGCACTGCTGCTCAGACTGCACGCAAAAGAGAGGCCGGAAAGATACGCCATTTTCATCCTCATGGACAGCATCGGCCTCGTCGCTTTCGCGCTGACGGGTGCGTTGGTCGGCATTGAGTCGGGCTTCAATCTGTTTGGCGTCATGCTCCTCTCCTTCGTCACGGCCGTCGGCGGAGGCATGCTTCGCGATATGATGCTCGGTGACATTCCCATTGTGCTGACAAGCGATTTCTACGGCACGATCGCCCTGCTCGTCGCATTTTTGATATACCTGTGCGAACGCATGGGGTGTCTTGGCAGCTGGACACTTTTCCTCGTGGGCGTCTCGGCGCTGATTCTTCGCCTGGTCGCCTACCGACGAAACTGGCATTTGCCCAAACTTGGAGAAAAACCATGAAAAGACTCCTTTCCACGGAAACACTCACGATACTCGCCATCCTCCTGGGCATTCTCGCGGGGACCGTTTTTCCCGACTTCATGCTGGGAGTCAAATGGATCGGCGATCTTTTCCTGATGCTTCTTAAGATGCTGATCATCCCGCTCGTCTTCGCTTCGGTTTTCGTCGCCATCGTCTCTCTTGGCAGTGGCGAAGCCCTGAAAAACCTTGGTCTCAAGGCCTTCGGCTACTACTTTCTGACCACGGCCCTCGCAGTGACGACGGGACTTGTCATCGTCAACCTGATCGAACCGGGAACCGCGCATCATCTGGCGGGGTCCGCCGCCATCACACCGCCAAAAGAGCATACCTTCGCGTCACTGCTGCTCTCTTTCGTTCCAAGCAACATCTTCACATCGCTGAGCCAGGGGAAGATCGTCCAGATACTCGTTTTCGTCATCTTTTTCGCCGTGGCGGTGCTCCATATCGAACCCACGAAACGCGAAACGCTGCAGCTTTTTTTCGAAGCGGTCAACGACGCGATGGGCACGATCGCAGCCTGGATCATCAAGCTGACGCCGCTGGGGGTTTTCTCGCTCATCGGCTACGTCGTCGCGAAAGAGGGGCTGCAGACCCTTTGGGATCTGAAAGATTACGTTCTGGCCGTCACGCTCGCGCTTGCCATCCATGCCGTTTTCATTCTTCCCCTCCTCGCCGCATGGATCGGGCGGTTCAATCCGCTTGAGTACTTCACGAAAGTGCGGGAAGCGGTGCTGATCGCGTTTTCGACGGCATCGAGTTCCGCCACGCTCCCTGTTTCGATCGAAGTGGCGGGCGAAAAGGGAGGAGTGCGGCGGGAGAGCGCCGGTTTCATCCTGCCGCTGGGCGCCACGGTCAATATGGACGGCACCGCCCTCTACGAAGCGATCGCCGTCATGTTCATCGCCAACAGCTACGGTGTCGACCTGGGCTTTTCACAGCAGATCGTCATATTCCTCACCGCCACCTTCGCGTCGGTCGGAGCCGCCGGCATCCCCGGTGCGGGCCTGGTCATGATGACGATGATCCTCTCGACCGTCGGCCTGCCGCTGGAGGCCATCGGCCTCATCGCCGCCGTCGACAGGATTCTTGATATGTTCCGCACCTCGATCAATGTCTGGGGGGATCTGTTGGCGGCGAAAATTCTCAACCGCTTCGTTTAAACGCAATCACAGAGGGGTTTGGCTGGAAACGTCTGTGCCGGCTGCACGCGTGCGGCGAGCCGCTTGCTAACCGCTGCGTGCCAAAAGTTTCGCTTTTTTGACCGGCATCTTCGTAAAGTCGATCAGCTCTTCGGTCGTCACGATCGTTTCCGGCACGTTTTTCAGACCGATTTCAAGGACTTTCGTCGCCGTAATCGCGTCGGCGAAGGCGCGGTGGTGAACGAGGGTATTGATGTCCAGAGCGATATTCAAATGCCCCAGGCCGTAACGCTCCGCTTCGATGGTGCGCCGGGCCAGTTCGATGGTGCAGAGCCTTCGGTTGCCCAGCACACCGAGCCCGAAGCGTTCGAACGAATGGGAGATGAAGTTGTAATCGAAAGAGACGTTATGGGCAACGAAAAGGGCGTCGCCGAGGAAGGTTTTGAAACGCGGGAGCATCTTTTCCAGGGGCGGCGCCCCTTCGAGGTCTTCGGGGTTGATACCGGTGATTTCGCTGATCTGGTAAGGAAGATAACTGCATGCGGCGAAAGATTCGAACCGGTCGATGATCTCGCCGTTTCGCCATTTGATCGCCCCGATTTCGATGATCTGGGAACGGTTGGGGACACTTCCGTTGGTTTCGATATCCACCACACAAAACGTCTCTTCCCGCCAGGGGCAGAAACAGGTTTTGAGTATAACCTCCTCCCCTTCGATATCGATGGGAAGCCCCGAAGCGATGACCAGTTCCATCAATGTATCGACACTCTCAAAGAGCGAATCCCGGGTCTTGAGAATGAGTTTTCGGAACTCTTCGAGCTCCATCTTTCCGCCCCGTTTTTTGATGACGGAGACGATATTGTCGATCAGTGGGCGCACGCATCGCCTTTCGCCCGGCGGATAAAGGTCTCGACTTTCGTACGGTCTTTTTTCCCCTTGGCAAACTCCACACCGCTGCTGACATCCACACCGTAAAATCCGTACGAGAGTGTTTCTGTTACGTTTTCGGGCGTCAAGCCGCCGGCGAGAATAATTTTCGAGCAGTCGACACCCTTGAACCACTCCAGGTTGAGCCGCTTGCCCGCACCGCCGTAGCTTTCGCAATAGGCATCCACCAGACGGTAACGTCCTGCGAAATTCATCACATCTTCCGGTGCTTTGGCCCGCACCACCGGCAACGCTTTGGTATGCAGGGCGTGCAGGTAGCTCTCGTCCACCTCGAAATGGATCTGCGCCAGGCTCATGCCGCTCTCGGCACAGGCAAGGTCCACCTCCATCGGGGTTTTGTCGACAAAAAGCCCCACCCTTTCCACAAAGGGGGGAAGCTGAGCCACGATGGCCTTCGCCTCCTCAACGCTCACATAACGGGGAGATTTTTCGTAAAAGACGAAACCCAGGGCATCCGCTCCGGCTCCGATGGCGACCATCGCATCCTCCAACGAAGTGATGCCGCAAATCTTGACACGGGGGATAGGACGGGAATCGGCCATCTATGACTCTCCTCCGACGACCGGCGCCCCACGGCCCACGACCAAATTCATACCTTCAGACTCTCGATGGCACGACGGATATTTTCGTGCTTGAAGACATAGCTGCCCGCTACGACCACGTCCACACCTGCTGCCTTGAGGTCGTGAACGTTTCTGTCATTGACACCGCCGTCGACTTCAATCAGGCATTTGGGATTGCGTCTTTCGATCAGCTCTTTCATCCGTTGTGCCTTCTGCAGAACATTCGGAATGAACTTCTGCCCGCCGAAACCGGGATTGACACTCATCAAAAGCACCATATCGAGATCTTCGAGCAGATACTCCACGCTTTCGGGACGCGAATGGGGATTGAGTACGATCGCGGGACGGATGCCCAGACCGCGGATCTTCTGAATCAGTCGATGGGGATGCTTCTCCTCTTCGATATGGAACGAAATGAACTCGGGCATCTGCGGCGCGAAAAGATCGACGAAGAAAGTGTTGTTCTCCACCATCAAGTGCACATCCAGCGGCTTCGTTGCCGCTTCGGCCACCGCCTCAACCACCACGGGCCCGATGGTGAGATTGGGGACGAAATGGCCGTCCATCACGTCGACATGGACGAAATCGCATCCGCCGTCGCAAATTGCTTTCACATCTCTCGCCAGATGGCCGAAATCGGCCGAAAGGATACTCGGCGCCACCAACATACTCATCCCTTCATTCTCCTTTGCGTTCACTCTTTCTTATTTGCCAAACCGCTACGGGCTCAAATAGAAAGTGAAAGGGTACTCTTCAAAACTGAAATTTACCTGTACGCCCTGTACCCCTTCGAGGGTCCTTTCCAGATCGTCGATGGAAGTGTAGCTGCGGGGCAGGGTGATATCGATATTGACACCCTGCTCCTGCAGCTGCGTCTTCGATTTCCCCGCCACGATATTCACCAGTTCGCTTAAAGCATCCGCCAGCACGACGGTGTCGTCACTCTCCTCCCCAACCAGCAGGGCGCACGATTTCCGGACCAGTTCGCGGGGCATCACAAGCGTTATCATACCCTCGATGTCTCCGAAAAAGGCGATGGAGCTGGCCATCAGCTCCTTTCCTTTGTGCTTGAACGGCTGAATGTTCATATCCTCCTTCAAAGCCATCATGCCGGTCATCATCTGCAGAGTGTCCATCGTCGCGGAGACCAGCACCGGCAGGCGTGCGACCATGGGCTTGGTGAGTTTGTGCCTCTCCTTTTTGACCGCTGCCCCGCCGCCGCTCATCGACTGCACCACCTCGTCGGTAAAGAAGTCGGTCTCGTTCTCGAAAAACATGATACCGGCATCTTCGAGTTCCTCCACGAATCTCTTGGGCGTCTTTTCCATATCGAGGCCGACGATGGCGATCAGCGCCCCGTACTCCGCACCCGCCGTCGAAAGCCGGGAGAAGAAGTTGGCGGCATGGATGTTGAGAGAACTGACTCGGGTGGCATCGAACATGAAGAGTTGGAAACCGACTTTCAGGCAGTTTTGATGGTAGATCACATCGAACTGCTCCGTCACCGAGCCGTCCAGAAAACCTTTTAGATAGTAGATGACGCAGTTGCCCCGGGTTTTTGCGGCGATGCGGTTGGACATCAGTCCCAGGTAGGTCCGCTCCACGATTGCCACAAACTTCTCTTTGTCTTCGGCCCGCACCGTGAAATCGTCGAGTGTCTGGACCACGACCGGATTGTACCCCTTGTCGAAAACTTCGATCGCCTGCATGCTTCGCTGGGTGGGATCCTCGTTGTAAATCAAAACACTCTCGTCTCCCTCCTGTGCCTCGTTTACTCCGGCAAAAAGCATGGCGACATCGAGGGTTTTGAAAAGGGAAAAACCGATATCGCCCTCGAAAAATTTGAAGAATGCCTCGTACTGTTTTCTCGTGTAGTCGCAAAAACCGATCGTGACTTTCAGCTCTTTTTGTATCTTCTCAAGAGCATCGAGTACGATGGAGATGCCGTTTTTGTTGAAAAAGACCACCTTTTTCAGCGAAACAAGCACCATCGAAACATTGGATACCCTGACCGCCTGCATATCCTGCATCGTTATCAACTGCGACGCATTGTTGCCATCGAGAAATCCCTGGGGCGAAAAATAGGCGATCTTCTGTTTTTTGATGGTCGGTCTCATTCGATCCCCGCAATCTCCTGGAACTCTTCGAGCACCGGTTCAGAAAATTCGGGATTGAAACTGATGAACGCATTGGCTCCGGCATCCATCATCGCAGGCCGACTCAACTCAAAGAAGAGAAGCAGATGAAGCATACGTGCCAGCTTGCAAAACCGAATTTGAGGTGCACACTCCTCTCTTCCGAAAGCCAGAGCGACCAATTCCGTCACATCTTTGTCCACCTCCCACTTCTTGGCGATGGTCGCCACGAGGCGGTCGAACGTAAGCCGGCTTACCCGCTCCAGAATCGTATCGAGATCGTAGTCTCCCGATTCCCTCAGAAGCGCTACGTCGGAGGCGTGGTCCGCGAATATCGCATCGGCGACAACGAGTCCCGCACTCATAATGGCCGCGGCACTCAGGTACTTCTCCTTGGCTCCCTCGTGCCTGACAATCCGCTCCCATTGGCGCATCAAGTCCGTCTGAAACTGTCTGAACCCTTGGTTGTCGATCGTGAAGAAGGCCCACTCTTTCGGTGCGATCAGTGTAACCATATAGGCATACAGAAGCTGTTTGGCACGTTCGACACCCAAAGCCGAGAAGATCTGCGAAGCATCCTTCAGCTCGTTGCGGAATCCGTAGGCGGCACTGTTGACCACCTGTTTGAGATACTGAATCAATGCGGGATCGGCTTCTGCCGCTTTCGCCGCTTTCGCGAGTTCACCCTCTTCCAGGGCGTCGATCGTCTTTTTGAGCGATTCGGGAAGGGGCGGAATTTGTCGAATATACTCTGCGATTTGCTTGGGTGTCACCATCGTACGGATAGACCTTCGGTTTTTGGTACAATTTTATCGTAAAAGTTTTGAAACTTCCCGCACGTTTGGGGAAAAGCGCCTTGAGATTCTGAATTGTTTCTTAATTTAAGCAAAATCTTTGGTTTGTTTCAATAGAATTAGCCAACTTTTTATTCCTAAATTTTCAAAGGTAGAAATTATGGCACGAAAATGCGCAATCACAGGAAAAGGTCCAATGACCGGCAACAACGTCAGTCACGCCCACAACAAGACGAAACGGCGTTTTCTTCCCAACCTCCGTACGGTCCGCATCACGCTCGAAGACGGCACCCGTAAAAAAATCCGTGTTGCGGCTTCGACGCTACGCACCATGAAAAAACGGGGCGCCTGAGCCCCCCTTGCCAAAGGTATTCCTTTGGCCCCTTGCACCCACACTTTTTTCCTCCATCCCCTAACACTTCGATCTCTTCCAGGAGAAAGCCATGTATACAGTCATTTCCGTTGAAGGCGGCGTCTGCGCCCCGGATGGTTTTTTCGCAGACGGCATCGCCTGCGGTCTCAAACCCGACGACCAGAAAGATCTCGCTTTTATCTATTCGGATACCCTGTGCGATATACGGGCCGTTTTCACCACGAACCGTTTTCAGGCGGCCCCCATCCTCCATTTCAAAAAAGAGGGGATCGAGCAGACAAACTTCGTTCTGATCAATGCCAAAAACGCCAATGCCATGACAGGCTCCGCCGGCGTCGAAGATGTCGAACTCGTACTCGAACATGCCAAAGCCCTCCTAAAGAAACCGATCCATCCCGTCATGAGTTCCACGGGTGTCATCGGCGTCCCTCTCCCGAAAGAGAAGATCATGCGGGGGCTCGAAAGGTTCGATCTCTCCCGCAAAGACCCGATGGCTGCGGCCCGGGCCATCATGACGACCGACAGCTATGAAAAGAGTGTGGCATTCGAAGTGCGACTGGAAAACGGCGATTCTTTCCGTATCGGAGCCATGGCCAAAGGCGCGGGGATGATCAATCCCGCCATGGCGACGATGCTCTGTTTCATCACCACCGATGCCGCTCTTCCTGCAGACGAAATGCCCGCCCTGCTAAGAGCGTCGGTCGCCACGACCTTCAATGCCATCAGCGTCGACGGCGACACATCCACCAACGACACCGTCATGCTTCTTTCCAACGGGAAATCCGGTGTCTACGATCGGGAAGCTTTCCTGTTCGCTCTTGAAAAAGCGATGCACGAACTCGCTTTGAAAATCGTTTCCGACGGGGAAGGCGCCACCAAGTGCGTCGCATTCAAAATTACCGGTGCCGCCAACCGCGAAGAGGCGGCTGTGGCGGCGAAGGCCCTGACCAATTCCCTCCTGGTCAAAACAGCACTCTTCGGCGAAGACCCCAATTGGGGACGTATCGCGTCCACCATCGGAGCGAGCGGCGTAAAATGCGCCCCCGAGAAACTGACCATAACGTTCGGAAACGTCACGGTCTACGAGAGGGGGGCGATTCTTTTCGACAGCGAAACAGAAGAAAAAGCGGCCCGCATCATGCGAAAAAAGGCCTTTGCCATCCATTGCGACCTCGGTATGGGACCGGGCGCTTTCACTGCCTACGGATGCGACCTCGGACATGAATATGTCAAAATCAATGCGGATTACAGGACATAATAAGTAAGAATTGAATATAATCAGAAAAATTTCCACAGGAGACAAAAATGCTTCATGAATATCGCGATATCATCAGCAAGCTGAAAGTCGAAAACGCACATTTCGCCAAAATTTTCGAGCGCCACAACGAGCTCGACGATACAGTTACGGAAGTGGAAGAGGGACGCCAGCACATGGACGACCTTGAGCTCGAAAAACTGAAAAAAGAGAAACTCCGACTCAAAGACGAAGCCTATCGCATGATTCTCGAATACAAAAAAGAGCACGGACTCTAAAAGAGCTTTTCAACCAGAAGGCCGGTCCCGGCGAAATGTCGGGGCCGGCTTTTTTTATGCCCTTTTCTCCTACTCCTTTTTCTGGGGTTCGGCAAAAGCGCCATACCCCATCATCTTCTCGTACCTTTTTTTCAGACGCTCGTCGCGGTCGAGACCTTTGAGCTCCGCAAGCTGTGCGAGGAAATAGTCCCCCACCGCTTTGGCGGCGCCCTCTTTGTCCCGATGGGCACCGATCAGCGGCTCGTCGATTATCTGGTCGATCAGATCCATTTTCAGAAGTTCGTCGGGGGTGATCTTCAACGCCTTGGTCGCCTGCTCCACTTTCGCCGGGTCGTTCCAGAGAATCGCGGCACACCCCTCCGGCGATATGACACTGAAGATGGAGTAGCGCATCATCGCCAATCTGTCGGCGACGCCGATGGCCAGCGCTCCTCCGCTGCCCCCTTCGCCGATGACCACCGATACGGTAATCGTATCAAGTCGGCTCAGTTCCAGTAGATTGCGGGCGATCGCTTCGCTCTGCCCGCGCTCTTCCGCGCCGAGGCCGGGATAGGCCCCCGGCGTATCGATCAGCATCAGAATCGGGATGTCGAATTTTTCGGCGAGTTTTGCAGCCCTCAGCGCCTTGCGGTATCCCTCCGGATGGGGCATGCCGAAATTGCGTTTGAGCTTGTTTTTCGTTCCCCGGCCCTTCTGTTCGCCGATGACAAGACACTTCTCTTCGCCGATATATCCCAGGTAGCAGATAATGGCCGGATCGTCGCGGTACGTCCTGTCGCCATGGATTTCGATGGCGTCATGCATCAAAGTGCGGACATAGTCGAGCGCGTAGGGGCGGTCGGGATGCCGTGCGAGCTGAAGTTTTTGATAATCCGAGAGGTTTTTGTAGACTTTCGTCAGCTCTTTTTCGAGATCTTTTTCCAGTATAACAACCGCTTCCGTATCGCCTCGTACCTTCGCCGCGGCGATTTCATCCTCAATCTCCTTGAGTTTCTCCTCAAACGGAAGATAGGTTGCCACATCAGACCTTTTTGAAGATGACGACGCCGTTGGTGCCGCCGAATCCAAAGGAGTTGCTCATGGCCACTTCGATATCCGCTTTTCTCGCTTCGTTGGGGACATAGTCGAGATCGCAGTCCGGATCCGGGTTTTCGTAGTTGATCGTCGGAGGAATGGTCCCCTCACGTATCGCCATCAGCGTAATCACCGCTTCGATCGCGCCGGCGGCGCCCAGACAGTGGCCGATCTGCCCTTTGGTCGAACTCACCGCAGGACACTTCTCCTTGCCTCCGAAAAGCTCTTTCAGTGCGGCTGTTTCGTTCCTGTCGTTGATGGGCGTAGAGGTGCCGTGGGCATTGACGTAGTCGACACGGGGATTGCCTGCCATTTTCATGGCCGCTTTCATGGCACGCAGCGGTCCGTCCATCGTCGGCGTCGTAATATGGTTCGCATCTCCGCTCTCACCGAAACCGATCAGTTCGGCATAGATGTTCGCGCCGCGCGCTTTGGCCGCTTCGTACTCTTCGAGCACCAAAGCTCCGGCCCCTTCGCCCATAATGAAACCGTCGCGCTCCTTGTCGAACGGCCGCGAAGCGTGCTTGGGATCGTCGTTTCTCGTACTGAGCGCTTTCATGGCGGCAAATCCGCCGACTCCGATACCTGTAATGGCGGCTTCTCCGCCAACGACGAGCATTCTGTCGGCACCGCCGAGAAGTATCGTCTTTGCTGCCTCGCTGATGGCATGGGTGCCGGCGGCGCAAGCCGTGACAGACCCGAGATTCGGCCCTTTGAGTGTATGGGCGATCGAAACGAATCCCCCCAGCATGTTGGCGAGCGCCGAAGGAATGAAAAAGGGAGAGATGCGCCGGGGGCCTCTTTCATGAAGAACGATGGAGTTTTTTTCGATGGTCGGCAGTCCGCCGATTCCCGAAGCGCAGCTCACGCCGAAGCTTTCCCGCTCCACCGATTCGTCGATGCCTGCATCTTCGATCGCTTCGGCCGCCGCTTTGAGACCCAGTTGTATGAACCGGTCGGCTTTTTTCACCTCTTTGGGATCCATCACGGTTTTCGGGTCGAAATTCTTTACCTCCGCGGCAATCTGCACACTGAAGCTGCTCGCATCGAACAAAGTAATTCTTTCAATGCCACATTGTCCCTCAAGTATGGCTTTAAAAGAACTCTCTTTATCATGACCTACTGCGTTTATCATCCCAAGCCCGGTGACTACCACTCGCCTCACACAATCTCCTTTAATTCACCTGCAATATCCTGTTTTCACAACTTTTTCGTGAAAAAATCTCTTTCCTTATGAAGACCGGCGAAGGAAAAAACATCTCCTCCGCCACAACAGGAAAAACGTTACTTGTTCTCTTCGATATACTTGACCGCATCGCCGACAGTCTGGATCTTTTCAGCCTGATCGTCCGGAATTTCGATCCCGAACTTCTCTTCAAGCGCCATGACGAGTTCAACAACATCGAGGCTGTCCGCACCGAGATCCTCAACAAATTTGGACTCCAACTTCACTTCGTCCGGATTGACGTTGAGCTGCTCTACAACTACCTCTTTTACGTCGTCAAAAATTGCCATACCAATCTCCTTTTTTAATGAATTGCATAATGGTAGCAAAAAAAAGTTTAAAATAACTCTTGCACTGTCGAGAATTGAGTACCGGGTGTCGAGCATCGGCTCATGAGGTCTCCCTTCTCCGGCGGTGCGCAGGCGCAGATGCCAAAACCCGCTTGAGCCTGAAAACGACACGCAGGTGTCGTTTTCTACACGGCCAATGTTACAAAACAGGGTTGCCTTGCCGAGTCAATTCCTGCTTACTTGGTGCTTCCTGCCCGGCTCATGCCGTCCGGGGTTTTGGGCTGCGCAGGCGCAGATGCCAAAACCCGCTTGAGCCTGAAAACGACACGCAGGTGTCGTTTTCTACACGGCTCAAGCCATATTCATGCCGCCGTTGACTTTGAGGGTTTCTCCTGTGATGTAGGAGGCGTGGTCACTGAGCAAAAAAGCGATCGCTTCGGCAACTTCCCTGGGGTCTCCGAAACGGGAGAGGGGTATACGGTCGATGAAACTCTGCCGGATCTCCTCTTTCAGTTCGTCGGTCATGTCGGTTTTGATGAAACCGGGAGTGACGCTGTTGAAACGGATGTTTCGGGGCGCACCCTCCAATGCGAAGCTCTTCGTCATGGCGATGAGACCACCTTTGGAAGCGCTGTAGTTGGTCTGGCCCGCATTGCCTGTCTCCCCGACGATGGAGGCGACATTGACGACGGCTCCGAATCGTTTTTTTCCCATCACCTTGATCGCCTCGCGGCAGCCGACGAAGGCAGAGGTGAGGTTGGCTTTGAGCACCGCTTCGAACTCCTCCACCTTCATCCGCATCGCCAGCTTGTCTTTTGTGATACCGGCGTTGTTGACGATGTAGCTGAGTTCCCCGTCGGCATCCACGATGGTTTTGACCGCATCCACATAGGCCGCTTCGTCACTGACATCAAATCCGATCACCGCCGCTTCGCCGCCGTCCGTTTCGATCTGGGCTTTCACCGCATCCGCCGCCTCGGCGCCGCTTCGGTAGTTGATCCACACTTTCAGGCCGTACCCCGCCAGTGTCTTGGCGATTTCCGCCCCGATACCGCGGCTAGCCCCTGTCACTAAAACGTTTTTACCCGAAAATCTCATCCTTTTTCTCCTCTACTTGTGATCAATGAAAAATCAAAAATATCAATCCACGTTTTTTGGTTTTTAGCTTTGATTTGAAAGGCCGTTTCTCCTTTCAAATCAAAGGTTCATCCATCTCTTTGGGTATCGGAAGCTCCATCAGCTTCAACACCGTCGGAGCGATGTTGTTGAGCGCACCCGGTTTGACCTCTTTGACGCCCGGCGCCTTGATAAAACACCATACATCGCCGACAGTGTGGTTGGTCAGAATGTGCCCCTCTTCGTCCATCATCTCTTCGCAGTTGCCGTGGTCGGAGGTGAGCACGACCCTGTAATCCTTCTCTTCCGCTTTGTCGAAAATGCGCCCAAGCTGCGCATCGACCGCCTCGACCGCCTTGACAGCCGCTTCAAAATTGCCCGTATGGCCCACCATGTCGCCGTTGGCGAAGTTGACGACGATGAAGTCGTATGCCTCCTCCATCGCGGTCAGCACCGCATCGCCCACCTCCGGCGCGCTCATCTGCGGCTTCATGTCGTAGGTTTTCACCTTCGGACTCGGAATCAGCACGCGCGACTCGTTGAGCACCGGCTCTTCGACCCCCCCGTTGAAGAAGAAGGTGACATGGGCATACTTTTCCGTTTCCGCCGTATGCAGCTGCGTCAGGCCCGCATCGGCGATCACTTCCGCCAGTGTGTTTTTCGGCACCTCTTTTCTGAAAAGCACCGGGTAGGGAAACGACTTGTCGTACTCGGTCATCGTCGCGATATGGACATGGATCGGCTTGCGCTCGAATTTGTCGAACTTCGGGTCCCCGATCGCCGTGACGATCTCCCGCATCCGGTCGCTTCGGAAATTGATGAAAAGCACACCGTCTCCTTCCTCCATGCCCTCATGCCCCGCAAACGCCGTCGGCAGGATGAACTCGTCCGTCATATCTTCGGCATAGCACTTTTGGACATAGTCGATGGGCGAAAGGTCGGTTTTCGGTGACGCTTCGACAATGGCACGGTACCCCTTTTCCACACGTTCCCAGCGCTGATCACGGTCCATCGTGTAAAAACGTCCGCCGAGCGTCGCGATGAGAATGTTTTCACTCACTATCTCTTCGATCTGTTTGAGATAGAGGGGGGCCGACGTGGGCGAGACGTCGCGTCCGTCCGTAATCAGGTGCAAAAAGACCTTTTTCCCGGCTTCCGCCGCCATTTTCGCCAGTCCTATCGTGTGTTCGATATGCGAATGCACCCCACCGTCGCTCATCAAGCCGATCAGATGAAGCCGATCGCTTTTGTCAAGAAGTTCACGAAACACTTTGTTGGTTTTGAGAGAACCGTCTTTGAGCGCCAGGGAGATTTTGACCAGGTCCTGATAGAGCACACGCCCGCTTCCTATCGTCATATGCCCCACCTCCGAGTTGCCCATCTGCCCTTCGGGCAGACCCACATGGAGTCCATAGGTATGGATGAGCGAATAGGGAACCTCTTTGAAAAGCCTGTCGTAGGTAGGTTTTTTCGCCGCTTCGAACGCATTGGCCCTGGAATGGGGCTTGTAACCGATACCGTCCGTGATGATGAGAATGGTCTTTTTCGCCACGTTCATATTCCTTCACTTCAAACTACAGAGAATTTATACTGTTTTATGCCCAACTATATTAAAATACCGCTTTTAACCTCCTAAAAAACATTTTTTACGACAGGTATTTGACATATGCTCTATTGGTTCTACCGCCATCTCGACATCAACCTTTTCCAGTACATCACCGTCCGTTCCGGATTCGCTTTTTTTCTCGCCTTTATCCTGACCATCTGGCTCATGCCCCTCTTCATCCGTTGGGCGAAAGCGAAAAAAGCGAGCCAGCCCATCAACAAGTTCGCCCCCAAGGCACACCTGAAAAAACGGGACACTCCGACCATGGGCGGTGTGGTTTTCATTTTCTCCACCCTCGTAGCAAGCCTGCTCAGTGCCAAACTCAACAATCCCTATGTCATGGGCGCCCTCATCACGCTGATAGGATTCTGCACCATCGGCTATACCGACGACCTCGGGAAAGTGGTTTCCGGCAACAATCTCCACGGATTGAGCGCCCGTGCGAAACTCGGGCTTCAGATTCTCATCGCTTTTTGTATCAGCGCCTTTCTCGTCTACTATGCCGGATTCGACACGCAGTTTTATATTCCGTTTGTCAAATTCCCACTCTTTGACATGATGTGGGGTTCTCTCCTTTTCTGGCCGCTGGTCATCGTCGCGGCGAGCAACGCGGTCAACCTCACGGACGGTCTGGACGGTCTGGCGACGGTCCCTTCCATTTTCGGCCTCTTCTCACTGGGCGTCATCGTCTACATTACCGGCAACGCCATTTTGAGCAACTATCTCCTCTGGCCCAAAGTCATCGGTGTTGGAGAGGTGACTGTCGTCGCATCGGCACTCATAGGCGCCCTCATCGGTTTTCTCTGGTACAACTGCAACCCGGCCGAGGTCTTCATGGGAGACAGCGGAAGTCTGGCGGTGGGCGCTTTCCTGGGATACATGGCGATTCTTGGCAAAAGTGAGATTCTGCTGATTCTCATCGGCGCCATCTTCGTCATCGAAACCGTCTCTGTCATCGCCCAGGTGGGCAGCTACAAACTGAGGGGCAAGCGCATCTTCCTGATGGCTCCCATCCACCACCATTTCGAAATGAAACAGTGGGCCGAGAACAAGATCATCGTGCGATTCTGGATCATCGCCTTCATTGCCAACCTCCTGGCCCTCATCACACTGAAGATACGATGATGCTCGCAAATCACAGGTCACTGAGGGCAGACATGAGCTTCCGGCACCCGCGTCCCACTTCCGGCTCTTCGCTTTGTACCGGGGGAGCGTTATGATCGTCTCGCTTTTTGGTTACGGTAAAACGACACGGGCCATCGCCGAAAAACTGGGGCCATGCGATTTCTACGACGATCATGTTACGGTCCCGCACAAAGACGACAAAGGCAATCGGCTGCTTCCCCCCTCGCTCTTTGACCCCGAAAAAAGCGATGTGGAGATTCCCAGTCCCGGATTTCCGCCGACACATCCGCTGATCCGAGAGGCCAAAAACCTCATCAGCGAATACGACCTTTTCCTCTCCGACTACGGCCGGCAAATCCGGGAATCTCGCATCGGAATATCTTCTTTCTCCCCTCGCCCCTTTACGATCTGGATTTCCGGGACCAACGGCAAAACGACGACGACCCAGATGCTCACCCATCTGCTTGAAGATCGCGGGGCTGTCAGCGGCGGCAACATCGGCACGCCACTGGCCAGGATGGATGCCAAAGCGCCCATCTGGGTCCTTGAGACCAGTTCGTTTACCCTCCATTACACCCGTTTTGCCAAACCCGATCTCTATCTGCTTCTTCCCGTAACACCCGATCACCTCAGCTGGCACGGGGGAGAAGAGGCGTACACTGCCGACAAACTCAAGCCTCTGGGTTTCATGCAAGAAGGCGAAGCCGTCCTGCTTCCCCACCTTTTTGAAAGGTGTGCCACCGACGGTTTCCTCATACCCTACGAGGGAACCGACGACATCTGTGCCTATTTCGGTATCGATCCCAAAAAGGTGGAATTCGAAGGGGCTTTTGCGCTCGATGCGGTCCTGGCGCTGGGAGTGGCGAAGATTCTTTTCGACGAGATCGACTACGAAAAAATCAACAAATTCAAACTTGAGCCGCATCGGCAGGAGAAGATAATCGACAGTCGGGGGCGTCTGTGGATCAACGATACCAAAGCAACCAATATCGATGCGACGGCGCAGGCACTCGTGCCGTGGAAAGAGCGTACCGTTCATCTCATTCTGGGCGGAGACGACAAGGGCGTTGATCTCTCACCGCTGTTTGAGAAGCTCAAGGAGTACGATCTTTTTATCTATGCCATCGGAAGCAACCGAGAAAAGATCGCAAAACTGGCACAACGCTACCGCATTGGCTGTGAAGTCGACGAAACATTGGAACGCGCCGTCGAAGCCATCGACAAACGGCATACGCAAAAAAGCGTGGCCATTCTTTCGCCTGCGGCCGCAAGCCTCGACCAGTTTGCCTCCTATGCACAACGGGGCGAACTTTTCAAAAAAATTGTCAGCAGTTTTTAAGATGAAAAGCTCTATAATTCCGACCTACCAACCGGCCAGATAGCTCAGTCGGTAGAGCAGCAGACTGAAAATCTGCGTGTCGGCAGTTCGATTCTGCCTCTGGCCACCACTCTTTTTCATAATCTGCAATCCAATCCTTTTTGAAAACTCATTCGGTTCCGACCGCCTTGGCATATTGAAACAGCGGGATGGATGCCACCCGGAAAACAGGAGTTTTCTCCGGATGACAAAAAATCATGCCGGGTGCTCTTCTTTGTCCAGATGCACATCCATCCGGGGATAGGGAATGGATATCCCTTTTTCATCGAAGACCAGCTTGACCTTTTCGACCGTATCGAAATAGACCGCCCAGTACGCGGGCGTGTCGACCCAGGCGCGGCAAACAAAATTGACACTGCTGTCGGCCAATTCGGAGACCGCCACGAAGGGGGCGGGGTCGGCGTGGATGCGTTCATCGGCCTTCAGAATCTCTTCGAGCGTCTTTTTGGCCAGTTTCAGGTCGTCGTCGTATCCGATGCCGAAGGTCCAGTCGACACGGCGGGTCTCTTTGGCCGAGTAGTTGACGATATTGCCGCCTATGACCGAACTGTTGGGGACGATTACCACTTTGTTGTCACCCGTTTTGAAAATGGTGGAGAACATATTGATCTCTTCCACCACACCGGCCGTGCCACCCGCTTCGACAAAATCGCCCACCTTGAAGGGACGAAACATGATAAGCAGCACGGCCGCGCCCACGTTTGAGAGCGTTCCCTGCAGGGCCAGGCCGACAGCCAGACCCGCGGCACCGAGGATTGCCACGAAAGAGGTCGTGTTGACGCCGAGATTGTTGAGTGCCGCCAGGATGACGACCACCATCAACAGGATATAGACCATGCTCCCCACGAACGAAACTAGCGTCGCCTCCACCTTGGCATGCTCCATCGCCTTTTTGGTGACACGTGTCAGCGCCTTGGCAATCCACTTTCCGAAAACGAAGATCGCCAGCGCGCCGATCACTTTCAATCCATAGACGATGCCCAGATCGACGAGTTTGCTCCACTCGATATGCTGTAAAAATTCAAAATTCATCTTCTATCTCCTAGAAATCGTAAACGATGCCGACAGTTGTCGTGGTGTCGGTCGTATCTTTTTCACTGCCGTCATCGTTGAGTGCCGGCGTGTTGTCATATTTCACTTCAAAGCCCACTCTCAACGAAAGATTTTCGACCATCAGCACCTTCACACCGATTCTGAATACCGTCTCGAAGTCATCGGCACTCTCCAGATCTTCAAGGAAATTGAGTTCCGATTCGAGCGTGCTGGTTTCGCTGAAATAGTAATTGTAGTTCGCACCCAGTTTCAGATAGTGGAAATCGTCGTCACTCCCGTCGGTGAAATTGGCCCACCGGTACTGGTAACCGCCGCGGACCTTGAAAAGTTGGGTCTTGTCGTCGATGAAGAGATAACCCATACCCAGGCCTCCGTTGTACTGCTGTTCGTACCCTTCAAAAGGATTTCTCAGAAAGCCGGCTTCCACGTAGGAGTACCATTTGGGCGAATAGTGGTGGTTGACGATGCCGTATGCCCGGTAGCGTTCGTCGGTCTTGTCTCCCTCTTTTTCGCCGTAGTAGGCATCGGCTTTGAAGTGCATATCGGTCATCTCACTCCATTGGTAGTCGTTGCTGTAGACCGCGCTGAGCGTCTGACTGTCGGAGTTACCCGAGGAGCCCAGATAACCCAGCTCGATATGCTGTTTGAGCTCTCCCACTTTTATATCCGCGGCGAACAGGGCCGCACCGCAAAGAAGCATCGTTGCAACTTTTCTCATCGGCACATCTCCTTCATAAAAAATAGCCGATTCTAACATATTAAACATGAATCAATTGTGAATAGACCATTATGGTAAAATTCGGAAAAATTATCATTTCAATCTTAGGCGGATTATGAAGAAAAAACTCCATATCGTATCTCTCGGCTGCACAAAAAACCTGGTCGATACCGAAGTCATGCTGGGCCGGCTGAAAAACTTCACGCTCACGGACGAACCGGAAAAGGCCGACGTCATCATTGTCAACACTTGCGGCTTCATCGACGCAGCCAAGGAGGAGAGCGTCCAGACCGTTTTGAACCTGCACGAAACAAGAAGAAAGGACTCTCTTCTTGTCATGGCAGGGTGTCTGAGCGAACGGTACAAAGCGGAACTCAAAAAGGAGATGCCGGAGGTCGACATCTTTACCGGTGTCGGAGACTACGACAGGATCGACGAGCTGATCGCCAAAAAAGAGAGCCGTTTTACGCCCCATGTATTCCTGGTCAGCGAAGAGCATGAGCGAATCGTCACCGGATCGGGCTCCCATGCCTACGTGAAGCTCGCCGAAGGGTGCAACCAGACCTGCAGTTTCTGCGCCATTCCGGGATTCAAGGGCAAACTCCATTCCAGAACGCTCGAAAGCGTCGTCAAGGAGGTGAGACGGCTGGTGGATCGGGGATTTTACGATTTCAGTTTCATCTCCCAGGATTCGAGCAGCTATCTGCGTGACCAGGGCATAGAAGATGGTCTCATCGAACTGATCCGGGTGGTCGAAACGATCGAAGGGGTCAAAAGCGCGCGCATTCTCTATCTCTACCCCAGTACCACGTCGCCGCGCCTCGTCGAGCGCATCGCGTCGTCGTCCATCTTCGAAAACTACTTCGACATGCCGATCCAGCACATCAATCCCCGGATTCTCAAAACGATGAAACGGGGCATCGGTGCCGATACGATCAAATCGCTGCTGGAGCATATGCGCGAAATTCCCGGCAGTTTCGTACGAACCAGCGTCATCGTCGGTTTTCCCACCGAAACCGACGAGGAGTTCGAAGAGCTCTGCGGCTTCGTTGAAACGTTCGGTTTCGACAGGGTCAACATTTTCGAATACTCTGACGAGGAGGGAACAAGCGCCTACAACCTTTCGCCGAAGATCGACCCCGAAACGATCCGTGCACGGGCCGAACGGCTGGGCGAGATTGTGGAGCGCACCACCGTCGCCTCGCTTGAGAAGATGGTGGGCCACACCTGCGACATGATTGTCGAAGGTCCCAGCGAAGAGCACGAATTCCTCCTCTCGGCCCGCCCCCTTCTGTGGGCACCAGAAATCGACGGAGAGGTGCTTGTCAACGACAGCGACATCGAAAACATCCTCTATGGAAAAACCTACCGGGTCGAAGTGACTGAGCGGGTCGGCCTACAGCTTCTGGGGCGCATTCGAAGCGATGCTTGATCCCGAAGCCCTTCGCCAGCTTCAAACCGGAAAGAATCTTCTGGCCTTTTCGGCCGGCATAGACTCCACGGCACTCTACCATCTGCTCAAAGACAGAAACATCCCTTTCGATATCGCGCTTCTCAACTACAAAACCCGTCCACAAAGCGACGAAGAGGCCCATTTCGCCACAAAGCTGGCCGAAAAAGACGGCAAAAGGGCATTTGTCCGTGAAGCTCCTCTCGATCCCGAAAGCAGGGGTTTCGAAAAAAAGGCGCGGCAGATCCGTTACGATTTTTTCGAATCGCTCGTCGCCGCGGAGGGGTATGAGAACCTCATCACGGCCCATCAGCTCGACGATATGCTCGAATGGAGTCTCATGCAGTTGTGCAAAGGGTGCGGCAGCGCCGAATTCGTGGGCATGCAGCCCGTAGAGCGGCGGGAGAGCTATACTCTTGTGCGGCCGCTCCTGTTTACGCCCAAAAAGGCCCTCAGGGCATATCTTGAAAGCAGAAAAATCCCCTATTTCGTGGATCGGTCGAATCTCGAGGAACGATATACCCGCAACCGTTTCAGACATCAGGCCGCCGCATTTTTGATGCGAGAGTGCAGCGAAGGGATCGCCCGCAGTTTCCGATACATGCTCGCGGACAAAAAGCTTCTGCAGCCTAGACCCGTGGTCCTCTTTCGTCACAAAGAGCTGACCATCATCGAAAGGCCGGCGATCGACGATATCGCGATTCGCCAAATCGACAGGGTGCTGAAAGAGCACGGCTATCTTCTTTCAAAAGCCCAGAAAGAAGAGATTTTAAAACACCGTTATGTGGTCGTCGGAGGCAAATGGGTCGTTTGGATCGCAGAGCGCACGATATGGATCGCACCCTACGTTAAGGCAGCGATGCCGAAAATTTTCAGGGAACGCTGCAGGCGGGCGGAAATCCCGGAAAAGATCCGTCCCTACCTTTTTATGACAAGCGGCCTGGAGAGATTGTTGTCCGAAATGCCCACCCTCTCTTCGTAGACCCGGATGCGGAAAATGCCCTCGATCTCATCCCCGCCGTGCGCTCTGAAAGCGATGGGAAAATCGGCCTGGATCACGAATGGAAGCGATGGAAGCGCATCGAGAAATTTATAGAAGTTCTGGGGAGACTTCATCTTTGTCATCGCATTGATCTCGTAGATTTTGAAATACTTTTCGCTGGTATTGACGTCGATGGGCTTGACATCGACTTTCAGGAAGTAGCGTCTCGCCTGGGCGATGAATTTCTTTTCGTCCCAGCGGTTTTCGAACGCCTCGATGATCTTGCGGTTTTTCGCCTGAAGGCTTTTGAGGCGGTCGAAAATCGTATCGTGCTCGTCTTTTGCGGCCAGATAGTACGCCTTCTGCTCGGCATACTCCTTATTGACACTTTTGTAGGATTTCACCACCGGAATCACGAGAACGAAAATAAGCAGGAAAAGGACCAGCAGATAGAAAAGCACCCACCCAAGAAGGCGTATGAGCCGGATCTCTTTGAGACTCATTCCTCCACCTCGCTGCCCGCTTCGATGCTTCCCTCGTTGACCGACACGAATCTCCACCATCCGTTTTCAAGAGGATAGAAGGTGGTGACATTGCGCTGGAAAACCGACTTCAGCGGCGCGAGAAGCAGATAGTTGTAGACGTCCTTGGAGGGAGTCACACCATAAAGCACCAACCCCTCCCTGTCGAGAATTGCTTTGGTCAAGGTGATCTGGTCGGGCACGAGATCGAAAAGATTCTGGATGCTCTCTTTCAAAAGGGTGTTGTTGGTGTTGATCATCTCGTACTTCTGTGCGATACGTTCGATTCGGGCGATCTCGTTTTTGAAGCGTTCGCTCTTCTTTTTGAGCATTCGGGTCTGCTCCTTCATCGAAACGATCTCCTCGGCCATCGAACGCTTCTTCAGATAGACAAAAGCCGAAAATCCGAGAACGAGAAGAAGGGTGATCAGCAGGAATATCGCAAGAATCCTGCTCTCCTGGTCAAGCCGTTTTTTCGGTTTGGGGTGTATAAAGCTGTAGCGCATCCTATTTTCCTACCTCTTCGGGTACAAGCAGCGTCATCACATCGATCGGATCGAAACGAAGGAGACTCGCCTGCATAAAGAGCTCATCCTCGATATACCGGACGAAATCGCTCCCCAGGTCATCCATGTCGAATATCGTGACCTTCTCCACAAAAGCGTGGGGATAGCGGTCGTCATGATAGAACTTCGCGATGGCATCCTTCATCTCCTCGAAGAGATTGAGATTGTACTCGAGAAGCTCGAGGGCCGACTCATCCCCGATTTCGGTCCCATTCTCGCCGACATCTTCCTTGAACTCCCCCAGGATATCGATGTCGCTGATCGGTTCGATTCCCTCCTCATCCTCTTCGCCAAGCATGTCGAGATTGAATGCCAACCCCTCTTCCTCCGCTTCCGTTTCCGTGCCCAGGCTCTCGCTCTCCGCTCTGGTCTCCGAAACGATCAGCACGTTGGCGTACCACATGCGCTCTTTCGAAAAGACCGCCATGAAAACAACCCCTTTTTGGTGAAGCATATAAAGGGCCGGTTCGTTTTCGAAGAGCGACTGGCTCCGTCGGTAGAGAAGCACAAAAGGAGAATAGAGAAAGTCGAATTCGATCTCTTTGAATTTCTGCTCGAACCACTTCATCTCGACCAGCGAAGTATAGGCGAGCCACTTGTCGTCGACACAGAGCGAATGGACCAGCGCCGCATCCACGCCGAAACGCTCGTAGGCCGATTTGTTGCACTGCGGCAGGGCGCCCTGGTTGACCGTATCGAGCATCGCGGCGACGTAGGTCTTCGGATAGGTGCGGCGGATCTCCTCGTACCAGGCGATCAGTTCCGACCTCTTTTCAAAAGGAATGGTGCGCCGCTCCTGCAGATCGATCTCGTCTTTTTCGATATATCCGAATGCAGCTTCTATCTTCTCTTCGTTCAAATAGAAAAGAAAGGCCGTTTTCGGCCAGAAATAGCGCTGCAGTTTCCCCACATCAAGCCTTTTTAAGATCTGAATCTCAATATCTTAAACTATTTTTGCTTAAACAACGACGTATAGAGATTTTTGAATTTTTCGTAGATATTGCGCGCCCGTTCGATGAGTTCTTCGTCCGTCAGGGGTGTCGCGATCAGTTTTTCGTACCGTTCGATCATCACTTCGCACATCATCTTGACCCGTATTCTGTCCGCATTGCTGATGGGCTGCCGGTTTGCGATCTCCTCGATCTGCCTCAAAAACGCGGCACCCTCCCGGATATAGCCGAGATAGCGCTCCGCCACTTCCGTCTGGGTCATCACCGTCAGCGCCATACGATTGTACGGGTCCAGGGCGTAGGCCTCTTTCGCCAGCGCGTAGGCTTCGTCGTAATCGCCCATGAAGTAGTACCATTTCGCTTCGAACGCTTTCTGGTAGGAGGGATTGATCCACGCAAAAACCGCCATCGACGCCAACAGCAGCAAAGCCAGCAAAGCGTAGACTATTCTACTCGACTGCATGTTCCAGCATCCTTTTGCGAATGAGTTCCCGCGCCGCCTCTTTCTCCATTCCTGCGATATCGATCGGTTCGGAAACGTAATACTCTATTGTACCGAAGGGTTTTGGAATGACAAAGCGGTCCCAGCTTCCCGCCTGCCAGTAACGGGAAGGAAGGCAGTTGAGTATGACGATCGGCACATGCGCTTTCTGCGCGATGACGATAGCCCCGTCGGATACCGTGTGCCTGGGCCCTTTCGGCCCGTCCGGCGTAATCCCTATGCTCTCGCCCTCTTTGATCTTCCTGAGTGCCGCCATCAGGACCCGGGCCGCCCCTTTGCGGCTGGACCCCCGTATCGTCGCCAGACCGAACGCGCCGATGGTTTTGGCGATGATCTCTCCATCGAAATGTTCGCTGATCATGACATTGACACGGCTTTTGGGGGCGGCTTTGCGAAAGATGAAGGGAGCCATCAGCAGTTCGCCGTGCCAAAAAAGGACGACAAAAGGCGTTTCGGGTATCTTCCCACCGAAATGCCATCGTTTTCTGTTGGTGAAAAAAAGCAGCCACATCACCGCCACGACGATGGGAGGAACGAGCCATACGGCAAGACGGCGCAGCCACTTTTTACGCAACCACGGCTCCCCTGTGGCTCGTCCTCCCCGCTTCCGTAATTTTCACCGGCACGGTTTTTCCGAGCAGCTCTTCGCTCCCTTCCACCTGGATCAGCATATTGTTGTCGGAGCGTCCGGCCACCATACCGCCTGGGCGAAGCTCTTCGAAGTAGACCTCGTGCACCTGCCCGATCCGATCGGCCTTCATCTCGTCCAGAATCTCCCCGTGCCGCGCCTGAAGACGACTCAACCGTTCGGAACCGATCTCGTCGGGAATCTGGTCGGCGTAATTTTGCGCCGGCGTCAGAGGGCGGGGCGAGTATTTGAAACTGAAAACCTGCTCGAAACGGACTCTCTCCAGCACGTCCATCGTATCTTCGAAATCTTCATCCGTCTCTCCCGGAAAGGCGACGATGATGTCGGTACTGATGCTCACATCGGGCACCATCTCCCGCAATTTGGCGGCACGGTCCAGGAACCACTCTTTCGTGTAGCCCCGTTTCATCGCCTTCAAAATGCGGGTGGAACCGCTCTGCAGCGGCATATGCATCGATTTGCAGATTTTCGGGTTGGTGGCGAACTCCTGCAAGAATGCATCGTCCATATGGAGCGGATGGGGAGAGGTAAACCGGATGCGCTCCACCTCTTCGATCTCGCTCACCGCTTTGAGAAGATCGGTAAAGTTCATTCTAGGATGCTCCCCGCTGAAACGCCGGCCGTAGTTGTTGACGTTCTGGCCAAGCAGAAAGATCTCTTTCGCGCCCCTTCGCGCCGCCCTGCGCGCTTCGGAGACGATCAGCTCCGCGGGAATCGACACCTCTTCGCCCCGGGTATGGGGCACGATGCAGAAGGTGCACTGCTTGTCGCACCCTATCGAGATGTTCACGTAGGCTTTGTAGGGGGAGCTCCTGAAATCGGCGAACGCGTACTGGCTCTCGTCGTAGTCGATATCCACTTCCACCGCCTTGGGCGTATGGAGCACTTTCGTGATCTTGCTGACGTTCCGAGCCCCCAGCACAAAGTCGACGAAAGGGGCGCGTTTGATGATCTCCTCACCCAGATGACTGGCGGTGCACCCGCACACGCCGATTTTGGCCCCCTCCTTCTTGCGCTTGTTGAAGACGCCGATTTCACTGAAGAGTTTGTTGACGGGCTTCTCCCGCACGCTGCAGGTATTGATGAGAATCAAGTCCGCCTCTTCCAGGGTCTCGGTGGGCTCGTACCCCTCTTTCTGGGTCAGCTCCGCCACGATATGCTCGCTGTCGCGGACGTTCATCGCGCAGCCGAGCGTCTCGATATAGAATTTTTTACGCATCGCCATCAGATTAGGATATGCACCTCGTAAAGATAGTCGTTTTCGTCAAGACCGAAACGGATCTCCCGAAAATAGACGCTGTAACCTTTCTGCTCGAAATGCTCGACCATTTCCATCAAATCCTTGTGGGAGTTCTCCCTGTCGAAATAGAAAATCTTCTGCCCCTCTTTTTCAAGCTCTTTTTCGATCTTCTCGACACTGATTGACTTGGGTTTCGCATTCAGTTCCGTTCTGGCTGCTTTAAGTTCCATTCGCGTTTCCTCACAAATTTTGCATAATAACTGCCCGATTATATCGAAATGAAGGTAAACTTTTTATAAATGTTAAAGATTGCTTTCAGTATAATTGGCGTCTCAACAGACTGCATAGACCGCTGCAAGAAGAAACAATCAATCAAAAAAAGAAAAAGGAAATGTCAAAGGGATGGAAAAAATCATAGATATTATCGACTCTATTGCCCACGAAAAAGGGCTGCCGCCCGAATCCGCGAAAGAGGCTTTCAAAACAGCGCTCGTCCAGACAGCCAAACGGGTCATCTGCGAAACATGCGACTACGATGCCGAAATCGACGAGGTGAACAAAACCTATATCCTCCGCCAGAAGATCACCGTCGTCGAGGCGGACGATCCGCGGCTCGTGGACGAACCGGAAAAGTATATCGCGCTCGAAGAGGCCCGCGAGATCGATCCCGATGCCGAAATCGACGACGAACTTACGGGCGAACCCATCAACCTCGAAAAGTACGGGCGCAGCGCGGCGGCGGCGCTCTACCACGAAATCGAATACCATATCCAGCGCTTCGTCGAAGAGCAGATGTTCAACAAATACAAAGCGATGATCGGCACGATCGTCAGCGGACCGGTCACCCGCGTCGACAGCGAAGAGAATACCTACATCGAAATCGACGAAGTCAGGGCCGTCCTGCCCAAACGCAATCGCATCAAAGGAGAATCCTTCAGGGTGGGTGAGACGATCAAGGGGATATTGCGCTACGTCGGCATCGACAAGAAGTTCGGCATCCACCTGGAGATTTCGCGAACCATGCCGAAATTCCTCGAAGAGCTTCTGCGTCAGGAGGTGCCCGAAATCGCGGACGGGCTCGTCATCATCGAAAAATCGGCGCGGATTCCCGGTGAGCGGGCCAAAGTGGCACTGACCGCCACAAGCCCCAGCGTCGATCCGGTCGGCGCCACGGTCGGGGTGCGCGGCGTACGCATCAATGCCGTCAGCCAGGAGCTTCACGGGGAAAACATCGACTGCATCGAATACTCCCCGATCCCGGAGATCTTCGTGGCACGCGCCCTCAGCCCCGCCATCATCAGCAGTGTGAAAATAGAAGGGGAGAAAGCGGTTGTCACCCTCCCGAGCGACCAGAAGAGCAAAGCGATCGGACGAAGCGGCATCAACATTCGTCTTGCCTCCATGCTCACAGGCTACCAGATCGAACTCGCCGAGATCGCATCGACCGCCACCTGCACCACGACCGAAGGGGGCATCGAAGAGGAAAAACCTCTCAACCCCGACGCCCTCAAAGCGCTTTTTGGAGAGTGATCTTACGCCCGCTTCCAAGCGGGCTTACCCCCCATATTTTTCACTTCCTTTTTGATTTGTATATTATCTGCATCCACTCCTTCCAATACCGCACACCCAATGCCTATCCAAAAAGAATCGAAATCAATGCAAAACCGGGTGAGAAGAAATAGCGAGCAGCCGAGTATTCACTCTCTTGCCGCATAAGGATTCAATTTCAAAAGAGTCAGATCTGCCAAAACGTTCCCAAGCAACGTCAAAAAGGCCGTAATGATCAGAATGCCCATGATAACCGGATAGTCACGGCTGAGTGCCGACTGGTAAAAAAGCAGCCCCATGCCGTTGATGGAGAAGATCGACTCGATGATGACGCTGCCGCCGATGAGGCCGGGCAACGAGAGGCCAAGAATCGTGATGATGGAAGGCATCAGATTTGGCATGATGAAACGTTTGCGAATCGTCTGCTCGTCGATGCCCCGTGCTTTGGCGAAAAAGATGTAATCGCTTTTGAGAATTTCGAGCGTCAGCGAGCGAACATACATCGTCAACCCTCCGATACCGCCGAATACCATGACAAAAACGGGGATGGCCAGATGCCAGGCGTAGTCGACCCATTTCATCATCCCCGTTTTGGGTTCGATGCTCTGTAGTCCGCTGATGGGAAACCACCCCAGGTGCAAACCGAAGACGAGAATAAGAATAAGAGCCAGGTAGAACGACGGCATCGCAAAACTGACCAGCGAAAGCTGCTTGATGCTCCGGTCAGTCGGTGACTGCTGTTTCAATGCCGCTTTGATGCCCAGACGCAGGGAGATGAAAAAGACAAAAACCATCGAAAGCAGGTTCATCGTCAGCGTGATGGGAAGGCGCGAAGCGATCTCCTCCGTCACCCCCTTGCCGCTGGCGAAGGAGAGGCCGAAATCAAGATGCAACATCGCCCAAATCCAGCGAAGGTACTGCTCCCACAGCGATTTGTCCAGCCCGTAAACCGCCTTGAGATGCTCGATGGACTCTTTCGTGATGTTGGGGTTGAGTTCGCCCGCCGCAAAAAAACTGTTGGGTGCGGCGTGAATCACAAGAAAGGAGATGAGCGAGATGAGCAGCAGCATCCCGCCAATGTAGAGCAGTTTTCGCAAAAAAAGAGGCATCTTTCAGAGGGAAAAGCGAAAAGTGAAAAGTGAAAAATTTTTCAACTTATCTGACCTTTTTCAATTCGGTCGGGATGGTGGCCGAATAGTCCGTCAACGAGCTGAAATCGGGTGAAAAGGCGAGTTTCCGCAAAATGCCTCCGAAAGAAAAGTAGCCTGCTGAACCAAATTCCGCAATATTCAAAACAAATTCCCTTTCATTTGGTTTGATATTCTGTATCTTATAGCTGCCCGAACGTTTTTTCCGGCCATCAACGAATGTTGCCTTATCTTTTTCGATGATATATTTCAGTTTACCGTCGGCACTTTCCCATACACCTTCAAGTTTGTTCATATAATCGAGAACCAGTGGATTTTGATTTTGTCGAGAAGAGATTGGGGTTGCGGTGGTTTCGGGAGTGTGGCCCGCAGTTGCAGGTGTAGCCGCAGAAGCTGGGAGCGGTTCGGCTTTTTCGTTCGGCAGTCTTGTTTCGACCTTTTCCCATGTGCCGTCGTCTTTGAGAATGATAACAGTACCATCCTTGAGTCTGGCGTATTGGCCGGCAGAAAGCGCGATGACAAGCAGAGAGAGCAGAAGAGTCTTTTTCATGGTTTGTACCTCGATCTTTTTGGATGCATTATAACCAAAAGAGGTAAAAACAGGGCATAAAAAAAGGCCGCTCCGAAGAGCGGCCTGAAAAAATGCGGTAACGCCTGAATTAGAAGTTGTAAGTCAGGTAGACTTGCAGCGTGTTGTAGCTGTCACCGTCATTTTGATCATCGGCATCTGTATAGATATAAGCCAGTGATGTATCAAATGCACCGAAAGATTTGCTTGCAGTCAATGCGAACTCGGTCATTTCTTTGTCATCTGCAGTACCGGCAGTCTTTTTATCCTGCTCGCTGTAAGTGTAATAAGCACCGAAATCGGCAACGTCCGCCCAGCTGTATTCAGCAGTGATGTTGTAAGCATCTGTATCTGTCGCAGATACATAGCCGTAGTTCCACCATGCTTCGGTATAGAGCTTGGACTGCGCACCACCGACGTTGGCAAATCCGACATCACCTTTGTCAACAGAAGAGTAAGCTCCGGAAATTCGTGCTCCGGCAATGTCAAGACCGACTTTTACAGCCCAGACGGTCGCATCATCAGTGTCATTCAGACCCAGTTTTTTCGCCATGCCGTCACCGAGCATAGTACCGGCGAACTGACCACCGATTTCAAGATTCATGTCTTCGCCGATAGCCGGTTTGACATCTGCCTGCAGCCAATAGGCATCGGCGATGGAATCGACACTGTAGTACCAGGCTTGTGCGGTTGTGTAGGGAATCAGGCTTGTGACGGCACCAAATGCATACGCTCCGTTGGCATCACTACCGAAAGCGCCGGGGAAAGTATCGAAAGTCTGACCACCGAATCGCTCTTCAGTCGATACGGTATTGATACCGTTGACGTTGCTTCGCATAACCCATGCAGCGACCAAAGCGGTCTTCTCGATGTGCTGGTCAACAACGACCGCCGCATCGTAGCTGTTGCTTGCGATGTTCCATTTTTCGGAGAAAACCATCGGGGTATCGAGGTATTGGCGACCTGCGATAACAGTCGTTTTGTCGAAAACCGTACCTTTGATGTTCGCTTCGTCAAACCAGATTTGGCTGCCAACATGATTGCCGGCCCAAACATCGGAAACGATGCTGCTTTCAAGACCCAACGTTTCCAGCAGTGTCAGGCTGATGCGTCCTGTCAAACCGGCCGGCATGTCGTTTGCCGTCATACCGATTCGGAAAGCGGCGTTGGCATACGAGTTATCCTGCTTGAAAAGACCTGAATCTTCAGGTGCGTGACCGGCCAGTGCACCAGCCCACTCATCGGCATCGTTAGTACCGTAGAACACTTTGACGTCGCCGTCCACTTTGATATCAGTCGCGAACGCGCTGATGCCCATTGCCATGATAGCCGCGAGGCTCAGTTTTGCAAATTTCATTCCTACTCCTTAGGATTTTGAGTTTGTTAGCTTGCAGGCGGCATTATAACAGTGAACGCTTAAGAGACTGTTAGAATTTCTTATTTGTTTACTTTTTGTTAACTTTTTGTAAGAATTGTTTACCTATGGCATTGGGTAGCGGGCATGTGTCAAGTAAATGGGCCCATTTTTCCAATTTTCCGTTTGGTTGAAAATCGTTATCGATGTCTCTTTCAAAACCCGAGAGCCCATACCCGAGGGGTACTGGGCTATTGATTGTACATTTTGTCCCAATTTAAAACCGCTTTGCCTTCTTCATCCTCGTCGACGGCCGCCATACCCATAATATGGTAGCCGCCATCGACGTAGAGCACTTCGCCTGTCACACCGCTGGCCAGGGGGCTCAACAGGTACATCGCGCTGTTGCCCACTTCGTCGATGGTGACGTTTTCACGCAGGGGCGCGTTGGCTTCGTTCCATTTGAGAATGAACCTGAAGTCGCCGATGCCGCTGGCGGCCAGGGTCTTGATGGGCCCGGCGCTGATGGCGTTGACCCGAATCTTCCTGTGGGGGCCAAGGTCCGCCGCCAGATAGCGCACCGACGCCTCCAGCGCGGCTTTCGCGACGCCCATCACGTTGTAGTTGGGAACGTATTTCTCGGCTCCAAGATAGCTGAGCGTCAGAATGGAAGCGCCTTCATTGAGCATCGGCAGCATATAGCGGCTCAGTTCGATGAGACTGTAGACCGAAATCTCCATGGCGATGTTGAAAGCCTCCCGCGTCGTTTCGACGAAAGGGTTGCTCAGCGCCTCTTTGGGCGCGAAGGCGACGGCATGGACGACAAAATCGAAGGTTCCCCACCTCTCTTTCAGCGCCTCCGCCAATGCCTCGAACTCTTCGGGCTTGCTTACATCGAGCGGATAGACCATGTCGCTGCCAAACTCCGCCGCGATCGGCTCGACCCGCTTTTTGAGCGCGTCGTTGAGATAGGTAAAAGCCAGCTCGGCACCCTGCGCATGGCACGCCTTGGCGATGCCGTAGGCGATGGATTTGTTGTTGGCGACCCCGACGATGAGACCGCGTTTGCCTTTCATGATCATAGAAAACCTTTCAAACTAAAAGTTAAAAACTAAAAACTAAAAACTCAGGATGCGGCTTTGCCGCTTCTATTTTTAATCTTTGGTTTTCAACCTGATGTCTTCAACGTTTTAATGCTCGAGACCAGAAGTTTTATCAGTTCTTTGTTGTCCGGTTCGATGCTTTGAAACATTTTATCATTAATGTATTCAGCATCATGTAAAAGCATCAACCAGTAGTTCGTTTCATTGGCCTCTTTGAGTGCTATGTTGAGTTTGTTGACGAAATCGGCTTTCGATTGGGCGAACTCCGCTTCATAGATCAAAGCACCTATCGCCGTGCCGCTTCGCATAAGTTGCTTGGTTAAGATATATTCACTTCGCTCGGCCTGAAGCCAGCGGCAAAGCTTGATGATTCGTAATGCAAATTTGTAACTTTTGCCCCTGACCAGACTTTCGTTCTCTCTCATCGAAAATCGTCCGCGAAGCGGTTCACCCCAACTTTTAGTTTTTAGTTTTTAGTTTTTCACTGATTTCCAACATGGAGACCATGCTGGAGATTTCCCAGCTCGCCGTGCCGATCAGTGCGCCGTCGCAGCCCTCCACACTCAAAATTTCTTCGATGTTGGCCGGTTTGACGCTGCCTCCGTACAGAAGCGGGCGGTCGCTGAACCGTTTGATCATCGCGTGGGTCGTTTCGATCAGGTCGGGGGTGGCGGTTTTTCCTGTTCCGATGGCCCAGACCGGTTCGTAGGCGAGAATCAGTTTGCTGTAGGCGGTATCGATGCCTTCCAACTGCTCCACCAGATAGCGGCGGACCGCTTCGTCACCCGCTTCTCTCACTTCCAGCGGCTCGCCAATACAGTAGAAGATGGTGAAGCCCTGCTCCTTGAACCAGGCGTATTTCTGCGCGATGAAAGCCTGGGATTCGCCAAGAATATGGCGCCGTTCGCTGTGGCCCACCAGCACCGTTTCGATACCGAATTCACCCAGCTGTTCAAGACCAATCTCCCCTGTGAAGGAGCCTTTGACCGTCGGGTACGCATTCTGAGCGCCGACGCGAATGTCGTTTTTCGTTTCGAAACGATCGAGTGCGGTGGCCGGCGGGAAGATGTAGGTTTCACCCCCGTAACCCATCTTTTCCATCGCGGCATCGAGCGCCGCGACATACTCCCGTGTCGAAGCGCGGGTATGGTTGGTCTTGAAGTTGGCGGCGAGTATCTTTCTACTCATCCTCGGACCCTTCCACCTGCAGTGCCGCGATACCCGGCAGATTTTTGCCTTCCATCAGTTCGAGGCTTGCGCCGCCACCGGTGGAGATGAAGGTCATTTCGTCATCGACGCCCACCCGCTGGATCAGGTCGGCCGTGTCACCGCCGCCGATAATCTTGGTGGCGTAGGACTCCGCCACGTAGTTGGCCAGTTTGAAGCTGCCGCGCGCGAATTTGTCCATCTCGTAGACTCCCATCGGGCCGTTCCACAGAATCGTCTGGCAGTCTCCGAGCGCCTCTCGGAAAAGGCGTGTGGATGAAAGACCGATATCGAGCCCTATCCACTCTTCGGGAATCTCCTGAAAGGTGACGTACTTGACCGGCGCATCCTCCTTGAACTCCGGGGCGACGACAAAATCGACCGGCAGGTAGAATTTGACCCCCAGCCGCTTCGCTTCGTCCATGATGTGGCGCGCATCCTCGAGCAGGTCATCCTCGACAAGCGATTTGCCCACCTCGTAGCCGCGGGCTTTCCAGAACGTAAAGGCCATCGCCCCGCCGATCACCATCTTGTCGACTTTGGGCAGCAGATTGACGAGCGCCTCGAGCTTGCCGGAAACTTTCGAACCGCCGACGATCGCCATGAAGGGCCGTGTCGGTTTCTTCAGGAGTTTGTGGAAATATTTGATCTCCTTTTGCAGGAGGAATCCGGCCCCTTTGTGCCGGCTGTCGAAAAAGTGGGTGATCGCCTCCACGGAAGCGTGGGCCCGGTGGCTGACACCGAAGGCGTCGTTGACGTAATACTCCGCCATCGAAGCGAATCTCTTCGCCAGTTCCATGTCGTTTTTCGTCTCGCCCGGTTCGAAACGGACATTCTCAAGAAGCAGTATCTCCCCCTCTTTGAGATCTCTGGCTTTGGCCGTGGCATCGGGGCCTACCACGTCTTTTGCGAGGACAACGTCATGATGCAGCAGCGCCTGCAGACGTTTCGCCACAGGTTTGAGTGAGTATTTCTCGTTGAATTCTCCCTTCGGCCGCCCCATGTGGCTGGCGAGAATGATGGCGCATTCATGGTCGAGGCAGTAACGGATCGTCTGAAGCGCCGCGCGGATGCGGCGATCGTCCGTGATGTTGCCATACTCATCCAGCGGCACGTTGAAGTCGCATCGTATAAAGACTTTTTTTCCGGCGAGTTCAAGATCTTTTATCGTAAGAAGCTTCATCGTTGTCCTTTGTTTTGAATTGTTTTATATATCAATTGTGCCATATTTTGGTTGAAAAAAGGCCCACCTACTGGGTAATGTGCAGTGCCATATCGACCAGTCGGTTAGCATACCCCCATTCGTTGTCGTACCATGCCATGATTTTGAGCATATTCCCTCCGATCACCTGTGTCAGGTCGGCCGAGACGATGGCGCTTCGGGTATCGCCGCAGAAATCCTGGCTGACACCGTATTTCTCGTCCACACCCAGAATTCCCCGCAACTCCCCTTTTGATTTTTCCAGAAACAGAAGATTGACCTCTTCCGCGCTCGTCTCTTTTTCCAAAACCAGATCAAGATCCATCAAAGAGACATCCGGTGTCGGGACCCGGACACTCTGACCGTGGAGTTTGCCTTTGAGATTCGGAAGCACTTTGTAGATCGCCTCGGCCGCATGCGTCGTCGTGGGAACGAGATTCACGGCGGCGGCGCGGCAGCGGCGCAAATCCCGGGAGGTCGGTGCATCCATCAGGTTCTGTCCGCCGGTGTAGGCATGAATCGTCGTCATCAGACCGGTCCGGATGCCGTAGATTTCATCGATCGTTTTGGCGATGGGCCCCAGGCAGTTGGTGGTGCAGCTGGCATTGGAGACGACCGGTTCCCCTTTGTAGGCATCCGCATTGACGCCGAAGACATAGGTGGGTGTATCATCCTCGGCGGGCGCGGAGATGATGACCCGCCTGGCCCCGTGGCGGATATGTGTCTGCACGATATCGCTTCTGAGAAAACGTCCGCTGCACTCGAGCACCACTTCCGCCCCCGCTTCGGCGAAGCGCAGATCGGCAGGATCGGGATGCCTGAAGACCCGCACGCTCTGTCCGCCGATTATGAGCCGATCACCCTCCAGTACCGCCTCTTCGTCGAGCGGACCGTGGACACTGTCGAAATTCGTCAGATATGTCAGCGTCTTCGGATCGGCGAGGTCGTTGATCGCAACCAGCTCCACATCGTCACGCTTGGAGATGATGCGTGCGACACTCCGCCCGATGCGTCCGTATCCGTTGATCGCGATTCTCAAAGCCAATGCCGCATCCTTTGTCAAGAAAATTACGACGATTTTATCAAATGAAGTGTATAATCATCATTAAAACAGGGATATCGGGCAGCGGAAGTGAAAAGAGAGAAAAAAAAGAGCGTCGCGATCTTTGGAGGCAGTTTCGATCCCCCGCATCTTGGGCACCTCGAAATCATGAAAAAAGCGCTGGAAAAGCTGGATATCGACAAGCTCATCGTCGTACCGGCTTTCATCAGTCCTTTTAAAAAAGGGCACAGGGCGCCGCCGAAGCTTCGTCTCAAATGGCTTGGAAAGATCGCGGCTTTCGATCCGCGTATCGAGATAAGCGACTTCGAAATAAAAAAAGAGGGACCCTCCTACTCGATCGACACGGTCAACCATTTTGCCCGCTTTTTTGATACAATCTATTTCATTATCGGAGCCGACAACCTGAAAGATCTCCACAAATGGCACCGTTTCGACGAATTGAACGAAAAAGTGAGATGGGTGGTGGCGACACGAAACGACGAACCGATACCCGAAGGCTTCATCCGGCTCGACATCGATATGCCGATCAGTTCGACAGCACTGCGGGAAAAGATCGATCCGGCATGGATTCCCGAAGCGATCCGGGAGGAAGTCACGGAATTTTATAAACAGAAAGTCAAAAACTGAACAAAGGGAGTCTATTTGAATAAACAGATGCAGGAGCGTATCGACAGAATCGTCGATCTTCTTGACCGGAAAAAAGCGGAAGATATCCAGGTTTTCGATCTGCATGACAAAGAGTACCTGACCCAGGCCGTCATTATCGCCACGACACTGGGAGACAAGCACACCCTGGCGCTGCTCGATTACCTCAAGGAGGAGCTCAAGCCGGCGGGGGAAACCTTCGTCGCCACCGAAGAGGGCGAGCAGTGGACCGTCGTCGACCTGGGGGACATCATGATCCACCTTATGGTTCCCGAATACCGTGCCAAATACAACCTGGAAGAGTTTCTCGATTCGCTGGGGAAAAAGGAGTCGAACGATTGATCGACAGAGCCCCGACTGGACCGGAACAGTTGCAAGCTAACTCGTCGGGGCTCTTGGAACACTTTTGAAGCAAAGAGTGTTCCAGATTTACTCAAACACCCCGTAAAAAGGCTTGTCACATCCTCTTCATCGCGGTGATGCCCAGCATTCTAAGACCGACACGCAAAGAGAGTGCGACCATTGCCGACAGCTTGAGCAGTTTGTCTTCGTTCGGCGTACCGAGGACTTTGTTGTCATAGTAGAATTTGTGGTATTTGCCGGCGAGATACTTCAGATAATCGGTCACTTTCTGAAGCTGGCGGCTTTCGAAAGCGTCTTCCAGCACCTCCGGCAGGATGAGCGCCGTAAAGAGCAGATCGTACGCATCCTCGTTCAGACCTTCAAGCGGCGCATTAAAAACCTCTTCCTGGCTTCTGCCCGCCTTCTCGAAAAGAGAGAAGACCCGTGCATGGGCGTAGTTGATGTAGTAGATGGGATTGGAATTGTCCTTTTTCTTGAGATCCTCCACATCGAATTCCAGATGGGTATCGCTCTTTTTGGTCAGAAAGATGAAACGCAGGGCATCGGGACCGATCTCCCTGACGATATCCTGCATCAGAATGAAGTTGCCGGCTCGTTTGGACATCTTGTAGGGTTCGCCCCCTTTGAGCAGCGAAACCATCTGTGAAAGAATGATTTCAAGTCGCTGGGGGTCGTACCCGAAAAAGGCGATGGCCGCTTTGACGCGGGCGATGTAGCCGTGATGGTCGGCACCCCAGATATTGATGTAGTGGTCGTACCCGCGCTCGAATTTGAGATAATGGTAGATGATGTCACCGGCCAAGTAGGTGGGCCGCCCGTCTTCACGGACCACGACACGGTCTTTTTCGTCCCCGTGTTCGGTCGATTTGAGCCACCATTTTCCGTCTTTTTCGTACACGGCCCCCGCGTCGGCCAGTTTCGTCAAAATCTCGTCCCATCTTTCGTAAAGCGACTTTTCGCTCACATAATGGTCGAAAAAGATGCCCACCTCCGCGAGATTGCTGTTGATCAGTTCGAGCATCCTCTCTTTCGCCCACTCGGAAATCTCGGGAATGTAACTTTCGTCCATGAACTTCTCTTCGCCGAGCGCATCGACGGCTTTTTGGGCAAGATCAACGATATACTCTCCGCGGTAATACTCTTGCGGCCATGTCACATCCAGGCCGAGAACCGCCTCGCGTCCTGCCAGATAGACCGAAAGCCCCAGAAGATAGATCTGGTTGCCCGCATCGTTGACATAGTACTCACGCTCGATGCGATGCCCCACATGCGTTCCGATGCGCGCCAGAACATCGCCCCATACCGCCCCGCGGGCGTGCCCGATATGCAGGGGACCCGTCGGATTGGCGCTCACGAATTCCAGAAGGATGGAATGGCCGTTTTCGCCCTTTCCGAAATCCTCTTCATGCTCAAGCGCCCAGACAGCATACTCGTTCAAAAAGGCGTGGCTGAGTTTGATATTGACGTAGCCTTTGAGTGCATCGACCTTTTCGAACATCTCCTCTTCCCGAAGCTTTTCCGCCAGCTCTTCGGCGATCTGCATCGGGTTTCTGCGAAGGGTTTTCGCGAGAGAGAAAGCGATTGGCGTGGCGTAATGGCCAAACTTTTTGTCTTTCGGTTTTTCCAGGACAACCGGATGGTCGATATGTTTTCGAAGAACTTCGTAGACGCGTTTTTTCAAAGCGAATCAGGCCTCTTTCTTCTCTTCTGCTTTGGAGGTTTCAGCCGTTTCGGCCTTCTGTTCAACCTGCTTTTCGGCCTTTGCGGAAGCTGCAAGCTCCTCCTCTTCATCCTCTTTCATCGCTTTTTTGAAGTTTCGGATGCCGCTGCCCATTCCCTTGGCGAGTTCCGGGATCTTTTTGGCTCCGAAAAGCAATACGACGATCGCAAGAATGACTAGCAGTTCCGGCATTGATGGCATACCCATATTTTTCTCCTCTTTCGTTATTGAAAAATTTCGATTTATTATATCGATCGTTGCCTGTTGCAGGCCTTATGTCGTCTCTTTCATTGGCCCCGCCATTTGTTGATGAACTGCAGGGCCTGTTTGCGGCCTTTTTTGAGGCGGGCGGCCTTGGCGACGGCGATGAAGGAGTCGAGAGCCTTTTCGAAATCGTCGTTGACGATCAGGAAATCGTAGGCGGTGATGTACTCGATCTCTATCAGGGCGTTTTCGATACGGTTTTGTATGATCGTCTCATTATCCGTCCCGCGGTGTTTCAACCGCCGTTTTAGCTCTTCGAGTGTCGGCGTCGTCACGAAAACAGAGGTGATCAGGTCTCCCATCCGCTCCCGGGCGATGGCGTGTCCTTGCACATCGATATCGAAGATGACCAGCTTCCCCGCTTCCAGTGCTTCGCGGACCGGTTTGAGAGAGGTTCCGTAGTAGTTGCCATGCACCTGCGCATACTCCAGAAATTCTCCGGCCCTGATGTCGGCTTCGAAAGTCTCCTTGTCGACGAAAAAATAGTCGATGCCGTCACGCTCTCCCTCGCGGGGCGCACGGGTGGTGGTGGAGATGGAGAAGTAGTAGTCGCCTATTTTGTCGCCGGCCGCCTTGATCAGCGAACTCTTTCCCGCACCGCTGGGGCCCGATATGATCAGAATCGATCCAAAGTTACTCATCTATCACACATCCTTCGGAAAGCTGATGTTGATAGTGATCTCTGCACCGGCGAGGAGTTTGCGCAGCGCTTCGGGATCGGTGCCGAGCAGTCGGGATATGAGTACACCCTCCGCTCCCGTCGCGGCCGGCCTCTCCTCTTTCTCTGCCGCCTGAAGCTCCTCTTTTTCGATCTGCTTCTCTGCCGCGGGCTCGCTCAGAACACCGCTTTCTTCGGCAATCTCCTCACCAAGAACGGCACCGAGCTCTTCTTCTGAAATCTGGGCGAACTCATCGCTTTGCGGAAGCTGCGGCGTCTCATCCTCCAACATCTCCAGGCCCTCGATCTCCTCCAGCGATATCTCTTCTGGCATCTCCTCTTCCGCCGCCTTTTCGCCGACTGTCTCCTGTGCCTCTTCGGGTTCGCCTTCCCTCTCTTCCGAAAGAGCCGCTTCGAGCCATTCGGGTTCTGTGAGCTCCTCTTCCTCTTCGGTGCCGCTTTGGGGCTCTTCTCCGAGAAGCTCTTTCACTTCGGTGACGAGTTCTTCATCAAGCACACCGCCCGCCGGCTCTTCCGGCTCGGGCAGACTGATGGGTTCTTCCTCCTCGCCGATCTCCTCCTGCGGTGTTTCGGCACGCTCCTCCTCGACCGTCTCTTTTTCCGCTATCTCAAGGTCCAAGCCCTCCAAAAGCGCCTCGAAATCCTCTTCGGCACCCTCTGCCGTTTCCGTCTCCTCCGTAACCTCGACCTCCTCGAGCAGTTTGTCGAAATCAAACGCTTCACCGGCCTCTTCGGTCGCCTCCGCTTTTTCGGGCATAGCCTCCGCCTCTTCTTTCGTCTCTTCCTCCGCTTCGAAAATGGGCTCCTCTTCGGCGGCGGAAGGTGCCGGAGTGGCCTCTTGTGCTCCCTCTTGTGCTTCGAGTGAAGCCATCAAGGCCTCGAAATCCTCTTCGGCCGCTTCTGCTTCCTCCTCTTTCTCTGCTTCGTGCGTTTCCGCTTCGAGCTCTTCTAGCAGCATATCGAAATCTTCGGCCCCGACGATCTTCTCCTCCTCCGACGCCGCTTCCTTTTCGAGCTCTTCGCCCACCGGTTCCGACCCCGCCTCCACCGACGGTTCCGAGGGCGCTGTCTCTTCCATGCTCTTTTCCTCCTGCGCTTCCATCTCCGGGAACAGCAGGTCGTCGTTGATTTCACCCATCAAATCCACCATCTCCGTCGGCAGGAAGGGTTTTTTGATGTAGTAGTCAAAACCCGGTATCTTCTCCTCGTCTTCCGCATAGATCAGGCAGGTCCGTTTGACACCCGTGCGCCTTTTTAGCGTCTCGGGGGTCTCTGCGTCAAGTTTCGCACTGTCGATGAAAAGAACATCGTAGTCTCCTCTTTCCATCTCATCGAGAGAAAACTCTTCCACGATCTCGTAACCCGACTTCTGGGCGCTGAGTCCTGCCAGTTTGGAGACGATCGGATTCTGATTGATTAACAGTATACGCATTCTCGAAGCCTTTGTATATGGATAGTTTCAGACACTGGTTTTATTGTATAATCAACATCATTTATTTTTCCTTTAGGATCATACATGCGTATCTTCCGGCCGCTCATCATACTCCTGGCACTCCTGGCCGCCGCTTCGGCCCAGCCTGCCAAAAGCCGTCTTTTCACTCTTCCCTACGAAGCGCGCGACGCCCTGAGAACACTCACCAAAACGATCGACAACGCTCACGACCGTATCGACGCCGCCATCTACAGCTTCACCCACAAAACCATTGCGAAACATCTGAAAAATGCGGCCCGCAGGGGAGTAAAGATACGCATTATTTTCGACAGGTCGGCCAACCTGCGCAACCGCAAAAGCCAGCTCGGCTACCTCGCGAAATACAGAAACATCGAAACAATGCTTCTGGCGGGCAAGCCCTACCGCGATCCCGACGGCGACCGGGCGCTGATGCACATGAAAATGATGGTGGTCGACAGTCGCCATGTCGTCCTTGGATCGGCCAATTGGACCTATTCCGCTTTTGGGAAGAATTACGAAGTCATCCTTTTCATCGACGATTACGCTGCGGCAAAACGCCTGGAGCGCTCCTTCGAAAGAATGATGCGCTCGGCAACACCCTACTGACGCCCTTGGCGGTTTCCATTCCCCCTTCGGGCGTCATCCTCCTATCCACTTCATCAAAACACCGACCGCATCTACGAACTCCCTCTTGAAAAGAAGCATCATCGAACCCAGTACGGCCATCCAGACCATAAGCGAAAGGGCGATTTTGATGGGGAAACCGACAACGAGCAGGTTGAACTGGGGCATCGTCTTCATCAGCATTCCGAAAATGATATCAGAAAGCAGCGAGAGCGCCACGATCGGAAAGGCGACGGAGAATCCGAGCATAAAAAGATTGCCCATCGCGCCCATGACATAGTCGAACATCTTCGGATCGAGCACCAGTCCCCCCAAAGGCGCCCCTTTCAGAGCCTTCACCATCCAGATCAGCATCATGTGGTGCCCGTCGAATGCCAGCAGAATCAGCAGGGCCATCATCGTGAGAAACTGGCTGACGAGCGGGGACTGTATCTGGCTTTGCGGATCGATGACGCTCGCCAGCGAAAACCCCATGACAAAAGCGATCTGTTCGCCGGCATAGGCGAAAATCCCGAAAACGATATTCAAGACCACACCGGCAATCAGCCCCATGACGATTTCCGAAAAGAGGGCGGCGAAAAAGAGCCCGACGCTTGCGGGTTCCGGCGTTGTCTGAACGATGGGGTAGAGCACGAGGGTAAGATAGAAGGCGAATGCCGCTTTGATCGAAGGGGAGACCGACATGTGACTGAAGAAGGGAAGAAAGACAAAGAGTGTCGAAAGCCGGACGAAGAGGAGCAAAAAGGTGTAGATGTGATCGGGCTGGAGCAGGCTGTACCAGCTCACCGAATCGGCTCCAGTCTCGTATGTTCAAGCCGATAGATCCGGTCACAGCTTTCTGCGATGCGTCTGTCGTGCGTGACCAGAAAAAGCATGCCCTTGACTCTCTCCACATGGTCGAAGATCGCATCCATGACGATATGGGCCGTCTCGTCATCCAGGTTGCCGGTGGGCTCGTCGGCGAAAATGAGGCGCGGATTTTTGGCCAGGACCCTCGCGATGGAAACACGCTGCTGCTGCCCTCCCGAAAGTTCCGTCACCCTCTGCTCGATAACTTTCTCGATGCCGAGTCGTTCAAGCAGTTCCCCGTCCGGCTCCGTTCCGCCAAGTAATGTGGCGATTTCGATATTTTCGGCGGCACTCATCCCCTTGAAAAGGTAGTGGAACTGAAAGATGATACCTATCTCGTACCGCCGTATCGCAAGCTGCTCGCGGGCAGTGAGGGAGTAGATGTCCGACCCCAGCAGGCGAACATCGCCGCGCTGCGGTTTCAACAGTGTCGCAAGAATGTGCAGCAGCGTCGATTTGCCGCTGCCGCTGACACCGACAACCGCGACTCTCTCATTCTCACGAATGGTCAGATCGATGTTTTCAAAAAGGGTATAGTCGAATGCATGGGTAAGCCCGTGGGCTTCGAGGAGCACCGGAGCGTCGGACGCCCCGGCAGGGTCAGAAAGAGGCATGGGATGTTATTTGCCCATTTGCGCCGCAACTTCCGCTGCGAAATCTTCCTCTTTCTTTTCGATGCCTTCGCCAAGTTCGAAACGGATGAATTCGACGATTTTCGCCGTTCCGCCCGCCTCTTTGGCCGCTTCGTCGAGCACCTGGCCGACCGTTTTCTTGTCATCCATGACGAAAGGTTGGTTGACGAGCGTGTTGTCTTTGAGGAACCGCTTGATTTTGCCTGGGATGATTTTGTCCCAGATCTTTTCGGGTTTGCCCTCTTTTTTAAGCTGTTCGACCGCGATCTCCTTCTCCTTCTCGATCACTTCGGCGGGCACGGCCTCTTCGTCGAGGTAGGCAGGATTCATCGCGGCGATGTGCATAGCGATGTTTTTGAGTGTGGGGCGGATCGCTTCGCAGGTTTTGTCGCTGTCGCACTTGGCGGCGACGAGGACCCCCACTTTTCCGTTGCCGTGGATGTAGCCTTCGACGGTTCCGTTTTCGCCCGCATCTACGGTAACGAATCGGCGCATGACGATGTTTTCGCCGATTTTGGCGATCTCGCCTTTGAGATACTCTTCGAAGGTGGTGCCGTCAATCTCTGTCTGCAGCAGGTCTTCAACCGTCGTCGCCGTCGAGCAGTGAACGTGGCGTGTCGCTTTTTTCACGAGCGATTTGAAGTTGTCGTTCTGGGCCACAAAATCGGTTTCGGAGTTGATCTCGGCGATCGTTCCCTTGCGGTGATCGTCGCTGATTTCGATGCTGATCGCACCCTCGCTGGCCACGCGCCCCGCCTTTTTCGCGGCGTTGCTGAGCCCTTTTTTGCGAAGCCACTCAACGGCGGCCTCCATGTCACCGTTTGTTTCGGTGAGCGCTTTTTTACAGTCCATCATCCCCGCGTTGGTCATCTGGCGGAGTTCTTTGACCATTGCTGCTGTTACTGCTGCCATCGGTTACTCTCCTTCGGTTTCTTCGGTCGCTTCGGCAGCTTCCGCTTCGCCTTCCGCCACCGCTTCTTCTGTCACGGCCGCCATCTCCTCTTCCGTGACGGCTTCCTCCTCTTCGGCTTCCTGAGCCGCAAGCTCGCGTCCTTCGATGATTGCGTCCGCCATTTCACGGCAAAAAAGCTGGATAGAGCGGATCGCGTCGTCGTTGCCCGGAATCGGGTAGTCGATGACATCGGGATCGCAGTTGGTATCCAGCGGCGCGATGACCGGGATACCGAGACGGCGCGCCTCTTTGATCGCGATGCGCTCTTTGACCGCGTCGATCACAAAGAGGTAGTCGGGAAGTTTTTTCATGTTGCGGATACCGCCGAGATAATTTTCGAGTTTCTCTTTTTTGCGCTGGAGCATCAGGGCCTCTTTTTTGGTCAGAAGGTCCATCTTTCCGCTCTCTTGCATCTCTTCGATTACTTCGAGTTTGCGGATCGATTTGCGGATGGTCTGGTAGTTGGTGAGCATACCGCCGAGCCAGCGGGTCTGAACGTAAGGCATGCCGCAGCGCTGCGCATGCTCGACGATCGCGTTGCGCGCCTGTTTTTTGGTGCCTACGAACATGACGGTCTTGCCTTCCGCCGCCGCGTCGCGAACGACGTTGTAGGTGTAACGGAAGTAGCGAAGCGTCTTCTGCAGGTCGATAATGTGGATGTTTTTTCGTACGCCGAAGATGAATTTCTTCATTTTCGGATTCCAACGACGTGTCTGGTGTCCAAAGTGCATACCGCACTCGAGCAGGTCCTTCATGGTGACCATGGGTTCTCCTTGAGATAAATTTGTACTGTGCCATATGGCCAGGTTTTTACGTCAAAAGACGTTCCTCTGTGCCCATCAACGCGAAAAATGCGCAACCTGTCAAGGATTGACACATGTGAGGTTTCCATTTTTCCGTACCAAAAAAGCTTGCCTTTTTGGCAGGGACTCATCGCTCCCTGTACCCTTCCGAAGCTTCGAAAACATTGGCGTTTTCAAGACGGGACGACACAGCGTTAAAAATCGTGTTATCGTCGGGTACACAAGAAAATGGAGTGCAATTTTACTAAAACAGACCTGAAATTAAGCTTTTCAAAAGTGTATAGACGAACGCCGCTCAAAGCAACGCTATCTTTACATGGAGGGCCGCAAAGCGGCCATGCCGACACTTTTTACTTTTCACCATTTTCAAGCTCTTCAAGCTTCGCCTTCACCGCTTCCACGTGCCCTTTCACCCGCACCTTCGGCCAGACCGCCGCTATCCTCCCTTCGGGGTCGATGAGAAATGTGGAGCGGATCACCCCTTCGTACTCCTTGCCGTAGAGCTTCTTGAGGCCCCACGCGCCATAGGCCTTGAGCACATCTTTGCTCTCTTCGCTGAGCAGCGTGATCTTAAGCCCCTTCTTCTCGATGAATTTTTGATGCTTTTCGGGCGAGTCGGGGCTCACGCCCAAAATCACCGCATCGAGCGCCTCGAAATCGGGCATCGCCTCGGTAAATTCACACGCCTCGGTCGTGCATCCGGGCGTAAGATCTTTCGGATAGAAATAGAGCACGACCCATTTGCCTTTCAGATCGCGCAGACAGATTTCGACGTTATCCTGATTTAGCAGGCAAAATTCCGGTGCTTTCTGACCCACTTCAACCATCGCTTTCCTCCCAATGTAAAATTTTTGGTAGTATAGCATTTATGCAAAACACGGAAAAAGAAGATCTTTTAAAAGAGATCGAAAAACTGCTCAGCTTCGACGGCAACGACACGACGATCAACCCCGACTACCTCGCTTACTTCACCCGCGAAGAGCTCGCCTCCATCAAAAAAGAGCTCGAACGAAAATATGACAACATGGTCGAAGAGAACCTGGAGTGGATGCAGCAGTTCAAAAAGAGATAAAAACTTTCTCTTCAAAACGACCCGATTCGGGCAACAGCTTCCGATACGCTGAAATGAATAGAAGATTGAGTATCTCGTTTATTAACTTGTACATATATTCTATGCAATCAAAACCCTCTTTTGTTACGCAATAGATGAGAGGCCATAATTTATGGATACAAAATTCCTCTGCATTCTGACCAAAACTTCAAAATCAAAGAGTTTGAGATGACAAAACATCCTGATGTCGTTTTTTTGAATTTTCTTTACTCTCTTCGAAACTGTTTTATACATTCGAACAATCGTTGATTCAGCCATCACATCTTGTCATCAGATTTTTTCTCAATCAAACTTTCGTCATCCACCGCCTTGATCCCGCGGGCTTTGGCTTCGGCGGCCATGATGCCCGACTCTTTTTCGCTGATGAGATTTCCCTCTTCGTCATAGAGCTTGCCGGTGGCCACGCCGCAGCTGGGGCTTCGGGCCTTGCCGATGAAAAGGTCGAAATCTTCGTGTTCGTCGAAAAATTTTTGGGCGTAGTCGGCGATGGGGCCGGTGCGGTCGATTTTGGTGAACTTGGTCAGGACTTTGACGCCTTCGTCGGTGACGGTGAGGTCCATCGCCTCCCTGGGTGTGCCGAAGCAGGTGTCTTCGGGACAGAAATAGACGATCTCGCACCCTTGCTTTTCAAGTTTTTCGATCAGCGCCGGGTTGCCTTTGGGCTCCCCGTTGTAGCGGCAGTTCTTCCCGGCAAGACAGGCGCTGACGGCCACTTTTTTCGCCATCAGAAAATCACCACCGACTGGATCTCCGTAAACTCTTCCAGGGCAAACTGCGGGCCTTCACGGCCGACACCGGAGAGTTTCATGCCCCCGTAGGGCTGGATGTCGAAGCGCACGGTGGGGACATCGTTGACGACGATGCCGCCGCACTCGAAACGATCCAACGCCCTTTGCGTCATCTGCAGGTCGTTGGTGAAGATCGAAAACTGCAGGCCGTAGGGGGAGTCGTTCATCTTTTGCACCGCTTCATCGAAACTTTCGACTTTGACGAGGCTGACGATCGGGGCGAAAACCTCTTCGCAGACGATGGCCATCTCCTCGGTGACGTCGGCCATGACCGTAGGGGCGAAGATGCCCTCGACCAGTTCGCCGCCGGCGATGACTCGTGCGCCCTCTTTTTTGGCGCTTTCGACCCATTTCATCGCCCGCTTTTTCGCCTCCTCGTTGATGAGCGGCCCCATGAAGGTATCGTCGTCGTAGGGGCTTCCGACCTTGAGCTTTTTCGTCTCTTGGGCGATCGCTTCGGCGAAGCGGTCGTAGATGGCGGCATCGACGTAGATGCGCTGCAAAGAGATACAGACCTGCCCGCTGTTGACGAAGGCGCCAAAGGCGCACCGGGCGGCGGCATGGGCGATATCGGCGCTCCTTTCGACGAACGTGGCGGCGTTGCCTCCAAGCTCGAGACTTATTTTCTTGATTCCGGCCGTTTTGGTGATGATGTGGCCTACCGGCACGCTGCCCGTGAAACTGATAACCCGCGGGATGTCGCTGCCAACCAGCGCACTTCCCACTTCCGCATCGCCATAGACGAGGCTGAGCATATCCTCCACCGCATACTCGCTTTCGATAAAAGCGCGGGCGAAAAGATAGGCGGTGCCGGGCGCCTCCGGTGTCGGTTTGAGCACAACGCTGCATCCGGCCCCCAGCGCCGGCGCCAGTTTGTGGGCCGCGAGATTCAGAGGGAAGTTGAAGGGGGTGATCGCCACGACCACACCGGCAGGAACCCGCCGCCAGAATGCGGTCGCTTTTCTGCCGCTCGGCGTCGCGTCCACGGGAATCGTCTCTCCCCGCACATGGGTCAGGGCATCGGCGGTGAGCTCGACCGTCTCGATGCAGCGGTCCACCTCGATGCGGCTGAACATGATCGGTTTTCCGATCTCGTCCGTGATCGTTTTCGCGAAAAGTTCCCGCTCATCCCGTATCCGCTTCGCCACATCCCTGAGCCAGGCAATCCTGCGCGAAAGCGGAATCTGCCTGTTTCTCTCGAAAGCCTGCTTGGCGATTTTCAAAGCGGCCCTGGCATCGTCGGCATCGCATACCGGGGCGGTCGAGACCACCTCCCCGTTATAGGGCGAACGACGCTCCGATATCCTCTTCTCTTCCACCATCTTGGAGCCCATCAATACTTTCGCTTCAACCATCTGCATCTCCTATCACTTTTTCAAAAACTGGTTTTAATCTATTATAAGATAAAATCAACCAATTTTTCTATGAATCGACATATTTGGAGTAGTGAATGAAACAGGCTGATACCATCTGGATGAACGGCAAACTGATCCCATGGAACGAGGCGAAGGTGCATGTTTTGACCCATACACTGCATTACGGCAACGGGGTCTTCGAAGGCACCCGCGCCTACAAAACCGACAAAGGACTGGCGATTTTCCGTCTGCGCGACCACACGAAACGTCTTCTCGACTCGGCGAAAATCACGATGATCAAAAGCCCCTACACTCTCGAAGAGCTCGAAGCCGCCCAGCTGGAACTGCTGCGGGAGAACCATTTCGGTGGCAATGTCTACATCCGTCCGCTCATCTACCTTGGATACGGCGTTATGGGCCTCTATCATGTCAACGCTCCGGTCGAGGTGGCCATCGCCGCCTGGGAGTGGGGCAGCTATCTCGGTGAAGAGGGTCTCGAAAAGGGAATCCGCGTCAAGATCGCCTCTTTCGCACGCAACTCGGTCAAATCCACGATGGGCAAAGCCAAAGCGGTCGCCAACTACCTCAACAGCCAGATGGCCAAATTCGAAGCCCTCGAAGCGGGTTACGAAGAGGCGCTGCTGCTGGATGACGAGGGGTTCATCGCCGAAGGAAGCGGCGAATGTTTCTTCATCGTCCGCGACGGAAAGATCATCACGCCCCCCAACGACAACAGTCTCGAGAGTATCACCCAGGCCACCGTCATCGAACTGGCGGAAAAACTGGGATACACCGTAGAACATCGCCGCATCACCCGTGACGAAGTTTACATCGCCGACGAAGCCTTTTTCACCGGCACGGCCGCCGAAGTGACACCGGTCCGTGAAGTGGATGCCCGCATCATTGGCGAAGGGCACCGCGGCCCCATCACCGAAGCGCTCCAGAAGGCCTATTTCGACGTGGTCTACGGACGCGACAAAGATTTCGAACACTACCTGACCTATGTTTCATAAACCCGTGAACAGAAATTTTTTAGTTTTTATCTTTTAGATTTAAGGAATCAAATATGCCAGCAGACATGAACGACTATTTCAACAAACAGCGGGGTGAAGGGGGCGGAAACAAGCCCCCCAAGCCGCCGCAGTTCATCCAGGATTTCAGCAAGAAGGCGACGGTGCTCTACGTGCTCGTCATCGTCGCGGCGCTGCTCGTCTTTTTCAAACCCTTCGTTGTTATCAACTCCGGTGAAGTGGGCATTTTGAAAACGGCCGGCAAATTCGACCCCGAGCCACTGCAGCCGGGACTGCATTTCTTCATCCCGGCCATTCAGGATGTCATCGTCGTCGATACCCGGGTGCGAATCGTCAACTACAAAACCACCGCGAGCGAAGGCGATTTTGACCGCCGGGGCGGGGTGTTGATCAAACCGGCCATCGAGGTGCTCGACGCCCGGGGCCTTCCGGTCAACATCGAACTGACGGTGCAGTACCGCCTCAACCCGATGAGGGCTCCCCAGACCATCGCCGAGTGGGGACTTAATTGGGAGGAGAAGATCATCAACCCGGTCGTACGCGATGTGGTACGCAACGTCATCGGCCAGTACAAAGCCGAGGAGTTGCCGGTCAAGCGGAACGAAATCGCGATCAAGATACAAAACGACATCGCCAAGGAGATCGACAAACTCGAACACAAGCCGGTGGAACTGGTGGCGGTGCAGCTTCGGGCCATCATTCTGCCCAAAAAGATCAAAGAGCAGATCGAGCGGGTGCAGATAGCCAAGCAGGAAGCGGAACGGGTCAAGTACGAAGTACTCCGGGCCAAGCAGGAAGCGGAGAAAAAAGCGGCACTGGCCAAAGGTACAGCGGAAGCGAAAAAGATCCAGGCACAGGGCGAGGCCGATCGCATCCGCATCGAAGCCCAGGCCCAGGCCAAAGCCAACAAACTGATCAGCGACTCGCTGACACCCGAACTGCTTCAACTGCGCCAGATCGAAGTGCAGGGCCAATTCAACGAAGCGCTCAAAACCAACAGGGACGCCAAGATATTCCTGACACCCGGCGGTGCCGTGCCCAACATATGGATCGATACCAAAGATAAGCGGCGAAGCTCCGCTGTTTCGGAATAAGAGAGCGACATGGGTGAGACGGCATTGAAGATCGACTGGGAGAAAACCCCTTTAATCCCGGTCATCGTGCAGGATGCTGAGAGCAAAGATGTTCTGATGCTGGCCTACATGAACGAGGAGGCCTTCAACCTGAGCCGCGATACCGGCTATGCCCACTACTACTCCAGAAGCCGCAAACGGCTCTGGAAAAAAGGAGAGAGCAGCGGGCATACCCAAGAGATTGTCCAGATGCTGCTGGACTGCGACGCCGACACCCTTTTGCTGCGGGTGCACCAAAAAGGGGTCGCGTGCCATACGGGGCGAAAAAGCTGCTTCTTCACCGACATCGAAAAAAACGCCACCCTCACCGAACCCGAGGTGGACACTGCCGCAGCCTACGGCGTCATCGATACCCTCTATCATACGATCCTCGAGCGAAAAGGTGCCGACCCCGATGCTTCCTACACCGCCAAACTGCTTCAGGGAAAAGAGAATTCGATGCTCAAAAAGATCGTCGAAGAGGCCGGTGAGTTCTGTTTCGCGGTCAAAGACGACGACGAAAAAGAGATCATCTACGAGTGTGCCGACCTTGTCTACCATGTTCTCGTGGCACTGGGCAAGAAGGAGATCTCGCCTGATCGCATCAGACAGGAGCTCGCGCGGCGTTTCGGCATGAGCGGCATCGAAGAGAAAAACAGCCGGGCAGATGACTGAGCTTCTTAAACACTACCTTTTTTACACTTTTCACTCGATGACCAAATTTGATGTCATGGCCATCGGGTGGATACTTTTTCTCGCGCTATTGCTTGTGATTCTCGCCATATTCACCAAAAAGAGAAGTTTTTCCTATTTTCTACTTTTTCTGGGGCTTCTGCTTCTTTTCATTGGTCCTCCCGCGATCAAATTTGCCATGGATGGCTACATGCGCGCCGCGGATGTGACGATTGAGCGGATCAAAACCCTCAACTACAGCCATTCGCTTGTCGTGGAGGGCACCGTAAAAAACAGTGGCAAAATCGACTTCAGCTCCTGCGACCTGCTTGTTTTGGTCTATCGTCCGACAAAACCGCTGGGCCGCTGGGCCGCCTACCTCAAACCCCTGAAAGTTCATGCGGAGCACTTCGGCACCTTTTTGGAAAGGGGCGCTTCTAAACCCTTCAGGATAATCGTCGATCATTTCAGGAAGAGTGATGATTTCAACGTGACCGTACAGGCGAGGTGCTATCCATGATCCATTTGACCATTGTCCATTGGCTGGTATTGATCTTCTTCCTGGCCCTTTTTATTCTCCTTGTGGTCATCTCGAAAAAGGAGACGCGCCGCAACGTCTTCTGGTCCATGGTTTTCGCCTCCTTTCTCGTCACGACGACGGCGGCCGTCTTCAGTATGTTCGTTCTCGACAAATATACGAAAAAAGGGAAGCTTCTTGCGATCGAAAACCACAGGATTCTTAGATCGGAAGAGATCGTTTTCAAAGGGCGCGTCCAGAATGTCGGAAAATTCGAGATCGGAGAGTGCCGGCTGACGATCAAGATGATCAACAATCCGGTCGAATCGGGCAAACTGAGCGGAAGCCAGATCTATCAGCCCTCCGGCTTCGGTGATTTCTTCAAATCACGAAAAGAGAACAAATCACGTCCCAATACAGTCAAAAGAGAGTTTATCGTCGCCAAATACCTCGAACCCAACGAGGTGCGGCCCTTTACGGTACGGATGCACTATCCGCCCTACTTCTCCAAAACACGCCTGATCTACAAGCTGCACTGCCATTGAAAGCCTGCCCTCATGGCAGACAGAAGGCCGTTTTGCAATCTTTTGCAATGTTTTGGTTTTCAACGCGCGTTGCAGGAGTGCGGGAGACAATCCGGTCTCAGTAGATATACCCCGCCTCTTTGAGGGCTCGGCGGATACGCTTCATCTGCCGATGTTTGTTGCGGCACCATTCGGGAGCCAGGAGGGTGTCGTCGTCGATGCCGGCGGTAACGCGCTGGATGGAAATGTGAGGTGGCAGCATTTTGATCGATTCGACCAGGAGTCTGATGTATCTCTCCTCGTCGATGGGAGTGAAGCGCTCTTTGAGAAAGTCGATGGCCAGGGCGGTATTTTTCACGACGTAGAGGGGATGGATTTTGATGGAGTCGATGCCCCATGCGATCGATTCCCGGACGGTATCGAGCATCATCTCATCCGTTTCGTTCGGCAGACCGAAAATGACATGGCCGCATACCCGCAGTCCCCGTGCCTTGCTCTTTTTAATCCACTCCCTGACATTGGCGCTGTCGTGTCCCCGGTTGATCGCTTCGAGCGTTTCGTCGTAGATCGACTGGATGCCGTATTCGATCCAGATTTCGTGATCGCGGGAGAGTTCGGCGAGATAGTCGAGAATCTCCTCCGTCACGCTGTCGCTTCGGGTGCCGATGGAAAGGCCGATGCAACCGGGCTGGCGTAGAGCCTCTTCATAGAGCGCTTTGAGCGTTTCGATCGGGGCGTATGTGTTGGTGAACGACTGGAAATAGGCGAGAAATTTCCGTACACCGTACTTGCCGGCCAATCTCTGACTGGTCGCACGGTACTGAATGCGCACCTGCTCGAGCTGTTTTTCCAGCAAAGGGTTTTCTTTGGAGTCGGGGTGCAGATAGAATTTTCGGGAGGCTTTGGCGAGATTGGGACTGAACGATTCGTTCAGGCAGAATGTGCATCCCCCTTTGGCGACGGTTCCGTCGATATTGGGGCAGGTAAATCCCTGGATGCTGAGGGGAACTTTGTAGACATCTTCGCCGAATTTCCTGCGAAAATAGCGTCCGATCGTGAATACTTTTTTCACACTCTCCCTTTGTTGCTGTGTCGATCGGATTATATCCAGACGTTTTTTCAACAGGTTGATATCGGACATCTATTTAGACGATATAATTTCCGTCGAAGCAGGCTTTGCAGTAGTTCTGATCATCACCCACCGCCCGCATCATGCCGTTGATGGAGATGAATGCCAGGGAGTCGGCGCCGATATAGTCGCATACCTCTTCGGTACTCATCTGGGCACTGATCAATTTGTCTTTGTCCGGGGTATCGACTCCGTAATAGCAGGGTCCCGTCGTCGGAGGAGAAGAGATGCGCATGTGCACCTCTTTGGCTCCCGCCTCCTTGAGCATCGAGACGATCTGCTTGCTGGTGGTTCCCCGAACGATGGAGTCATCGATCACGATAAGGCGCTTGCCCTCGATCACCTCCCGAATCGGGCTGAGTTTCATCTTGACTTTCAGGTTGCGAAGTTCCTGGGTCGGTTCGATGAAGGTGCGGCCCACATAGTGATTTCTCATAATCCCGAGCTCGAAAGGGATACCGCTTTGCTGGGAGTAACCCAGTGCCGCCGCTACGCCGCTGTCGGGGACCGGTACCACCATGTCGGCCTCGACGGGAAGCTCCTTTGCCAGTTCGTTGCCCATCCTTTTTCGAAGCGAATAGACATTTTTGCCAAAAACGATGCTGTCAGGCCGCGCGAAATAGATATATTCGAAAACACATTTGTGCGGATTGGGTTCGAACACCTGAATCGATTTCGGAGGTTTCCCTTTTTCGAAAATGATCATCTCGCCAGGCTTCACATCGCGGATGAACTCCGCGCCGACCAGGTCGAAGGCACAGGTTTCGCTGGCGATCATGTACCCGTCACCGAGCCTTGCGATGGAGAGAGGTCGGAAACCGAAACGATCGCGGATGGCGTACATTTTGCTTCGGCTCTGGATCACGAAACTGTAGGCTCCTTCGATTTTGTGCAGGGCGTCGATGATGCGGTCTATCAACCGATCTTTCTCGCTTTTGGCGACCAGGTGGATCATGTTTTCCGTATCCATGAAGGTCTGGAAGATGGCGCCGCGTTTGATGAGCTGGTCACGGACCTCCTGGGCATTGGTCAGATTGCCGTTGTGAACGATGGCAATCTCGCCCAGATCGTAGCGGGCGAAAACGGGCTGGGCATCCAGAATCGAGTCGTCTCCCGCCGTGGAGTAGCGGGTGTGGCCGATGGCCATGTCGCCCTTGAGTTTCTTGATCTTCTTTTCAGTGAAAACCCGTGTCACGAGTCCACGGTCTTTGATCATTTTGAATTTGCCATCCTTGTTGGAGCAGATACCCGCCGCCTCCTGACCTCTGTGCTGCAGGGCGAAAAGGCCGAAAAAGGCGATCTGTGCCGCACCCTTGACGTCGAAAACCCCGACAACCGCACACTTTTCGTTCAAAAACCGTTCCATATCAAAGTCCCAGACAATCGCTGATATCGTAAAGACCTGCCGGCTGGTTCACCAGCCATTTGCAGGCACGCACCGCCCCTTTCGAGAAGGTTTCCCGGCTCGTGGCCGTATGGTTGAGCTCGATGAACTCTCCATCGTTGTAGAATCCGACCGTATGGCGCCCCACCACGTCGCCGCCGCGAATCGCCATGACACCGATCTCCTCTTTTTTTCTTTCACCCGTCATGCCGTCCCGACAGCTGACACGGACATTCTCGAGATCGAGACCCCGCCCTTTGGCAGCGTATTCGGCAAGGGTCAAAGCCGTTCCGCTCGGCGCATCCTTCTTGTACCGGTGATGCTGCTCGACGATTTCGATGTCGAAATCCCCAAGCTTTTCCGCCGTCATCTGCACCAGTTTTTTCAGCAAAGCGATGCCTGCGGACATGTTGGTGGCGTATAGGACCGGCATGATTTCGCTCGCCTCTTCCAGCAGCGCCCGCTGCGCATCATTCAGTCCCGTTGTACCGATCACCAGCGGACGCGGGCGCTCGATCGCCGCTTTAAGAAGCGCTTCGGTCGCTTCCGGCACCGTAAAATCGATGGCGGCATCGCAACTGTCAAGAAAGATCTTCGCGTCGTTGGTCACGACCGAACCCTCTGGCGCATGAAAATCGATACGGTCACGTTCGCACAAGGCGGCGACTTCGGTTTGCGGATCTTCCGAAAGATTTTTTACAAGGAGCTGCCCCACTCGGCCGTTCGCTCCGTAAACTCCGACTCTTAGCATAAGTTCTCCCGATGTAGATATTCGACATAGGCGATCGCGCCGATCGCCGCATTGGCTCCGTCACCCGCGGCGCAGACCACCTGCTTGGGGGCCATCATGCGCACGTCGCCCGCGGCGAAAAGCCCTTCTTCGCTCGTTCTCATCGCCAGATCGACCACGACTTCGCCCCATTCGTTCACGTCGCAGAGAAAAGAGCCGTCGGCCTGTTTGAGCACCTGATTGTTGACATCGTTGCCGACGAACACGAAAACACCCGGCACGGGGATGTCGACGATTTCGCCGCTCTCTTTCTTTTTGACTCTCAGTCCCTGAACACCCATCGCGTCACCATAGACCTCTTCGGGCACGGCCTTGAGGATTGGAACGATCTTTTCGTTTTCAAGAACGCGGCGTACGGTCGAGGGGGCGGCACGAAACTCGTCACGCCGATGCACCAGGTAGACTTTGGAGCATATGTTGGCCAGGTAGAGCGCCTCTTCCAGCGCGGTATCCCCGCCGCCGATGACGGCGACCTCTTTTTCTCTGTAGAAAAAGCCATCGCAGGTGGCGCAGGTACTGACTCCCCGGCCGAAAAACTCGTTCTCGCCCTTAAAACCCGCGCGCCGGGGCGTGCTTCCCGTGCAGACGATGACGCTCTTGGCGCTCACCGATGTCCCGTCGCTCAATTCGATGGTGAAGCAGCGTCCCTGGGGCCGGCTCACACGGGAGACCTCGGCCATCTCGTGCTTGAGACCAAAACGCATGCACTGTTTGGGCCAATCCTGCATTAGCTCCATTCCCGTCACCACCTCGGTGATGCCCGGGTAGTTTTCGACCTCGCTGCTTTGGGTGATCGCCCCGCCGGGCATCCCCTTTTCGTACATCACGACATTTTCGAGACCACCGCGGGTCGCATAGAGACCGGCGGTAAGACCCGCAGGCCCTCCGCCGACTATCGCCAGATCCAACATCATTGTACCTCCAGTAGATAAATCTTGCTTGCCTGTTTGTAAAGGCCCTTTTCGTTCTGCTTTTCGATCATGAAGTAGCTCGGTACTTCCCGGATATGGAATCGGTGGATGATTTTCAGCAGGGTGTTCGTTCCCGCCGTCAGGTAGACAACACCGGGTTCACTCTCTCTGCGCTGCTGATAGAGATCGATCGCCAATACACTGTTCTTCCTTTTCAAAGGCGCCAGCGCCCTGTCGATATCCCCCATGTGCGAACTGTAAATCACGACGATATAGCGTTCTTTTTTCGGTTCGAAGAGTTTGGATTTAGTATAGAGTATCGTCTCTTTGAAATTGATAAATTTGTATTGGGAGTATTTGTAGTTGAAATAGCCGAAAGCGAGAGCGATCATCGCCGCCCCGAAAAAGGAGGCGAAGACATAGGAGAAGGAGAAAAGGGACCTTCTCCTCTCCCGTTTCATCTGCGGTGCGAAATTATTTCAGAAGTGCGTCGAGTTTTTCGGCGAATGCCTGCTTGGAAGCGGCACCGACCATCTGATCGACAACCTGACCATCCTTGAAAAACAGGATGCTCGGAATAGAGCGGATACCGAATTTGATCGCCAGATCCTGCTCTTCGTCCGTATTCACTTTCGCGATTTTCGCTTTTCCTTCGTACTCTTCGGCCAGCTCTTCGATGACCGGTGCGATCATTCGGCACGGTCCGCACCAGGGTGCCCAGAAATCGACCAGTGTCACACCCTCTTTCACCGTTTCGTCGAAATTTCCGCTGTTAAGCTCGATATATTTACCCATATCAGGTTCTCCTTGAGAAAGTTTGTGGACTGATTATACCGGTTAAATCTTTAAAAAAATTTGTTATCGGAGATTAAATCGTTATATTCTCCACCCATTCGCAGGCCGTGCCCCTGACGATCACCGCATCCAGCTGAAAGGGCAGGTCGAGACGGTTTTTTTTGAGGTAGGCTTCGATGGAGCGTATCAGCCTGCCGAGTTTGGCGGGTGTGATGTTGTAGATCGGCTCGAAGGTCGTGCCGCTCTTGACTTCCACGAAACGGAGTACGCCGGCCTTTTCCGCCACGATGTCGATCTCCCCGAACCGCGAATAGACATTGCGGTCGACGATACGGCACCCCTGCCGCATCAGAAATTCGGTAGCGATCGTCTCGGCCCGGTTTCCGACCGCCCGGCTCATGCGGGAAGCACCTCGACCTTGACCGATTTGAAGGCGGCTGTGAGGATCAGCTCGTCGCTCTCGTCGCCAAAAAGGGAGTTGATACGGGAGCGGGCGTGATGGAACGTGACAAAAAGCGTATCGGGCTCTATCTTTTCGCTGAATTTCACCCGCAGCGGAGCGCTCTTTCCGTAACGGCTTCGAAGCACCACGTACTCTGTCTGCGGAAAACGGTCACGATCCCCTTCGCATGCGAGCAAAATATCCTCTTCGTAGCGGCCGTTGAGTTTCCCGCTGCGGCCGCTCTGGGCCGCATTGTTGTACTGTGGCAGCGTCCGGCCCGTCGTCAGATAGAAACCCTCTTTCACCTCCCCCGACTCGACGAGCTCCTCGACCATCCCTCTTGGTTCGTACTGATGGTAAACGTACCGTCCCAGTCCGTCCTCGGTTCTGAAGTCGAGCAGATGGAGCACCGGCGTATCTTCGATGTAGACAGGCCACTGCAATCCCCTTTTGCGGTGCCGTCTCAACCGCAGATAGCTGGCACCGCTGAAACGGCGGTGCGCCACCTCCCGCACCTCGTTCCAGACATCTTCGCTGCTTTTGTAGTCGTAGTCGCCTCCCATCGCGTTGTCGAGCATCTTTATGACCTCCCAGTCATCGGGAAGGTCCGATTCGACCAGCGGCTGCGAAAGATGGAGCCGCCGCATCGCGTTGACGTAGACGCCCTCTTTTTCGTAGGCCGATTTGACCCCGACGACGATGTCGGCCCGTTTGGCGATTTCGGTCATGAAGAGCTCCTGCACCATGATGAAATCGAGTTCCCCCAGCGCCCGGTCGATCTTGTTCTGATTGGGGTGGATGTGGGCGATATCCTCGCCCATATTGAGCAGCGCCTTGATTTTTCCCTCCAGCATCGCGTCGACAAGCTGGGGAGTCATCAGCCCCACCTTTTCGGGCTGCTGGTAATCGGGGGCGTAGTAGGGCAGGCATCCCATGTCACAGGCCCCCTGGACGTTGTTCTGTCCCCGAAGCGGCATCAGACCCGCGCCCGTTTTGCCAATGTTGCCTGTCAGCAGCGCCAGGTGGGTGATCGCCATGACGGCGTAACTGCCGTCGATGTGTTCGGTGACACCCAACCCCCAGAAGATCATCGATTTTTTCAGGGCGTACTCCCGGGCGATGACGGGAATCTTCGTCGCGAGGTGTTCGTATCCGGGGATGGAGCGGAAAAAGAGCGGATCGGCGTAGGGATCGTTCATGATCGCCTCCCGAAAGGCGTCAAAACCCCTCGTCCGCGTCTCGACGAACTTTCTGTTGTAGAGCTCCTCCTCGATGATGACACGCGCCATCATGTTAAGAACCAGCAGATTCGCTTCATGAGGGATGATCGCCCTGTGTTTGGCGTATTTCATCATCTTGATCTCCCGTACGTCGATCACCGCCACATTGTCGTGCAGCCGCGCGGCGTCGATGATGCGGTTGGCGACGATGGGATGCGCCTCGGTGGTGTTGGAGCCGATGATCAGGATGAATTCGCTCTCGTAGATATCGTTGTAGGGATTGGTGGCCGCCCCCTCGCCGATCGTGGCCCGCATCCCCTTGAGGCTGGGGGAGTGGCAGACCCGGGCACAGTTGTCCACGTGGGGGGAGTTCATCGAATCGCGGCAGAATTTCTGGAACAGGTAGGCGCTCTCGCAGCTGGTGCGGGCCCCGCCGATGGCGCAGAAGCTTTCATCCCCGTACTCTTTCCGTATTTCGGTCAGTTTCATGGCCGCCGCCTCCACGGCGGTCTCAAGATCGGTTTCGAACCAGGTCTCATCGAGCTTCTTCAAAGCGCTCCGCACGCGCGCTTCGATGTGAGGGTTTTTTTCCAGGAATCTTCGGGAGATACGCGGGGCTTTTAGTCGATCGCCCGCGTGGACGAAATCGAATCCGTACTTCCCTTTGACGCAGAGCTTCCCCTGACTGACATAGCCATCTTTCTCGGCATAGATTCTTTCTATCCTGTTCCCATCAACCTGGGCGACAATATCGCAGCCGACACCGCAATAGGTACAGACGCTTTCAATTTCCGTATAATCCATCATCCCGGCTCCGCTCTTGAGTTAGGGCAATTATAGTAAAAAATGGAGCGTTTTTCTGAACTTTCGCTTTTTGGTTTTCGTTTTTTGAGCCTATTTGTCAGTTTTCGATGCGTATCATCACGGGACGCTCTTTGACGCTTTCGAGCTCGAAAAGCCGTTTGAGCGCCTCCTGCATCGCCCGCTCTTCGCAGGCATGCGTCGCTAGAAGAAGGGACGCCGATTCCCCGCTTCCGGGTCGCTGAAGCATCGTCTCGATGGATATTCTCTCCTCGCCCATCACCTGGCTCACCTTCGCGAGTACGCCCGGCCGGTCGGCCACCTCGAGGCGCAGGTAGTACTTGCTGACGACAGCCTCTTTTGCAAGAAGTTTCAACCCGCTCTCCAGCGGCCGTTTGAACCCGAGCATCGGGGAGGATTTGCCGCCGCGGGCGATGGCGATGATGTCGCTGATGACCGCGCTCGCCGTGGCGTCACCGCCCGCACCGGGACCGTAGTACATCGTTTCGCCCACTTTGTCGCCTATGACGCTGATACCGTTCATCACACCTTCGACCTTGGCGATCATTTCCCGCTGGGGAACGAGAGCGGGATGGACCCTTAGCTCCACGAACTCGCCCACCTTCTTGGCGATACCCAGGAGTTTGATGGTATATCCGAACTCCTTGGCGAATCCGATGTCCTCCTGTGTGACCGACTCGATTCCCTCGATCAGAATATCTTCGGGTTTCGCATCGATACCGTAGGCGATCGACGCGAGAATCAGCAGTTTGTGCGCCGCATCGAAACCGCCGATGTCGAATGTCGGGTCGGCCTCGGCGTATCCTAGTTCCTGGGCCTCTTTCAGTGTCGGAGCGAAATCGGCCCCTTCCGTCATCATTTTGGTCAGAATGTAGTTGGCCGTGCCGTTGATGATGCCCTTGATCGACTCGATATGGTTGGCACTGAGCCCCTCCCGAAGCGCTTTGATGATCGGGATGCCCCCGGCGACGCTGGCTTCGTATTCGAAAGGGAGGTCGCGGGCCACCTCCTGCAGTTCGTAACGATGATACGCCAGCAGCGCCTTGTTGGCCGTCACCACCGCCTTGCCGTTCTCAAGAGCTTTTCGAACCACCCTGTAGGGCTCTTCGACCCCTCCCATCAGTTCCACGACGATATCGATCTTAGGGTCCTCCAGCACCTCTTCGACCCGGTCCGTGAGGGGAATGTTCACATCCCTGGCGCGTGAAAGATTTCTGACCACACCCTTTTTGACCACGATCTCTTTTCCCGCCCGGGCCGAGATGATATCCCGGTTGTTTTCGAGAATCTGCGCGACACTGGCACCCACCGTGCCGACTCCGATAATGCCTATTTGTACCATTTTCAATGCCTTTTGACTAAAAACTGAAAGTTGACAACTAAAAATTCCGGTCATCCTCTGACGCAGACAATTTTCCCATTCGGTAAGGAAACGGTGCGGCGGTTGACAATTTTTAGTTGTTAACTTTTGGTTTTCGGTTTACACGCAACGGGACCCGCCGCATCGGTGCGGTTTGAACGAAAAGTTCGTTCTAGCGGGCCTCCTTCAACGTTTTGAGAAATCGCTTGATGTTGCGTGCCGCCTGACGGATGCGTTTTTCGTTTTCGATCAGAGCGATGCGGACATACTGATCGCCGTATTCGCCGAAGCCGATGCCCGGGCTGACCGCCACTTTCGCTTCGGTCAGCAGCTTCTTCGAAAACTCCAGGCTGCCCAGATGCAGTGCCTCTTTGGGGATTTTCGCCCAGACGAACATGCTGGCCCTCGGTTTTTCGATGGGCCATCCCGCTTTGTTGAAGGCGTCACAGAGCACATCTCGCCGTCTGCGATACTTTTCGATCGTATTCTGCACTTCGTCCCCGAGTTCGTTGATGGCGATGGTCGCCGCCACCTGAACCGGGGTGAACATGCCGTAGTCGAGCCAGCTTTTGATCTTCTGCAAAGCCCCTACCATTTTGGCATTGCCGACGACAAAGCCGACTCGCCATCCCGCCATATTGTAGCTTTTGGAGAGTGTATAGCTCTCCACCGCCACATCTTTGGCACCCTCCACACTCAGAATCGACGGGGTATCGTAGTCGTCGAAGGTGATATCGGCATAGGCGATGTCGCTGATAATGTAGAACCGCTCCCGTTTCGCCATATCCACCAGCCGCTCGTAAAACGACGGCATCACCGTCGCCGTCGTCGGGTTGTGCGGAAAGTTGACCACGACGAATTTCGGTCGCGGCACCGATTCGACCAGGGCTTTTTTGAGATTGATGAAAAAGAGATCCTCGTCCACTTCGTAATGCTCGTTGAAAACCAGCTCCATCTTCCGTACCGCTCCCCCGGCCAGCATGAAGGCATAGGAGTGGATCGGGTAGGTCGGATCGGGCACCACCGCCGTATCCCCCGGATTGGTGATCGCCTGGACGAGATGGACGTATCCTTCTTTGCTTCCCATCGTCGCCACCGCTTCCGTTTCGGGATCGAGCGCGACCCCGTAGCGGCGTTCGTACCAGTTGCAGATGGCCAGCCGCAGCTTGTAGATCCCTTTGCTCGCCGAATAGCCGTGCGTTTTCGGCTTCTTCGCCGATTCGATGAGTTTTTCGATAATCTTTTCCGAAGGGGGGCCGTCGGGATTGCCCATGCTGAAATCGATCACATCCTCGCCGGCGCGCCGCGCCGCCATCTTCAGCTCGTTCACTTCGGCAAAGACATATTTCGGCAGTCGTTTGAGCTTTTCGAACTCTATTTCGTCAAACATGATTTTCCATTACCTTTTTCGACTCCTATCTCTCACCCCGGGCGCTCAGTTTCACGCCACTGCGCAGATTCTCCAGCGTGAATCGGTCGCCTATCTTCACGTATGCCGCATCCGACGGCAGTCGCAGCCGCACGTAGCGGGTTCTCGTGTCGTTCTGTTTTATCGATAAAATCCGCAGCATTTTATCATAAACGACCACGTCGGCATACCAGTGGGAGCCGGGAAGTTCCTGGATCGTCAGATTTTTGATTTTCGAAACATCGACCCAGACGGGGCGGACAGGCCGGACGATTTTCCTGATATCCCCCGCATGTACCAAGACCGCCTCGATGCGGGCCCGGCTCATATCGATGCGATAGCGCCACTGCCCGCCCTCAAGACGCTGCATATCCACCACTTCCGCTCCTCTTTTCGCGAACCGTTTCGCCATCAGAACCGGATCGGGAACAGCATCGGTCCTGAAAGCCACGCGCCAGATAAAACCGTTGCCATCAAGACGCGCATGGCGGCTCATAAAAGATGCCATGCCCAGACTCCGAAGCACCTCATCCACCGCCTTCATGAAAAAAAGAGGATTCCCGGCCCCGCTTTCGAAAGTGAGTTCGACGGTTTCGAATCGCGGAAGCTTCAGATGAAGCAGGCCGTTCTCTTTCAGAACCGACGCGATTTTCACCATGTCGTAGCCCGAACCGTGCCGGAAGCGGCCATCGTCCTCGAAAAGGAGTGCGATGAGCCGTTTGTGGGAGCGGACAGTCGCATCGTCAAGAAGCAGTGCCGCGCGCTCCACTGCCGAATCGGCAAAAAGCCACAGAGCCGTCAGTGCGATCAAAAAGAACTTTTTCACCAGCCTTTGCCTCCGTTCAGACGCCTGAACTCCTCGGAGGAGATCTCTTTGACCATGCCGTCGTCGATCAGAAAGTAGTGCTTTTTCGCATCGTTGAATTTGAACAGATTGCCGAACGCGTCACTGATCTCGAACCGTCCATGGCCCGTCACCAGCAGTTTTTTCCCCCGCGATTCGATTTCGTAGGGAGATGCCGTCACTTTGGCTCTTCTCTTTTTCGTTTTGAGGTCGATCGTCCCGAACCAGAGTTTCACCACGGGTGTGAGGGCGACATTTTCCAACGGCACGAACGCTTCTTGTTCCTCCGTTTCCTCAGCTGCCTGCGTCACGTTCTCTTCTGCCGCCGCAGGTTCCGTGGCCGCGGGGTTTTCCTCCGCCGGCGGCACGAAGGCTTCCGCCGCGGCCTCTTGCTTCTTCTCTACCGGCACGGGGGCCCGAACATCGGCAGCGGATGCCGGCGCAGCGGGTGTTTGGAGGCTCTTTTTTTCAACCGTCCGGTTCTCGTCGGGATGGGAGAGAAACTCTTTTTTCAAAACGTATCCGCCCAGAAGCAAAACGGCGATCACGAGCCCAAGGAGAATCCACTTTTTCGATGTGCCCTCCTCGATCTTCTCCTCTTTCAGGAAAATCGGTTCGGGATTGGAAGGCAGGTCTTTGAACCATGCATCGACCTCCGCTTTCAGATCGTCGAAGTTTTCGCCGAACTCTCTTTCAAGAATCCGCACGAACCCATACGCCTGCGGCCGTGTCAATCCTTCGAAATTCTTCTCTCTCAGCTTTTCGAGATTTTTTCTCGAAATTTTCGTTCGGTTGACGACCACTTCGATGCTGTATTTTTCCAATATCGTCTCAAGCATGTCCCATCCTGTAGATCAGTATCGCCGCAGCGGCACTTACATTCAACGAATCGAATGGCCGGGCCATTTCGATCGTCACTATCTTGTCCATCTTCTCCAACGCCCTTTTCGGTATGCCGCTCCCTTCGCTTCCGAGAACGAGAACGCGGCGGGGAGCCACTTCGACGGTTTCGATGGATTGGCCGCCAAGGCCCGCTCCGTAGAGCGTGAAGCCCGACTGTTTCAACTCGTTGAGAAGGTCGAGCAGATTGGGCGCGATCGCCACCGGCAGGTCGAACATCGCACCGGCGCTCGCCCGGACCACCGCTTCGCTCTGCAGCTGCCCGACCCCGGCCGCCACCACCCCGTCGGCACCCAGGGCGTAGGCGGTGCGGATGATCGCTCCGATGTTTCCCACATCGGTCAATCCGGCGAGCACCACGAGAAACGCCATCTTCTTTAAAGGAGCGATCCCGCTGTATCGATAGGGTTTGATATCGCACAGCCACCCCTGGTGGTTGCCGCCTCTGGCCAGCGCCTGCGCCTTTTTGGCATCGACGCGTTCGATCGGCTTCCCGATTCCGGAAATTTTTCCGAAATCCTTTTTGTCGATCTCTTTGGCCAGCAGAAAACGGTTGATCAGTTCGGGATGACGTTCGATCAGAAATTTACAAATCTGTTTGCCGTAGACTATCATGGAGAGATTTTATCGAAAATAATATTAGGGGGGTGTTAGAGCCCGTTTTCGGATTCACGACCCCCGCTTTCTGACAATCTCTTCGTAGCACTCCCTTACACTCCGTCCCGTCGCCCTGGCCAGCAATTTCGCCTTCTGTTTGGGCGGAATATCCATCGCCTCGATGTCGGCGGTGTCGATGCCCGCCCCTTCCTGCCGGGCTTCATCCGGGGAGAGGATGACGACCCACTCTCCTTTGAGCAAAGAGCCGGTGATCGCCTTTTTCAGTTCGGCCGGTCTGCCCTTGAAAAAACGCTCGTGTCTCTTGGTAATCTCCTTGGCGACAAAAACCGTACGCGAAGGCACCATGGCATCCAGCGCGTCCAGAAGTTTTTCCATCCGGTGCGGAGCCTCGTAGAGAATGACCGGATAGCGCGCTTTCACCAAATGGGTCAGCTCGCTCTCCCGCGCCTTCTCTTTGTGGGGGAGAAACCCGTAGAAGATAAATTGCGCAAAAGGAAAGCCGCTGGCCGCGTAGGCCGTCGCGAAAGCCGAGGGACCCGGCAGAACGGTGTAGTCGACTCCATGCTCCTGGCACCAGGCCACCAGCATCGCGCCGGGATCGCTGATACAGGGCATGCCCGCATCGCTGACATAGACCACACGGCGGTCGAAAAAGTCGGGAGAGAGAGCGGCGAGCCTCTCTTTTTCGTTGTGGCTGTGGAGCGAAATGAACTTTTCGATCCGGTGCTTGAGCCCGAACCGTTCGGATAGAAGATGCAGGAGTCTTTTGGCGACGCGGGTATCTTCGCAAAGAAGAATCTCCGCCTCTTCCAGGACACGGAGCGCGCGAAGCGAGATGTCTTCGATATTGCCGATGGGAGTGGGAAGAAGAGTCAGCACAACGGCAAGCCGCTGCCCGAAATCGTCAATCGGCAACGGAAGATCGCAAGCAGATTCTTTTCCGCCCTTTCCGTTTTGCGATTCACGATTTCCGATTTTAGGATATGGCGCAAAAGCTACGCCATCTCGTTATTTTCCCAGTTTGTATTTGTTTTTGAACTTCTCGACACGACCGGTCGCGTCGACGATCTTCTCAGATCCTGTGAAGAACGGGTGGCACGCGTTGCAGATGTCCACGCGCATTTCGGGTTTGTTGGAGAGTACCGTAAAACTGTTGCCGCAGGCACAGCTTACATGGCATTCCATATACTCGGGATGGATCCCTTTTTTCATGTTGGTTCCTTCATGTATAGATTTGGCGTCGTATACAACAGCGGCTCGACAATGTACGAGACCGCTGCTACATAGGGGGAGGGATGAAATTATACTCGAAAGATGAAAAAATTGCAAATAGCTCCATTGGTCCACCACATCGGCGAAAGTGCATGAACCTCTTAACATCTTCGATCGAATGGCCGATATGGTTTCTTGTAAAAGAAATCTGCACAGGAGTTTACAGATGCGCAAAGGTTTTACCCTTATCGAACTGATTTTCGTCATCGTGGTGATCGGCATTCTCTCCGCCGTCGCACTTCCGAGATTCACCCATCTCAAACAGAATGCCGAAGTCTCCAATATGGTCAAAGCCTATACAGCACTTTCGACGAGCGGGTCGTCCGCCTACCTGAACGCGACCGAACTCAATGGTATGACACCCGCAGAGGTGAGCATGGAGACGTTGATGAAAATCTCCCCGATCAACCCCAACACCGGCAAAGGTTGGTGGCGATACAACGAAGACTATTTCCGATACTACATCGATCCTTCCAAATATATGCAGTTCAGATATATGAACAATGGACAGGTTCAGATTTATACCTACATAAATGGTGCCAACAAAGACGTGTACCAAAACGCCCTGAACAAGAAACTGGGCCTGACATTCAGTAACGAGAGAAACACGACAACCATCGATTTGACAACGGAGTAGGGGCCACTTTTTTAAAAGCGCAAAGGACTATCAATGATGAAACGCGGGTTTACACTCATCGAACTGATCTTCGTGATCATCGTCATCGGAATTTTAGCAGGCGTCGCCCTGCCGAAACTGCAGCACATGAAGCAGAACGCGGAAGTGACCAGCGTCTTCAAGATCGTGCAGGATGCCCTCTCTTCCGTCCCGCCCGCCTACATCAACCTGATGGATCTCAACGGCACGGAAGCCAGAATCAGCGAAATCTACGAAATCAAAGGTTCTCCCTACTGGCGTATCGACAGAAACTACAACGCCTCCTCCGACGCGTGGCTCTATATCAGCCCGCAGGGTGATCTCAACGCCACGATCACCATCGACCACAGCCTAAATCCCCCGGTGCTTTTCACACGGATCGATGTGGAATACAATGCGAACAATCCCAAGTACCAGAAGATGAAACGGCTCGTCGCGCCGTTTGACAACACGTTCGACGGCCACTACACGGTTACGATAGAGCTGCAGTAGCACCATGCGCGCTTTCACACTGATCGAACTGATTTTCGTCATCGTCCTGATCGGCATACTGAGCGTCGTGGCGCTGCCGCGCTTCACCGGAATGCGCGACAACGCAAAGATCGCCTCCGAACTCTCGACCGCCGCGTCCGTGCAGACCGCCATCGACGCCTGCCACGGCGAATGGATCATCAACGAAGGAGCTTTCGTATGCGGCAAAGATATCGATCCTTCGGACAGCACCCAGTTCGACCAGAGCAACGGATTTCCCCTCGTCCTGGGAAGCGACGACACCCATCCTCTCAACCGTATTCTGAAAAACGCCGACAATATCAAATGGGTCAGAGACAGCGCGGGGCATTACAGAGGGCCCGCCTCGAACAATGGCGTCAAACCGAAAAACCCCGATGTGGCGGGCAAACCGGACGGCAACGACTACTGGGAATACAATGCGGCCTCCGGGGAGTTCCGCCTGATCGACAACTGATCCTTCTCACATCTCCGTGATCTTCTTGATCACCCAAAATCCAAACGCCAGTATCAGCGTACTCATAACCGCTATCGTGATCGTACCGATTTCGCTCTCCATGCTCCTCTCCTACATTCCCATCGCTTCGGCCATGCTCCACATCGGAAGAAAGATTCCCAGAGCGAGCAGGAGAACGAACCCCGCGATCGCCGAAATGAGAATCGGTTCGATCATCGAGGCGACGTTGTCGACGAGGTATTGGTACTTCTCCTGATAGTATTTGGTGACCTTCTCGAGCATCGTCGTCAGCGCACCCCCCTGTTCTCCCGCTTTGACCATCTGGTTGATCATGTTGGCGAACATGCCGCTCTCCTCGAACCCGCTGAAGAGGGGACGCCCCTCCTCGATGGCACGCCGGATCGACGCGAGTCTCTGCCGCATATAGGCGTTGTCCACGACACCGATCGCCGCGTCGAGCGCATCGGTAATCGGGATTCCCGCATGCATCAGCACGTTGAAAATATAGATGAATCGCCCGATCATCGCGTAGTGGGTGACTTTTCCGACGATATAGACTTTCAGCAGCCAGCGGTCAGCCTCCAGACGCACGGCGGGATACTTTCTGTACATATGGGAGAAGAGCATCACGAGCAGTACCGCTCCTCCCAGGATATAGGGACCGTAGCGGGTCACCGCATGCTCGATCCACAGCAGCAGCTGTGTTGGATAGGGAAGCTCCGCCCCACTGTCGGAAAAGACCTCCTGAAACTGCGGAACCACCATCACGATGACGACGACGAAAGCGATCATCATGGCGGTGATCGTAAAGAGGGGGTAGCGGGTCGCCTTGACGAGCTGCCGGCGGTTCTGCAGAATCCGCTCCAGTATGTCGGCCAGCTTGGCGATCGATTCCGAAAGCGTCCCGGTCTGCTCGCCCAGATGGAACATGGAAAGGGAGAGATTGCCGAGCTGCCTTTTGAAAGGTTTGACAGCGTCGCTCAGGCTTACACCGCTTTCGATATCCCGCAGCATCGATGTCAGTATCGCCCGGAGCATCTCGTTGTCGGTTGATCGGACCGCCTCTTCGATACACTGGTTGATCGGCATCCCGGCATCGAGCATGACATGGATCTGGCGCAGCGAGGCGATATAGGGCTCCTGCACCACCCGTTTGTTCCGCAGGGGGGAACGAAGCTCATCGATCTTCTGCCGGATCGTCAGCGAAAGGGGCTTGGAGACCTCCCTGACCGAAAGCATGACGCCCAGCGTCATCTGCTGAAACCGCCGAATCGCGTCGATCTTCGATTCGGACTCCAGAACGATCGCCTCTTTTTGTCGGCTCCGGCGGTACTCGATACGGAAATAACGCATTCTCAGCTCCGTGTGACCCTCAAAATCTCATCGAGCGTCGTAACGCCCTTTGCCGCCTTCTCGATGCCGTTTTCTATCATTGGCTGGTAGACCCCGCGTTCCTGCGCGATCCTGGCGATCTCGAGTTTCGTCGCACCTTCCGATATCTTCTGGGCCACCTCTTCGTCGACCCGAAGGATCTCGACGATGAGCGTCCGGCCCATATAGCCTGTCATTTCGCATTGCGGGCACCCCGTCCCTTTGTAGAACGTGGGATTTTCCGGCAACCATCTCTCCACTTTCTGCAAAAGGTCGCGATGCGGTTTCACTTCGGTTTTGCAATAGGGGCATATTTTCCGCACGAGCCGCTGAGCGACGATGGCGATCAGGGCGTCGGCGATCAGATAGGGTTCCAGACCCATCTGAACCATTCGGCTGATGGCACTCGGCGCATCGTTGGTATGGAGCGTGGAGAAGACAAGATGTCCCGTCAGCGACGCCTGGGCGGCCGCGTTGAGGGTCTCGATATCGCGAATCTCCCCGACCATGATGATATCGGGATCCTGCCGAAGAAACGATTTGAGCGCTTCGGCGAAAGTGAATCCGATCTTCTCGTTGACCTGAACCTGCTGGATAAGCGGCAGCTGGTATTCCACAGGGTCTTCGATGGTCAGCACTTTGTTCTCTATGCTCTTGACCTCGTTGAGCGCGGCGTAGAGGGTCGTCGTTTTGCCGCTTCCTGTGGGACCTGTCAGCAGCACGATACCATAAGGCTGATGGATCACATCCTGGAACGTCTTGAGGTTTTCATCTTCAAAACCGAGTTCCGACATTTTGAGCAGGACCTTCTGCTGGTCCAGAATTCGCATGACGATCGACTCCCCATGCAGCGTCGGCGTCGTCGAAAGTCTGAAGTCGTACTCTTTGCCGTCAATGACCAGCATGAAACGGCCATCCTGGGAACGCCGGCGTTCCGAAATGTCGAGATTGCCCAGAATCTTGATGCGTGACGCAAGGGCCGTATAGACCTCCAGGTCGAAGATGAAAGTCTCGTGAAGGACCCCGTCCACCCGCGCGCGGATGGAGACATCATGATCGTCCGGCTCGATATGAAGATCGCTGGCATTGCGCAGTGTCGCATCGCGAATGATCAGACGGATCAGCTTGAGTACCGCACTCTCCTCGCTCTCGTTTTTGATGCCGTGATGCTTGATCTCCCGTTTCACCTCCTCCACGATCGACTTGGTATTGTGGATGATCTCCAGACGCTGGAAGATATGGAGGATATCCCCCTTCATCGCCATATAGAGTTTCAGAGGCTTGGTCACGACGGAGCGTTCGAGCACCTCCAGCGCATCGTAATTCAACGGATCGGACGTCGCGACATAGATATACTCTTCATCCTCTTTAAAAGGAATCGCCCAGGCATTTTTGAGTACCTGTATCGGAAAGCGCCCCAGCAGTTTGAAATCGAGCTCGATGCCATAAAGATCGATGAATTCCAGATGCAGCTGCTCCGCCAGCTGCTCGGCAATCTCCCTCTCGGTTACGAATCCTTCATCGACCAGTATCTCTCCCAGTCTTTTCGTGAAATTGCTTGTTTTTTGAACCGCAAGCGCGTGCTGCAACTGGCTTTCCGTTACAAGCCCCTTTTCGACCAGCAGGTCACCGAGTCGGATCTTCTGTCGTATCATTTTTCTCTCTTCTCCCCGTTCAGCGGACCTCTCTTTTTCGACTCTTCGGATCTCTTTTCCTCTTTGCGCCACGAAAGCAGAAGGGATTTGGCTTTGATGGAATCCCTGTAGTCGAGATAGAGCCTCAGTATCCTGATCGCCCGAGCCCTGTTCCCCAAGGCGTACTCCGATTTGGCATAAAGAATCCACGCCTCTTCATCGTCACGGTCTATCAGGTTGGCTTTGCGTGCCCAGAGCGCGGCATTTTCGAAGTCGTTTCCGGCGTAGTAGATCGTCGCTATTTTCAACGCCGTGGCATACTTCGGAAATTTTTCGTGCTGGCGGATCAGCGCATCCAGGTCCTGCACTTCCCGTACCTGCAGTAACGGTTTGGTCGTTGCGCTTTCCAAAGGCGCCGCTGCCGCAGGATTTTTCGCGGCACCCTTTTTCACATGCCGCCGATGGGCCGGCTCCGCCCGTTTTTCGCTCAAAGCGGCTTTTTTTTCAGAGGAGACGGCAGGGGCCGAGACTGCGGTAGGGGCGCTTTTTGCCGCCGGCAGATTCCGGGGAGAGGGGGAAGCGGTTTTCTCCGCCTTGGTCAGCGTGCGCATCTCCCCTTTCACCAGCCTACCCTCGCCCTCTCGTTGCCAAAGAGAGGGTTCCGGGTTGGACACTTTCGCCCTTTTCACCCTCTTTTGTTCCGTTTTCTCCGCTTTTTTCATAGGTTTTAAGAAAGGATGCGGCACCGCCGCACCCTCTTTTTCTTGCATCGCATCCCTTCCGACGGACAAAAATGTGTCGCCCGATTTATACAGATAGAGCCATCCTGCCCCCGCAAGAAGCAGCAAAAACACGACGCCCCCGCTCCATTTCAACCAGCTCTTTCTTCGACGCCTTGCGCATTTGGCCCTGAGAGTTTCGAAGCGGTTATGCATCGATAAGCCCCAGATCGATCGCGGCCATGTCGAGCAGGCAGCGGTTGAGAGTCCGATACCGCTTCATTCCGTTGCTCTTTGCATAGCCCATCAGTTCGAACAGTACCTGCGCCATCCGTTTGACATGCCTGAAATTGCCGGCACTGTAGCGGTGAATGCGTTTGGCGCTCTTTTTGTCGATCATCGTGGCGATCTCGCCCAGCCCCTCTTTAAGAAGAGTGGTCGTAAGATATTCACCCACCTCGACCGCATCCAGCCTGCCGATCTCCACCACCCTGTGGCTTCGGGATTTGAAGTGGGGTTTTTCAAGAATGGCCTCCCCCTCCTCCTTGTGCATCGAAAGAAGCAGACGAAACGCTTTGGTGTCCGACAGAATACGCAGAAACTCAAAAGAAGATTCGTCCATCAGCTGCGCCTCGTCGATCATGATCAGATGTTCATGTTCCCGAAAATGGTCCGCTGCCCGCTTTTTGAGTTCTTCGGGCTCTCCCCTTTCGTCGACTCCGCTCGCCTTGAGAAGATGCCGTAAAAAGGATACAGGATCGGAAAAAGGCTCGTTCAGATGAATCACGATCCGATCATCGCCCGATTCCCAAAGAGCGTTTTTGATCGTATGGAGCATTTTCGTCTTGCCCACTCCGGGGTCACCCAGCAAAAAGACCGGTTTCCTTTCGCTCTCGTTTATCAGTCCCAGAAGTGTCATTTTCGAAAGTTCGGAACTGGCCGCTTCAAAATAGTCGTCCCGGTCGACGCGATCTTCAAAAAGTCTGGAGGCTTTTTGAAAATCGTTCATCTCTCTTCTCCCTCCATCTGAAGCGCCTCGTCAATGGAAGGCACTTCCGTGCCGTCGACGATACGGGGTGTGATAATGACGATCAGCTCCACCTTCTGCATTTCGGTGCCGGTATGGTGAAAAGCCCGGCCAAGCAGCGGTATGTCTCCAAGCAGCGGCACCTTCGTGTTCGAGTTGATCACCCGTTTGCTGATGAGTCCGCCGATTACGACCTTGTGGCCGTTTTTGACCTTGACGATGGATGTGAGCTGCTTGATTTTCACATCCGGCGGCATCTGGCGCACCGAGGAGTCTTCGTCCGTATTGAGAGGACTGCTCGGGAAGTCCCCCTCTTCGGGCTGAGGGTTGTAGTCAAGTCCCTCGTTCCGACGAATCGGTTCGCTGACGACAGGATTGATTTTGAGGATGATGAATCCGTCGTCCGTCACTTCCGGGACGATATTGAGCGTCAGACCGACGAACACCGAACCGATCGTATAGGTGTTGGTGCCCACAGGATTGCCGGTAGTGGTCGTCGTAATGGCGCCGGTTTGGTATTTGTAGTTGATCTGGTCTCCCACATTGATGACCGCCGGCTGGTTGTTCAAGGTCATCACCTTGGGATTGGAGATCGTGTGGACATCCCCGTAGCGCTGCAGAAAACTAAGAAGCCCGTCCATCGTAAACTGGTACCCGAGCTTGTACCCCTCGGGAAGCAGGAAGGCATCCCCTTTGCGGGCCAGTCCGCGGAGCTTCAGGTCGAACCGGCTCCAATCCACTCCCGTCGTATTTTTGTCGGCGTACCGCAGCTCGATCAGATTGGCTTCCAGCATGATCTGCTTGTGGAGGCGTCCTGTGACATGATTGATATACTCCTGCACACGTTCGATCTGCCGCTTCGTGCCCGTGACGGTGACGATACCTGCCTCCTTGTTGATCAGCGATTTGCTCCGGACCCTGTGGCTGTCTTCGTCCCTCTGCAAAATGGCGTCGATCTGCTCCTTGAAATTGTCCCAGAATTTGAACTCCGTCACCGTTTTGATCGTGGTGTAGTCGGAATTGTCGCCGCCGTTTTCGTTGCCGTACCCCGATCCGTACCCGCCGCTTCCGGTGTTGCCGTAGCCGCCACCCCCCCCGTAGGTGTTGTAGTTGTCGTTGTTGTTCGAAGCGCCCACCGTGATCGACTTGATCGACTCCGTTTTGAGTTCGCTCAGGTTGACGTAGTCGATATGGAACGACTTGGTCTCGATGTAGGAGATGGTGAGGATCCTCCGTTGCGGGTCGTAACGGTAGAACATATTGTGTTCGTCGAAAAGAAAGGAGAACATTTCGTCGAGTGTATAGTCATGGATATGGACCATTTCCAAAGGCGTTCGTACGACTCTTTTGGCCTCCTCGTCGGAGAACATGACGCTGAATTCGCAGGTGTCCGCCAGATTCCGGACGATGTCGAAAATGGTGATGGGGCCGTTCTGCGCGCCGGTGGAAAACGAGAAGAGTTTGTTCTGACAATCGACCGACCCGAAAAGCACAAGTGCCGAAAGCATCAGCGCGGCGAAGATCCGTTTCATGGTTGTTTATCCTTGATCTGCAAGAGTTTTCTTTCACGTTTCAAAGGAAGCAAAAGCCTTTTGTTCCCCTCTTTGACCACAATGCCGTCGGCGCGGACATCGATGATTCGGTATGAACCCACACGGCTTCCTTTTCCTACCCATCGGCCGTTGACGAATGCCTTGTCGTTCATGACGGCGGTTACCCGGATCGTTGTCCTGCGCACTTTCGGCGGCACCCTTGGGCCACTCTTTTTCATCAGCGGTTCGGCACGTTTGAAAGGGTCGTACACTTCGTAGTCGGGCGTCGGAGGCAGGCGCCAAGCCCCCACCTTCTCGAACTTTTTCACAATGGTTCCGACATCGATCCCGCTTGCGGCACAAAGGGAGAGCGCCGAGGCGAAAAGAAGAGCGGCGAAAAATTTCACAGTTTCGCTCCGTAACTCACTAGATCGAGATGGAAAAGGGTCTCGTTCTTCTTGTCGAGCCCAATTTTCACCCCTTCGACTTTGAGAAGAGCATTGAAGCTTTCGATATAGTGGATCAGTCTCACGATATCCGGAAAATCTCCCGCACCGTCGATACGGACACGCTTTCTTCTTTCGATCATCGGCGAGACCCCGCCTTTATCGTCGGAGCTTTCGATCAGATCGATGCGCAGGCCGAGTTCGACCGAGCGTTTGAGCACCCGGTCAAGCATCTCCAGGAAACTCTTCTGCTCGAACCAGATGAAATCGAGCCGTTTCGCCCGACTCTGAAGGTAGCGTTTCGCCGCCGCTGTCTCCTGAACTTTTTCTTCAAGTTCCATTCGCCTCTTTTTGACCTCTTCCAGCTTTCTTTCGATTCGGCGCAGATCGACCGCGGCGATCTTCTGCTCGAGCTGCCGGCACTCCATCCGCGCCGCGTCGATCTGCTCCCCTAATGGTTCGATCCATCCGTACCATCCGAGCGCCACGATCATCAGTGCCGTCCCGGCCGTGAGGGCCATCCTTTTGGCCGGAGGGAACGCTTCCAGCTGGCTTTCGGTCTCCCGGAGCATCCTCATCGTACGATCTCCACACGGCTCTGATAGACATCCTCGTCGAGTCTGATCGCGTCGGTCCCGACGCTTTCGTACCCCCGGTCCACCAGATCCTTCATGAATTTCGCGATTCTGTCGCGCCTCGCGTAGCTAGTGACGATATCAACCCGCATCGTCCGTGAACCGTTCTGCTCCATCGACGTCGCGGAGAGTCTGTAGCGACGCATCGCCTCCAGGACATCTTTCATCATCTTCTGGCGTTTGGCTTTCGATGCTTTGATCAGCATCATCGCATCGGCCGCCTCGTCGATCGCCATTATCGTCTGCTTCTCTTTTTTCAGCTTCTGCGCCACCCTATCACGCCGGGCACGCTCTTCGAGCAGCTTCTTTCTGAAATAGCGGCTCTTCTCTTCCACGCTCAACAGACGTACCTGCAGCGCGTCCTGTTTCGTCCGCAGTCCGTCAAGCTCCATCTGCTCGAACAATCCCCAGCCTGCCGTCATCAACGCCGCGACACCCGCGGCCATGACGAATTTTCCCGTATGACTCCCCAAAAAACCGGGACGTTTTTCAAAAATCGTCAGATTGGGCGCCTCGAGCTTTCCCTGGGCCGAGGCAAGAAGGTAGAGCGCTTCGACACCCCGGTGCTGCAGGGGCGCCTCCAGCGCTTCACAGCAGCTCAATGCCCCTTTGCGGCTCTCCTCGAAACCGTAGCTGTCGAAAAGCTCCCAAAGACCCGGAATCGTCTCCTGCTCGAAATCGAGGAGAATCGTATCGACCTTGCCGATACCGAAAATCCCCCGTTTGTGATTGACCGTCTGGGCCACCCGCTCGACGATGTTGGCGAAAGCGTCCTGAATCACGGTGACAAGAAGCGTTTCGTCCGGTCCGTACTTCTCCTTCTCCAGTCCCCGCTGGCGCAGGCTCTCTTTGAGCGCCTCCACACTCACCTGGGCCTTGAGCGCGATCGATGCGAGGGAGGGGAGTCTTCGATGGGCGATATAGCGCCCCTCTTTGCAAAGAACCCCGTAGGAGGCATCCTCCCCGAGATAGAGAAAAAGCTCCACCGACGCGGCGTCGGCCTTGTCGTAGGCGTAGAGCGCTTCGTAGACAAGATAGGGCACGGCGAGCAGATCGATGTGTCCTGTTGTTTCGACGGCGGCATCGTAGTATTCGTGCAGCCGTTCGTGCGATACGGCGAAGGCTTCGATCAGCCAGGAGGATTCGTAATCGAGAGGATGCTTCACGTAGGTGATCGCGTATTCCGTCTCCAGATCGAGACCCCCCTCTTCGAACATCGTGATCTCCACGATCGTGGAGACTCTCTCTTCACCGGTCCCCAGGGGGATTTTGAATGTGTGCGACTGGATCAGGTCGATGGGTACGACACTTCCGCAATACCCCTTTTTCGCTTGTTTGGGCGACGCTTTCTCAAAAGCGGAACCATCGAATTTCAGCAGCTCCTTCTCTTCGCCCGAACAGATAAAAATAGCCTCTGTCAACATCTGTATCCATTCGTCATTTTAATATTTCATTGTAACATATCCGCTCACCGGATAGACGATGATCGAATAGGTTTTTTTTCCGTTGCTTACATTAATATCGACCGGCCGATGGAGAAGTGAAGCGAGACTGAAGTCCCCGTCGTGAGGCCGTCCTAGGGAGTCAAAGCAAATTGTGTTCCCGCCGATGCCCCCGAAGGTGATGGCCGTACTCTCTTTCATCCGGTAGCTGCCCGCGATGGAGCGGTTGTCTTCGAGCGCACCCTTTTGAAGCCTCAGGCAGCCGATTGGGGCATGCGTCATCGATCCGTCGAAGTTTCTGTGGTCGTAGCCGATCGCCTCGTACCGGGTTTTCATGATTTTGGCGAGGATGAATTTGGTGTCGTTCAGCAGCCGGTCCGGACGGAACAGTGCGGCAGCAGTGCTCCCGAGTATTCCTACGAGAATCAGGACGAAAATCAGTTCGATCAGGGTAAAGGCTCTGTTTTTCATGGCCGCTGCACCATCCTTCTGACGAGCCGCACCGGATGAATCACCTTTGGGTGCCCCGGGACGCTCTGGACCACGGCTTCCATCATCACCATGCCGTGCGACTCTTCCGTTTCGACAGGGTATCCGAGCGTTCCGCAGACGGACAGATCGGCGCTTCCTGCAAGAAGATAGTACCGGGTGATGGCGATATCGGCCGTGAATTTTCCGTCCCGGGAGACCAGATGCACGCGGTCGAGACACTCCGAACTCCTCTTGTGCCCGGCGATCTGCAGCAACGCGATCTCCACGGCGCTTTGCAAGAAGAGTTCCGCCTGCTCCCTTGTGTAGCTGTCTGCGGTATGGACCGCCCCGATCTTCGCGTAGCGCATCGCTACCACCATCAGACCGCTGACGATCAGAATGATGATGAGAGCCTGCCATATGCCGAAAGCGGGACGGCGGGTAGTCGGGAATCGGGCAGCAGAAACCAAAAATCGAAGGTGCCATAAATGCCCGGCGACACTTCCGCATTGTCGTTTTCCGTTGTCCGTTTCCCGTTTTTTGAACATCAAAACACCACCTTCTGCTTGGAGATATGCACCGGCGAGGCACCACGGACGGCTCGCAACATGTCGATGCCAAGACGGATCGTGCGGTTGACCGTCTCGGCGCGGAATCCCGACACATCCTCCGCCAGCACGGTCACTTTGCCCGCCTGTGCGCCTTTCGGATCGGCGCAGAAACTCTCCCCCTTCCACGGCCGGTAGTCGTAAAAGAGCAGCAGCGTTTCATCGGCCACTTTCGTCGGCAGATTTTTGATGCAGGCGGCGTTCTTGTCGATCTCCTTCGCCCGTGCCACGGCGTAGGCGCTGTCGGCGAGATAGTACTTTTCGTAAATGTAGGCAGGCGAACCGCTCAGTACGATTTCGCCATTCTGCCGCATCCGGATCGCGAAGATTCCGTCGGCTCTCCCCCCGTGCCATGCAAAGGCGTTGACGGGATCGCCCGCGGCCACATCCCCCTCGTCGAAAGTCCCGGCAAAGACCAGGCGGATCAGGTCCTTGCCGTATATATCCTCCGAATGGCCGAATTTCAGCTGCTCACTCCTGTTGAGCGCAAACCCGTCGCTATCAGGCGAGAAAAGCGTCCGGGTGGCATATGAACTTCTGTTCATATCTATAAATCCGCTGTACTTTCGAAATGTCAAAGCCTCTTCGGCGGTCCCCAGCCATTCGAGAACCGGTTTGGCCGAAAGTATGCTCCCCAGCGGCTGGACGCTCCCGTCCGAAGGATCGTAACCGATGACCGAAGCGGGAATGCGGTTATACAGAAGCATACTGAGCTGATCGAGCACCGCCTGAGTGTTGAGTGAGAGTTCCGTCACGGCCCGCGCTTTGACACTGCGGATAAAAAGGGCGTTGAGCGCTTTGAAGGTCCCGATGGCGAGAATACCGGTTATGACGATCACCATGATAATCTCGATCAGCGTAAAAGCCCGTCTCATCGCCACGCCCTTTTGTTGATGCGGATCTGCCCGAGATTGACGGCATGATAGTACAGCGATGCCGAAAAAGGAGCTTTCTTCCTCGCCGCAGCGTTCGACACCGTCACTCTAACCTCCTTGATGTCGGTCGATCCGGAGGCGGATGTCAGTGTCGAGAGATCGACGTCTCTTCCGGCCGGCGGGTCCTGAAGATAGCGCACCGTCACATCGAGCCGGTATTTCGAACCGTAGGGGGTGGTCGTCTCGATCGTGTAGCCGTCGTAGTCATCGAGATCGTTGAAGAGGGCGTCTTCCCTGCCGAGGCTCATGGAGGCGTTCATCGGGGTCACGCTGTTGTCGATACAGTTGCGCGATCCCCTGAATCCCCCGACGCGGTAGAATCCTGTGGAACTGTCGCAGCGGTAGTCGTTTCTTCCCGCGGAAGGGGTCAGTATCTGGTCATATTTCGTATTCTCCTCGTCCCATGGCAGACGGACGATAATGCCCATCAGCGCCATCGCGTTGTAGAGCGCATCCTCTTTGACACTCGTTTCGAGACTCTTGTTGGTCACGAAAATGATTTTCGGGATCACCATGAAGACAAGTCCGATGATCACCATCGTGAAAATCAGCTCCACCATCGTCAGTGCCCGTCTCATCGGAAAAGTTTCACTCCCTCTCTGCGCCGGTACGTGGCGTTGGCATCCAGCGCTCCCGTATCGAAATCGGAACCGTTGATCTCGCCGCTTTGCACCCCTCCGGCCGCACCTGTCCGCGTGAGGGTGTAGGTAAAACAGGGATGCTGCGTGCAGTCACTGCCGGCATCGTAGGCGTAGGCCCTTCCAAACCCTTTGGGCACGTACCACAGCCATCTGTCGATATCAAGATGGATGATCCGTTTTCGTGAAAGCGGGGAGGTCGTATTGATCTCCACCGTCACCGTTCCGCTGTCGTATCGGCCTATATCTATCAGGATATTTGCATCCCTCGCACTCCCCAGGGAGAGATCGACTGTCGCGTTGGCATCCCTGATGCCGCCGTTTTCCGCGCCGCGATGTTTCCCGTTTCGGTACCAGTGGAGCGAATTTTGGCGGAAACCGGCAACAAAGGGAGACGCGTGGGCGTCGTACACCTCCAGTTCGACACGATGCGCCACGCCCAATTCGGTGGTGCGGATATCCTCCGCGCGCACCCTTCCGTAATAGAAGGTCGCCCCGCCGTCAAAAGCGGAAAACAGACTGCCCGCTACCGACGGATAGGCGGCGTCTTGAAGCGTCACCGAAAGGTTCCCCTCGCTACCTGGCACCCGGAAGGGATCGAGAGGCACATCGTAATGACGGTCGTAGTTGAAAGCGATATCCGAATAGCTCAAAACCGCTTTGCCCGACTCAAAACCGAGATCGACACCGCTTTGGGGCTGGGGCTCGCCGAGCGTACGGGCAGGCGAGTGCCTGGCCGGAAGTTGCAGAATGGGCGTAATATCGACAGGGTCGGCGAAAAGCCGGTCCATCGGATCGGAGAAATTGCGCATCAAACCGCCTTGCTCGCCCAACGCTTTCACGTCGATAGTCAATCCCCGAAGCCAGGCACTCATGGCGAGATCGCCGGAGAGATAGGTGAAACCGTTCGCGGTGTCGTTGTCTTCCATTTTCAGCTGCGCGGGGAAAAGCAGTTCGAAACGGTGTGGAATGAAAACGACTTTGCGCTCCCCGTAAACCGTCCGGTTGATTTCCGGGGTATCGTCCGTATCCACCGAAGCCCAGGTGGTGTCGTTGAGTTCCATTACAATGATTCCGACATCGTCGTAGGAGAACGAAAGATTCGCCTCTCCATTAGTAAAGGCAGAGAGTGATCGGGTAAAGATTCCGGCCAACGAATCGTTAATCTCCCCATTTCTCATGGTTTTGACCGGCTTCAACACCACGGTGGTATTGTAGTCTATCACGGACTGGCCACTCTGCCCCACCGCTTTCACGCCTCCGGGATAGTCATAGGAATGCTCCGCCGTCAGGTTCGCCTCTTCCTGCGGATCGATGAAGAGAAATTTTTCAGGCCGTATGGCAAAAATATCCGTCGAATCGGTAGCATTGTCCTCATCAGACAGAGGACAGTCGGCATCCACATTCCGTTTCCAGACGATATGCACCGCGGCATTTCTCGCCGCATGAGCCGTTTCGAACGTCACGACCGTTGTATTCTCTTCCAAAAAGCGTACTCTGCGCCATCCGCTCAGTGGAAATCTGTCATCTTTTCTTACCAAGCGCAAACAGACAGTGCCGTTGAAATCCTGGACATCCTTCCCCTCTTCCGTCAACGAAACGACTTTGAGGGGAAAGACCCCGCCCGCGATTTTCGTAGAGATATTCCTGTCACCGAAAGGACGGTCCCTGTCCCAGGCATCGAAATAGCCGTGGGGGTTTTCACTCTCCCTGATGACGAAATTTCCGGAAAAAACGAAAATCGCCGCTTTTTCGGGAGCGTGATGCCGTTCTCTGTCCTGAGGCGGCGCTTTGTATCCGTAATCGCTTTTTGAATAGGCCGAACCGTCTTCGTCGATCTGCAGACCGATCCCCTTGCTGTCCAATGCGCAACGGCGCAGCCATCCCCCATCTTTTTCATAGCGGGAATTTTTCGTCGCGGCGATCAACGGGATTTTGGCATACTGCCCTTTGAAGCCGATAATCCGGCATTCATCCTCCCACCCGATGAAATAACGATCCGCCAACAATGTCTCGAAAGTGATCGTATGATTCAGATCATCAGAAAAGCTGTCCTGTATATTTCCTTCCGCCAGCATATAGCCGATCGTTTCGGCCCTGTCGATGGCTCCTTCATCGGTTTCACTGCGCTCGAGGGCTACATGAACTCCTGTCGTATTGGTCTCGACGGCCACACTTATCCAGGGTTTGGACCGTACAATGGCGTCTTGCCCTGTTTGGTCAAGACCTTTTTCATTCCTAAGCGACTGAATCTGGGCGACGACAGCCGGCTGACAATCCTGAAAGATCGATGGAACTTCTGCCCATTCATCGACTACCGTCGTTCCCTGGGATGCCTGCTGCCGTTTTTTCGTCGTGATGCTCCCGACTTCGAAAATGGTATTGCCCACTTTGTGAATTCCCGGTGTAATGGCCAGATAATTCACATGCTGATCGTAGTGGGGACCGTCTTCCCCCTGTGGCTCCGCCATGATGGCGTCGAACCCCTCCGTTGTGACATTTTTGATGCGCGTCGCAGCCGGGTGATCGCCTCTTGTCGTTGGCAGTATGAAAACGACGGGAACGGTTCGGAAGGGCTGTTTGAAGGAGATATGGGTCCATGTCGGGTCCTCCAGTGTGTTGTGAAGCACCACCTCCTCCCCTTCGAACTGAAGCGGTGCCAACGCCCCGCGATAGGATTTTGCCACACAGCATAGACAGAGACGTTGGGTTCCGTCTACATTGAAATGGTTGCGCTCGTTTTCGTATATCTTTTCAATCTGCCTCCCCTCGAGCACGGCATCGTATACCTTCAGTTCGTCCATCACCCCTTCGAAATCCTGTTTGGCATCGAAACGGCCTCCCACACTGTCCTGCTCCTGGGCCACGATGAGACCACCCGGATCGATTCTTATGGGGCCGTCTCCGTGGTCTATATCCACGCACCCCTCTTTCGACCCGTCGACATAAAGGCAGTTCGTCGTGCTGTGACGTGTCCAGACCAGATGGTGCCATTGGCCGTCGGATACATCGGAAATCGAAACTCCTTTGTAATGCCCATGAAGAAATGGGTAAAATGTCTTCCCGTCTTTCATGAACCACATCAGCATCTCGTTATCGTATGAATCGTTGGCCCCCGATATGATGCCGAAATTCCCGCTTTGGGACGTTTTGATCCACACCGATACCGAAAAATCATCCAACCCGTCCATCGCCCGATGATCCAACGCCACGTAATCCTTTATCCCGTCCGCGCTGAAATCGCCCCCGCGACACAGTTTGGCCTCCCGGGTCGTCGCAGCGTGGGCCGTCCCGTCGTACCCGTTGCCGCTGCTGTCCCTCACCTCGCCGGTTGAACCGCCCTCCCACATGCACTCGTCCATCCGGTAGGCGGCCCGTGGTATGAGACAACCGCATACCCGCCTCGAACCATTGTAGTTTTTCCCGGAAGATTCGTTGCGATAGACCATATCGATCTGCTTGGGACTCAAAGCGTTGGAGAAGATTTTGACTTCGTCTATCTCTCCTTTGAAACTGTACCCATCGGCAGGATAGTAGCCACCGATGGCCAGTGTCGTAGGATCCTCGATGTTCTTGATATCCGTCGACACCTCGTTCACGTTCTTGCCGTCTATATAGAGGGTGGCACGGGTACCGTCGTAAACATAGGCGACATGATGCCATCGGCCGTCGTGGTATCCGTTGGCTTCCATATCGTATGCCACCTCTTCCGATCGTTCGCCGTCGGCGTTGGCTGTCCAACCCCTCAAAACTTTTCCATTTTTATCGTACGCCAATGCCGTGCCGTATTTATAATTACCACCGTGGCTTGAAAATTCGACGATTCGTGCATAATGCCCATGCCCTCCCGTGGTTTTGATCCAGGCGGTCAGTGTCACGGCGTTGTGAAACTCGTATTGCCACGCTCCTTTGAGTTTGGCGTCAGAGCCGTTGAAATGGCCGCTTCGGCACACTTCTCCCTCCGTCGTAAAGGCACCGTTTTCCGCTACAAGATCGTAACCCCGACCGGAATCGTCGATCACATCGGCACCGGTTCCGCTCCATCGGCAGGCATCGAGCCTGTACTCCGCGGCGAGATCGAAACGGCAGGGGCACTCCCTTGCGCTTCCTTCATAATTCTTTCCACTCTTTTCGTTTTCATAGATCGTTTGAATCTGAGTGTCGCTCAACGTGGTCGAAAATATTTTCAGTTCGTCCATCACCCCTTCGAAATCCTGTTTGGCATCGAAACGGCCTCCCACACTGTCCTGCTCCTGGGCCACGATGAGACCACCCGGATCGATTCTTATGGGGCCGTCTCCGTGGTCTATATCCACGCACCCCTCTTTCGACCCGTCGACATAAAGGCAGTTCGTCGTGCTGTGACGTGTCCAGACCAGATGGTGCCATTGGCCGTCGGATACATCGGAAATCGAAACTCCTTTGTAATGCCCATGAAGAAATGGGTAAAATGTCTTCCCGTCTTTCATGAACCACATCAGCATCTCGTTATCGTATGAATCGTTGGCCCCCGATATGATGCCGAAATTCCCGCTTTGGGACGTTTTGATCCACACCGATACCGAAAAATCATCCAACCCGTCCATCGCCCGATGATCCAACGCCACGTAATCCTTTATCCCGTCCGCGCTGAAATCGCCCCCGCGACACAGTTTGGCCTCCCGGGTCGTCGCAGCGTGGGCCGTCCCGTCGTACCCGTTGCCGCTGCTGTCCCTCACCTCGCCGGTTGAACCGCCCCAGCCACAGGCATCCATCCTCCATTCCGCTTCGGGAATCGCAGCGGCGAAAAGAGAGAGATGGACCAAAAAAACCGATACAATCAAAAAAAAGAGACTTTTCATGCATTCCTTACAGTATCCGGCGCGACGCTACACCGATTGCCGCACTTTCACTTCGTAAAATCAATGGGGTATCTATTCCATAAATCGTCCGATTTTCAAAATTTTTCCGCTCCGCCTCGCTGAATCCCCCTTCACAGCCGATCAGAATGGAAGAGATGGCTGTTTTGCAGGGAAAAGGGGCCCCGCCGAAATCGAGTATCGCGCTTTGGGGGTAGGTTTCTAGGTACTTTTCGGTGGATTCAACCGTTTCGAGCGCCATCAACCGGCTCCTTCCGCACTGCTGGGAAGAGTTGACCAGGATGCGTTTCAGTCGCTCCAGGTCGATTTTGAAGTTTTTCTGGCTCCGGTCGCAGTAGACAAAGGAGATCTTCGCCACACCCAGTTCGTTGAGCATCGGGAGGGTCTTTTCGATCGTTTTGATATCGACGACACACCAACCGATGTGCAAAAATTTCTCGGGCATGACGACGCGCTCCTCTTTATCCAGAAGCACCAGTTCCGCTTCCCGCCGACTCACCTGGTCGATACGGTAAAAGTAGAGATAGTCGTTTTGAAGATTGCGCAGGGCGATACGCTCGCTCTCTTTATGGCGGCGTACTTTGAAGAGATAACGGTAGGGCTCCCCCTCGATCGTGATATCGGGCAGACCCGCATCGGGGTGGTAGAGAAATTGCATCGGCTCTCCTTAGGACAATTGCGGGGCGAAACCTCCGATCATCACGATCCAAAGAAGCTGGAAAAGATAGTAGCGCAATGCCTTTTCCCGCACTTTATCAAAACATTCATGGCCGGGCCTGGCCTCTTTCACCAGAAAATGGCGGCGCAGTTCGAGTGAGGATAGCGCGACAGCCGCAACGATCATCAGAACAATTTTCACCGAAAAATCAAGATGCATATACGCCATGATCGCGGCACCGGTAAAAACGATCATGCTCATCAGCGTCGTCCACGCCGTCGCCTGGATGCGCAGATATTTTTTCACTCTCCTGTCATCCTTCTGCATCCGGATGACGGCGATGTTCATCAGCACCAGCAGCCCAAGGCCCACGACAGGCCAGATATGAAGTTGCAGCATCGTATGTTCCATAGATTCCATAAGTGCGATTGTACTATAATCCCATGAAAAGTGACCTTTTCCGATCTCTCGGCAAAGGAAGAGGAGGATTCCCATGGTATCGATCACCGAAGCGCTGGCCCGTATTCACGAACATGTCACCCCTACAAAAACGGAAATCGTCCCGATCGAATCGGCCCTCGGACGTATCAGCGCCGAACACCTGCACGCCGGATACGATCTGCCCCGTTTCGACAACTCCGCGATGGATGGATACGCCGTCACGATGGCCGATGCCGGCGCTGTGATTCAGTCGCAGCCGACTATTTTCGCGGGAGACAGTAGCGATGCGGTCGTCGTCAAGGGACACGGTATCCGAATCATGACGGGAGCCGTCATGCCCAAAGGCGCCGATGCCGTCATACCGGTGGAGAATACGGAAGAGACCTCCGAAGGCATACGCCTGCCCGATACGATCAAACGGGGAGCCAATATCAGAAAACGGGGGGAGGATGTCTCAAAAGGCGAGAGAATCGTCGAGGCGGGCGAAAGCATTACAGCCTACACGATCAGCCTCCTGGCAAGTCAGGGCATCACCCATCTTCGAATCTATCAGAAGCCCCGTGTCACCGTCTTCGCTACCGGACACGAACTGCGCATGCATTACGAAACAATCGAACCGCACCAGATCTACAACTCCAACGCCCCGATGTTCATCGCCCGTGCCACGGAGCTGGGATGTGACGCCAAATTCACCGGTGCGACCGCCGATACGATGGCCTCGATCAAGTCGCATATCGCCTCGGCGCTCGATTCGGACCTCATCGTCACAAGCGGAGGTGTGAGTGTCGGAGATGCCGATTTCACCCTGGACGCTTTCGCCGAACTCGGCATGGAACAGCTTTTCCACAAAGTCGACATCAAACCGGGCAAACCGACGACGGTGGGACGCATCGGGAAGACATGGATCGTCAACCTTCCCGGCAACCCGACAGCGGCGGCGGTCAATTTCGAACTCTTTGCCCGTTCGATCATCAACCGTCTGCGAGGGATGAAACACCCGTGGCTGGCACCCATCACGGCATTCAACGCAAAAGATTACAGCCTAAAGCCGGGCAGGCACACTCTCCTTCTTGGAAAATATGATGGGAAAAAGTTCACGATACTGCAGAGACAGGGACCGGGCATGGTGAAGCCTCTCAAAGAAGCGGACGGTTTCATCGTCACCTTGCCCGAAGTCGACAGGATTTCGGAGGGAAAACCTGTCAAAATGGTTCCGCTGCGCTGGAATCAGACCGGCGCGGAAGCGGTCGACCTTTTTACATCTTAGAGATGTAGTCGGCCAATGCGTCGATCTGGTCGGCGTTCAAACCTTTGACCTGTCCCGCCATCATCGCTTTCATGGCTCCGCCGTAGGAGCCGTCCTGATACCCCTTGATCTTCTTGACGAGCTCCTCTTTGGGCTGGCCCGCGATGATATTGCTCTTGCCGAGCGCATGTTTTTCACCCTTCATGCCGTGGCATCCGGCGCATTTCGTAAAAAGTGTCGCCACGTCGATTTGCGACTTCACCTCTTCGGCCTTTTTTTCGATGCTCTCTTTCGCTTCCGCCTCGCCCTGCGCTACACTCTCGGCTACATTCGCGACCTCTTTTTGTGCGCTCTCTTTGGCTGCGGCGGCAGCTTCATCGGCCGGTGTGGCCGCAGTTTCAGCCCCTTTCTTTTCCGGTTTGGCGGACTCTTCCTTTTTTTCGGGCTTTACGGTCGTGGTTTCGCTTTTTGCGACCGGTGCCGCCTCATGGCTCTTTGTTTCGCTCTTCTTCTCACCGCATCCGCTCATCAGAACCAGTGCGGTCACGGCAATAGCCAATGCTCTCTTTTTCATGTTGCTCTCCTTGGAAATTTTTGACATCATATTCCTTCCTCCCTTAAAAAGGACTTCACGTTAAATCTCGTTAAACAATGTCGGGATTGACGAATGTTTTCCCTGCCAAAAGTTTTTCGTACATCGCAGGATCGGACCACTCCTCTCTGACCCTGTCCGAGAATTTGATTCTATCGAGCGGAATGGGACCCATTGTGGAGTCGTAGACATCCTCTCTGACAGCTCGGGCATAACCGGTGTCGGTTTCGTGCACGATCACGCTTTCGATCGTGACATCTCCCTCCCCGTTGACCATCTTCGTCTGCTTTAGCATTCTGTCGGCCACGAGAAAGAAGATGCGGGCGAACTGCTCGACAGAAGGGTTGAGCGGCAGTTCCACCCACCGCTCGCTCCACTTTTTCATGTCGGCGATATAGGCCGGATCGTCTTCGCTCCACAAGGTGATCGCATGGTCGAACGCATCGACAAAATCCCCGATCATCCCTTTTGCCAGACCGAAATCGTAGATCATCTGGCCCCTGTCAAGCGACGATGCCGTAAAAAAGATCTCCACTTTGTAGGAGTGGCCGTGGATGCTGCGGCTGCATCTGCGAGTCGAACATCCGCGCACGATATGGGCGTTTTCGAATTTGTAAAGTTTGCGTATTGTCATTTTTCCTCCGTCAGCGTCTCTCTTCGGTGTTCCAGAGCCGAATGTGAAGACGGTCGGTATACCGATAACCGTATTTCATGCAAAAAAGCGCCACCTTTTCGGCATGTTCGCGAAGCAGAGCGATATTCTCTCCCCGGGGCATGCAGAATATCTCGTTCTCGTACCGGCCGGCTATCGCCTCGATCTCCTCCATCCCTTCCCGATTCGCCAACCGGGCGCTTATTGTGAATTTGAAAAACGACTCACGGCCGTTTCTCGCGAGCGCATCGATCGCTTCGGGTACGATTCGTCTCTTTTCGGGTTCTTTGCTGTCGGAAAGCTTGACAGCCATCGCGAAAACGATTCGCCTGTAAGCCGGGAATTTTTCAAAGTCCGGAGCCAATGTCGCATTGGTCTCCATGGTTACGCGCATCCCTTTTTCAAGGGCATGGGAGACGATTTCATAAAAGATCGGATTTTCGGCATAGAGCATCGGCTCTCCGCCTGTTAAAACAAGATCGGGCACATAACCGGCCTCCTCCACATATCTGTCGAGAATCTCTATCACGCTTTCGGCCTCGCCTATTTGCTGCCATGCCGACGCGAAATACTTCTCATGCACGGCCCGAACCGTATCGCACCCAAAGAGGATTTTGCCGTCCACCTCATAGCTTCCGTATCCGGGGCATCGAAGATTGCACCCCCCGAAACGGAGAAAAACGGACGGCACGCCGGCATATCGGCCTTCTCCCTGGATGGAGAAAAAGTGTTCGACCAGATAGATCAAAAAAGAACCCTTTGATGTTGGGCATTGGGTTTTTCAAAAAGAGATGAAAAGAAAAAAAGGCATAACACCGGCTTCTTCCCATGCCAAATGACCCCCGACCGACGACCTGTTTTCCGTTTCACGAAAAATCACCCCCCCGTTTCATAAAAGGCGCGGGAAGACTCCTCGCCCTCTTCCTCGTCCCATCGGTTTTTCTCCGGTTTGTTCCGAAGCACTTCCCTCAATATTTCGTTGGCTTCATCAATATTTCCCGCTTTCACGGCATCACGTATACTCATCGCCTCGTCGAAATAGAGGCAGGGTATCAAAAACCCCTCTGCCGTCAGGCGTATCCGATTGCAGCTTTCGCAGAAATCGTGTTTGTGGGGGTCGATGATACCGAATTTGTAGCCGTCATCGGTCAGGTAGTTGAAGGCCGGACTGCTCCCTTCGCGACCCACTTTGTGAATCGTGTATCTCTCTTTTACTTTCGAGAGTATCTCTTTGCCGCTGAGACCCTTGAGACCGGCTTTGGCATGGACATTTTCCATATACTCGATATAGCGGATCGTCATGCCCCGGGCTTTTGCGTACTCCATCACGTCAACGATTTCATCTTCGTTGATCCCTTTAAGAGGCACCATGTTGACCTTCACTTTCAATCCGGCCTCGAGCGATTTTTCGACCCCTCTTAGCACCTTCTGCAGCACATCTTTCTGGGCGATCCGGTAAGCCACATGGGGTTTGAGCGAATCGATGGAGACGTTGATTCGTCTAAGGCCCGCGTCCTTGAGCCTCTCGGCCACATCGGCCAGCAGATAGCCGTTGGTCGTCAGGGCCAGATCGATATCGGGTTTGTAGTCGTGAATCATCGAGACGAAGCGGTCGAGGTCCTCCCGAAGCAGCGGTTCGCCTCCGGTGATCCGGATTTTTTCGATCCCTTCATCGATCGCAACACGGACGAAACTGAAAAGCTCCTCGAAACTGAGCAGATTCTCCCGTGGCACCCAGGAAAAGGGTTTTTCTGGCATGCAGTACTGGCAGCGGAAATTGCACCGCTCCGTGACCGAAATACGTAGATAATTGACCGTTCGTCCATGTCCGTCTATGAGCATTCTGTTTCCAATCGGAGATTTTTGCTCTTATTTTACATCAAAAAGGAAAAAAGAAGATAAATAAACGGGTCGATGAAGATTTCAGGGCCCCAAAAGGTGCCCTGAAGAAGTGATTAGTGGAGTTCTCTCCAGATGCTCTGTTTCCACAGATATGCCAAAACAGCGAAGATCAGCAGATAGATCATCGTTTTGACGCCGACACTGTCACGCTCGTGACGTTTCGCGTCTCCGACATCCGCCATGTACTCGATAACTTTTTCCGCACTCTCTTTGCTTACACCGACACGCGGCATCGCCGTACCAGGAAGAAGGTTTTGCGGATTTTCCATGAAGGTGCTGAGGAAGTGCTCACCGCGGCTTCGGATATACATCGAAAGATCCGGCGGAAGTTTACCCAGGTATTTGGTCAGTTTATCCTGATAATCGACCACTTTCTCTTCGAACTTGATTTCGTCGATCTTATGCTTAAATTTGGGACGCTCGCCGATTTGAGTCCACTTGTCGTAATGCATCGCATGACATCGGCCGCACGCCGTTTCGAATGTCTCTTTCGGTGTAATCTCTTCGGGCTTTTTCGCGATCGATTTCAGATAGGCGACAATATCGGCAATCTCCTGCTCCTTGTCTCCTCCCAGTCCGAAGAATGCAGACATCGGGAAGGTTCGGCCGGCTTTTGAAAATTTATGCTCGACCATCAGTGCGTGCTCGGGGCTGGCGATCAGATCGGCAAGGAACTTTTCATCAAAGATGACGCCGGCATTGCTCAGATCGGGCGGATTGACACCGAAACTGGCTACCGCGGCGTTCGGATCCATCGGGGCCGGCATTCCCGCGGCTTTGACACCGTGGCAGCCGATACAGCCGGCATTCATGAAGGTTTCGGCACCTTTGGCCGCATCACCTTTTTTCGTTAACGGTTTAAGATCGTTGTAGGCAAATCCTTCACTCTCGACATGCTTGTGCATGACGGAGTGCGCATACGGTTCGATACCCCAGTAGGTCAGCAGTGTAAAGAATACGACTACCGCTAAAATTTTCAATTCTTTCATTTCAGCCTCCTCACACTGCTTTTTCTTTTTTGGTTACGATTGGCAGCACAATCCACAAAATGATGAATACCCAAGCCGCAACCAGACCAATCGTACTGTAAATGCCCTGCGGCGGCAATTTACCCATCATTGTCAGGACGATCATATCGACCAGCAGAATCCAGAACCAATACTTGAAGGGCCCACGACGATTGGCGGGCGCCACGTTCGGACTCTTGTCCAGGAAAGGCAGCAGGAAGAAGATCACCTGCGCGAATCCGAAGGCGACAAGACCCGGGTCTTTCGGGAACGGCCGGAGGATTTCGTAACTCCAGAGGAAGTACCACTCAGGATAGATGTGCGGCGGGGTCTTCAGACCGTCGGCCGGATCGAAGTTGATCGGATCCATCGCAAAATCGAAGTGCCAGAAAACCAGATAGAAATAGAAGATCAGGAAGATCGACACGACAAACATATCTTTGGAGAGGAAGTCGGGCTGGAAGCGGATCACTTTCGCCTCTTTGGTCTTGCCTGCCAGGTACTTTTTGGCCTCTTCGTCAAAATCGACCTCTTCGCCATCCTGATTGTTGACGTGCGGAATGCGCAGCGTACCGAAGTGCAGGCCGATCAGCGCCATGATGACCAGCGGAAGCAGGAAAACATGCAGCATGAAGAATCGATCGAGGAAAGCCTGTCCCGGAACGTAGTCACCGCGAATCCACTCGACCAGGCCGTTGAGTTCCAAAGATCCGAGGCTGAAGAGGTTGGTGATAACCATACCGGCCCAGTAGCTCATCTGGCCCCACGGAAGCATGTAACCGCTGAAGGCCTCGGCGGAGAAGGTGACAAACAGCAACATACCCGAAAGCCAAATCAGTTCACGCCCCTTTTTGTAGGATCCGTAATAGATGCCTGTGAACATGTGGATGTAGATAATCAAAAAGACGACCGATGCCGCCACCGCGTGCATATGGCGCCAAAGCCATCCGAACTCCACCTCTTTCATGATCGTATAGTTGACGCTATCAAACGCCGTGTTGACATTCGGCTGATAATACATCAACAGGAAAATTCCGGAAATTACCAATATTCCGAATGTAACGGCGAGAACCATGCCCATCGCCCAGAGGAAATTGATGTTTTTCGGAATCCAGTACTCTTCTGCCAGAACCCGGCGCAGCGTCTTGATCGCAAGGCGCTGGTCGAGCCACTCTTCCAGACTGTGTGCTTTTTCAAAATGTGCCATTTACCTGCTCCTTTAGGCGATAACGCCGGCTTCTTTCATCTTTTTGTACTCAGGGCCTTCTTCTCCCAGAACAATGGTCGTTCCATCGATTTTGAAAGGAGGAATTACCATCGGACTCGGAGGAGGCGGCGCTGTGTTGATACCGCTGGCATCGAATTCACCCCCGTGACACGCACATTTGAAATCGTGTCTGTCGGGTCGGTAGGCGGGAATACAACCAAGGTGTGTACAAAGGCCAATACAGACGAGGAAATGGTCCTTCCCGACAATGACATCGCGTGCCGTCTCCTCTTCGGTCTGCTTGGCAACCATTTCCGGAGTTTTTTTGAGAATGAAAACGGGCTTGCCTCGCCATTTTTCGATGTTGAGGACATTGGGTTCCGCAGCGGAAAGATCCACTTTCGTAAAGCCTGCCGCTTTAACGCTCGGAAGGGGATCCCAGGTTTTTTTCGCCGCATAGAGCGCGGCGATTCCGCCCAGGGCAGCCCAACCGCCAAAGACTTTACCCATAAAGTCGCGTCGGCCGTTATTTGCCATAGCTGATCCTTTTATAGAGATTTTAAATCAACATATTATAGGAGCCAAAAGGTTAATTCTCAATAAAAATTAGCTGAGCTTATCTTTAATATAGTGGGCGGCTTCGAGGGCTGCATCTTTTCGTAGCACTTTCCGATTGATAACGAATGTTTCGGCCATGGCTTGCGCTATCGCCTCTGCCGAGAAGTCTTCGACGACGGGTACACCCACAGATTGCATTTTCCGTTTCCATGCCAAGGCAATACCGGGTTTTTGGATATAAACGGGACGGGCCCCGGCGGCCATGGCCTCGAGTACGCTCTGGGGAGAGGAGGAGAGGAAACATTCCGCCCGCATCAGGATTTCATCGTATCTTTCCGAATCTTCGACGCGTTTGAACTTGTTCCCAAGCTCATCGCCATACTGTAAGAAAAAGTAGTACCCCTCCAGCAAAGAGACGTCGAGACCGCAGAAGGCATCCGCGAGAGCAAGAAGGCGCCGCTCATAATCGTCATCTCCCCAAAAATACCATGTGCCGCCATCGTATTCGCCCGATTCGAAATAGCGGGGATTGACGATATCCACCGTAAGAATGCCCTCACCGCTTTTCATGCTTGAAATCAATCCCTCGCCGGCCGAGATGAAATCCTCCGGATCATCACTGACACGCACGAAACCCCGGAAATAGGCGGCCATCGCATCCCACATCGCACGGTTCTCCTCCTGCGAATCGAAGACCAGTGTATCCTCGGGTGTGGCGATGTTGGCGATGTTGCGCACCACATCGACACTCACATATTTCTCTATGCCCAAATGCTCCTTGGCATACTCTCCCGCACGGAAATCGTTGGTCAGCATCGTCACATCGACACCGATCTGCCGGAGTGCGCTGATTACGGGGGCGCTGCGGCGCAGCCTGTCGAGGCCGACACGGTGGCCGGTATTGATGTAATAATAGAGCTTCATTGTTTTTTATCCTTCGAAAATTCCAGACATGTCAAAAAAGTGCACGATCCCATAGATTGGCCCCTCTCATGGGCCAAGACCGTCACCGCCGTTGCATCATCTTGATATAGACATAGAGGATTTCGATCGCGGCCGGCGTGACGCCGCTGATCTGGCTGGCCGCAAAGAGCGTGGGCGGCCGAAACTGTGCCAGCTTCTCTTTGATCTCGTTGCTCAGACCCGAAATACGCGAAAAATCCATATCTTCCGGAATTTTCACCTCCAGCATCTCGTGCATCTTTTCGATCTGATCCCTTTGCTTCTGGATATATTTGTCGTATTTGGCATGAATCATCAACTGCTCTTTGACCTCGTCGGGCCATTCGGCCGTTTCGGGAATCAGCTTTCCCAGTTTCTCCATCGTGAAATCGGCGCGGCCGACGATCAGTTTGAGGGGCGTCTTGTCGGTGATCTTCTCCACACCGATCTCCTCGAGAATCCTCAACCCCTCCCTGCTGGGTGTGAGGAAACGCTTCTCCATCAGCCCGATTCCCTCCTCGATCATCTCCTTCTTTCGCAGCATCTTCGCATAGGTAGACTCGTCGATCAACCCGAAAGCGTGGCCATATTTCATCAGTCGCAGATCGGCATTGTCCTCCCGAAGCATCAACCGGTACTCCGCCCGGCTGGTGAACATGCGGTAGGGCTCTTTGGTCCCCTTCGTCACCAAATCGTCGATCAACACACCGATGTAGGCTTCGTCACGTCCCAGGATGAAAGGCTCTTTCCCTTGGACCGCCAACGCGGCATTGATGCCGGCCATCAATCCCTGGGCAGCCGCCTCTTCGTAACCTGTGGTGCCGTTGATCTGCCCCGCCAGATAAAGCCCCCCGATCTTTTTCGTCTCCAGCGTATGTTTCAGTTCGGTGGGATCGACATAATCGTACTCGATGGCGTAGCCGTAGCGTACGATTTTGGCGTTTTCCATCCCTTTGACCGAGCGGATCATTGCCAGCTGCACATCGGTAGGAAGCGACGTGCTCATGCCGTTGATGTAATACTCGGTCGCCTCCAGCGTCTGCGGCTCGACGAAAATATGGTGCCGCTCCTTGTCGCGGAAACGGTTGATCTTGTCCTCGATGCTGGGGCAGTAGCGGGGTCCCACTCCCTCGATCTGGCCCGAAAAGAGAGGCGCCCTGTGAAAATTCTCCTCGATGATGCGGTGGGTCTGCTCGTTGGTGTAGGCAATGAAACAGGGAAGCTGCTTCGGGTTGAACGCGGCTCGGTCGGTCCGGAAGCTGAAAGGCTTCGGCGGCTCGTCCCCCGGCTGCGGTTCCATCTTCGAAAAATCGATACTCGTGCCGTCGATGCGTGCGCATGTGCCGGTTTTGAGCCTTCCTACACGAAATCCCAGCGCCTTCAGGTTGTCCGCCAGTGCGGTAGAAGCGAATTCGCCGGCTCTGCCCGCTTCACGGGTCGTCTCCCCGATATGGATGACACCGTTGAGAAAGGTTCCTGTCGTCAGGATCACCTTTTTGGCATGAAAAACCTCGCCCAGCTCCGTTTTGACACCCGCCACTTCGCCATTCTCCACAACCAGCTCCTCGACCATACCCTGCAGGATATCGAGGTTTTGGGTACCCAGGCAGACCGTTCGGGCTTCGATGCGGTAGCGGTCCATATCGATCTGTGCCCGGCTTCCCCGAACCGCCGGCCCTTTCGTTTCGTTGAGTATGCGATACTGGATTCCGGCCTTGTCGGTCAAAAGGCCCATCTCTCCACCCAACGCGTCGAGTTCCTTGACCAGATGCCCCTTCGCCAGCCCCCCGATGGCGGGATTGCAGCTTGCCGCGCCGATCTGCTCGGCTAAAATCGTGATCATAAGTGTTTTCATTCCCATTCGCGCGGGGGCGAGTGACGCCTCGATGCCCGCATGCCCGCCGCCCACGACGATAACATCGTATTTCATCCGTTTTCATTCCTGGTAAAAAGATTTTCTGCCGATATATATACCATATAATCGCGGATTATATCTTTTTGAGATTAAAAAAGTTATGATATTGTCAATCTAAAAGAAAGGGTGCGTGTGCAGGGAAAAATCGTCGTCTATTCCGATCAGACGGGATTGGGGAAAATCATTACCCCCGATCATAAAAAGTACAACTTTTCGGTCGACGAGTGGAACGATTATGATGCCATGCCGGAAGTTGGCGCCATCGTCTCCTTCGAACCGGAGGGCATCAACGCCTGCAATGTCTTGCCGACAGGAGCTCCCTCCATAAAAAACTCCGCGCCCGGGAGGACCGCAAAGAGTGAAAAACCGCAGCGGAAAAAAGCGGTTTTCAAAAACGCGGTCGGAAGCGAAGAGAAAGAAAAAGAGGCGAAGGCCAAGAACCCCTACGCACTCGAATCGAGCATGGATGTCGATGCCTCCATCCAGATGCATTTTTCCGACATCCTAAAAAGAGTTGCCGACAACCAGGAGCTGATTCGGGAGAACCGGCGTCTTGATTTCATTCGGATGAACCGTTTTCTCACCACCGCCTACAACAACCTCATCGAAATCGACCACAGTTTCGAGAACTACGAGCTTACCGAAATCAAGCAGCAGCTTCAGGAAGCCTATGGCATCTACCGGGAATTCAGGAAAAAAACCGACTTTGTCCAGAACGCCTACGAACAGGTCTTTTTGAGCAAACAGATCCGTTACAAGGAGCTCCGTGCCAAACTCGAACTCAACAGAACCCAGATCGGCAAACTCAACGAAAGTGCCAAAAGCCGGGAAGTCGAGATCAAAGAGAAGAGCGAACGGCTCAAACATCTCGCTCCCCAGAGCGAAGAGTACATCTACCTTTACAACGAAATAAAGATTCTCAAGCGGGCGATGGTAGACGCGATTCACGAAGTGGCGAAACTGACCGAAGAGAACCGGCTCTATAGCGAAATGCTCGACAACTTCTACAAGATGCACTACGACCGATTCAAAGAGCTTTTCGGCGAATTCGTCGAGACGCACGATGCGCTGCTTCGAAAAATCCAGGATGTGCTGGCCTACAAATTCGATGCGATGATGTGGAAAAAGGCGAACCGCTCAAAACCGATCCAGAACTTTTTCACCAAGGCTGGCATCACCGACGAATTCAGCGCCATCACCTACCTGAAATACTATCTCAAAACACTCGACGCTTCGAAACTGAACCAGCAGAACCAGGAGTTGATGGAGCTGTTGCACTATCTGGAGAAGCAGACGAAAAAAAGAATTGTCTGTATCGACGACGATACGGAGTTTCTGACGCTTGTGCGCACCATCTTCGGAGAAATCGACCGGGATATCAAAGTGACACTGGGTACCCGCCCCGAAAAGGTGCTGCCGGAGCTGAAAAACCTGCAGCCCAACGTGCTCATCATCAATCCCGATATGCACGCCATCGACCCGGAAGCGGTCTTCGGATATGCCAGAAAGATCGTTCCCGACATCGAGACGGCCTTTTTCGCCAAACGGATCAATCGGGAACTTCTTGTGCGGGCCAAACGTTTCAACGTGGCGGCCATCATTCCCAAGACGGTGCACAAGCAGGAACTGCTGGAGCAGTTCAAACAATACATCGATTAGAGGAGTAAGATGTTTACGGGACTTATCCGGGAGATGGCGGAAGTCGTCTCCTACCAGAACAATCGTCTGACCCTAAAGGCCAAATACCGGCCGAAAATCGGCGATTCGATCGCTGTCAACGGTGCCTGTCTGACGGTCATCGAGGTGAGGGAGGGACGTTTTGTCGTCGAGCTAGCCGACGAGACGCGGGAGGTGATCGCGATGGAAAACCTCAAAGGCAAAGTCCATATCGAACCGGCCATGCAGATGGGTGAGCGTTTCGAAGGGCATATCGTACAGGGGCATATCGATACGATCGGCACTGTCACAGCCATCCACAAACGCACCAACGGGACCGATTTTTTCATCCGCATTCCCCGGGAGTATCTGCAATATATCATTCCGAAAGGATCGGTCACTGTCGATGGGGTCAGCCTTACCGTCAACGGGGTGAGCGAGGAGGGATTCCGGCTCACCATCATTCCCCATACCCTCAAAGAGACGCTTTTTGGCACCTACCGTATCGGCACCCGTGTCAACATAGAAACTGATCTCTTCGCCCGGTATGTCGCCAACATCCTCGAGAAGCGGGAAGCGGCGAAAAAGAGCGGATGGGAGAGGATAGAACGTTTTGAGGCACTCTATTGAGAGCAGTGAACGCAAATCATTATCAACGCATCCCAAACGACAAAGAGGGGCGAAAGCCCCGTTCCAACGACCAACGACCAAGGAAAAACCATGCGGCTGTTTCTGGGTAGTTATGCGAATATCGAGTTTTACGAGGAGATCCGACGGGACATGCACCCCTTTTTCGAGGGCAAATGGGTCGAGAAAAAAAATCTTCACTTCACCTGGTTCTTTCTCGGAGAGCAGCCCTCCGCGGCCCCAATCATCGACCGGCTGCAGCCGTTGAAGAGGCTGCCCCGGCTGCCCCTCTCCATCCAGGGGTTCGGCACGTTCGGCAGGCCCCATCCGAAGGTTTTCTATCTCAAAACCTCTTCGGTCACAACCGGGATACTGCATCGGAAGATAGCCGAACTGCTGCAAGAGGAGCCCGATGAAAAGTTCAAAGCGCATATCACTCTCGCCCGAATCAAAAAATTCCATTCCAACGGATACGAACATCTGGAGCGTCCATGGATGAGCGAACCGCTGGGTCTCGTGGAGGCACCGATCTATCTCATCGAAAGCCGCCTGACACCCTCCGGGCCTATCTATATCCCCATCGAGGAGTTTTGAAATGGTAAAAAACCTGTTTGACAAAGCGGTACCGGCTACCGGAGAGAGTTACGAAACACTCCTGAAAAACGACGATGTCACGATAGAGCTCATCGTCAGCAGTGACCAGCCTGAACCCATTCTCTATCATCAGCCAAATGACGAAGCGGTCCTGCTTCTTGAGGGAGAAGCGACCCTCTGGATCGACGGCAGGCATATCACGTTGAAATCGGGCGATTTTTTGCACATACCTGCCAAAACACCCCACAAGGTCCTGGAAACCTCCTGTGGCACCCGGTGGCTTGCGATCCATACAAAGGCGCCGCTGTGCTGACCCCCAAGGCCGCCGCGCTCAAATATACGATGGAGAAAGACAACGCCCCCAAACTCCTTGCGGCTGGGCGAGGGGAGATCGCGCTCAAAATCATCGAAAAGGCCAAAACCTTCGACGTCCCTCTTTTTCAAAACGAAGTGCTGGCCGACGCTCTGTTGAAACAGAATCTCGGAACCGAAATCGACCCTCGGCTATTCCAGGCGGTGGCGGAAGTCTTTGTCTGGCTGATGAGGGCCGAAGCGTCGGTGCAGATGTCGAAATAAAAAGTGAGCGGTAAGCAGTTTCAGCGAAACCGATTCAGTATCCATGTGTCAAGTGTTTTGATCAATTTGCACTGCTCTCAATGAAAAATGACCAACGACAAATGACTACCGGCATCCTGCGCTGTCGCACTCTTTGAACTTCTCCACCTGGTAGGTAAAGATGGTCGGATGATAGGCCAGGCAGTTTTGCGGCAGGCCCGCTTTGAGGCAAAGATGCGCGAAGAACAGATCGAAATCGTTAAGATCTTCCCACACCTGAGGTAAAAAAGTCGCCTGCCTTCCATCCAACTGCAAAATGACGCCATCTACTTCGGGACGGATTTTTTGTCGCAAATCTTCGATATCGGTGTACTCCAGCGGCTGGGGTACACTCAGCAGCGAAACTTCGATATCCACATTCTCAAACTCTTCTGCCTTCAGAGGCGAAAAGCGGGGATCTTCGAAGGCGGCAGCACGGGCATTGGCCACCAGGTCGTCGATGAGCCGCCGATGGGGGACAATGGAGCCGATGCAGCCCCGCAACCCTCCATTGATGGTCAACGTCACGAAAGTGGCCTGCTCTCTGGCAAGCTCGGGATATCGGGCGACCAGCGCTTCTTTGTCCACCTCCGGGGCCAGGCCGAACGCGGAGGCGATCGATTGTCGGGCGATTTTTAAAAGAAGTTCACCATTCATCTGCATACCTCTTAAATTATTTTTAAGAAGTATACCATAACTTAAGCATTATTTAATGTTGATGCGACTATATCTTTATCGCAAAGTGGAGCGGCCAGAGGATTACGCTCTTTTTTAGGCCTCATATCGATCGGCACAAGAGGCAGATCGTCACGCAGCGAGGCGATGGTACCGCTTCTGACTTCCCGAGAGGGCGGAAGATAAAGATGCAGACCGTTTTCGGCCATACCCATCCGAACCGGTGTCGCCGACGAATAGGTGGTGACGATGCCATCCTCCGCCAGATGCGCCGTCAGGTCGGCAAAATACTCTTTGGTCCATAGCATCGGATTCTTTTTGGGGCTGAAGGCGTCCTGGTAGACGATGTCGAAGGTTTCGTCGGTCGACCGAAGAAACTCCCGTGCATCACCGAAAATCACTTCGATTGAAATCCCGCCATTTTCGTATTTCCCGGTTTTGGCAATCGAATCGATCGCTTCTTTGAAAGGTTTCAGCGCTTCGGGATAAGGAAAGTCGGACAAAGAGCGCACCAGCGCCTCGTCGAATTCGGGCGATACGATACGAAGCTTTTTGGCAAGTGCGTTCTTTTTCAGATAGTACAGGGTACTTAAAGTGTTGTACCCCAGCCCGAAACAGATATCCAAAACGGTAATCCGGTCTCTGTTTGAACCGATCAGCGAAAAAGCCGGTTCCACATGCTTTTTCAGCGACTCTTTGAGTGCCCCGTCCCGGGTGGAATGGTAACATTCGTCAAACAGGTCGGAACGGGCGGTGAATGTGCCGTCCTGCGTTTCGACAAGCGTCAAATGTTTCATTTCAAATGAAACGGAACGTTTTTCCAAAACTTTTCACTTTACGTTTTTCACTTTTCACTGTCAAAACGTCGCTTCATGCAGTTCTTTGAACTTGAATCCTTCGATCACCTCATCGATATCGGCACCCTCTCTTGCGACCAGAACAAAAATGTTCTCCTCCATGAAAGGCCAAATCGGCTCACCCTGGCGTGCCACGATGGCATAATCGATGAACTCATCAATCTCTTCGCGGCTTTCGTAAAAATCGATTTGTTGGATCTCTCCGGCGTCGAAAGTGATAAGCCCCCACGCCTTCGCTTCCTCCATCAAGACCAGCTTCGCCGTGTCGGAATCTTTGGAGTCGAGCGGAAGAAGAATCAACATTTGGCGCCCTTGAGTTTTTCGGGATCCAGCTTCAAATCTTCGTTGTGCATGATGCCGATGCCCCTTTTTAGCACCCCTTCGGCGATCTCTTTGGCTTCCTCAAGCGAGTGCATTTTGCAACTGCCGCACTGGTAGATGTTAAGTTCCGGAATATCCTCCATGCTTTTGACATTCAGTACATCTTTCATCGAAGCTTCCCACGCCTTCGCAACGCGTTCTTCCGACGGCGCCCCGATGACGCTCATATAAAATCCCGTTCTGCATCCCATCGGGGAAATGTCGATCACTTCCACATCGTCGCCGTTGAGATGCTCGCGCATGAATCCGGCGAATAGGTGTTCGAGCGTATGGATCCCTTTTTCTCCCATCATCTCTTTGTTGGGTTTGCAAAACCGCAGATCGAAAACAGTAATCGTATCGCCGCAGGGCGTCTTCATGGTTTTGGCCTTGCGCACGGCGGGTGCGGGCATGATGGTATGGTCGACGGTAAAGCTTTCAAGCAGCGGCATGGCAATCCTTTTGAACTAAAAACTAAAAACTAAAATTTCGGTATTTGCCGACGTGTGATAATTGCATGGTATATCTGATGATTGATATTGTATTGTATAGAAAGAAAAAATTTTAGTTTTTAGTTTTTCACCGCAAAAGCCCAAAGGGCTTTTGCTTAGACGCTCGCCTCTTCCCGGCGCTGGAGGTACTCCCAGCGCTCGTCGACCATCTTCTGCCATTCGTCGATGAGATATTCGTACTGGGGCTTGAAGAGGTGTTTGAAACGTCCCTGAGCACCCAGATAGTCACGTACCGGTACTTTGTTTTTGGGTCGGTAGGTAATGGTGAGTTTGGTGCCGTTTTCGATTTCATAAAGCGGGAACACCAGAGAATCGGTCGCCAGGTCGGAAATGGCGATCGTATCGTCCGGCGCGAATTTCCACTCGGTCGTACACGCGCTCATCGCGTTGATGAAGACCGGACCTTCGGTCTGGAAACCTTTTTGGATCTTTTTGACCATATCTTTCCATTTGTTCGGAGCCACCTGTGCCACATAGGGGGCGCCATGGGCCGCCATGATACCGACAATATCTTTTTTCATCATCTTTTCGCCGTAGCTGACACGGCCAGCGGGAGTGGTAACAGTGCTCGCGCCAATCGGTGTGGAAGAGCTTCTCTGTCCGCCTGTATTGGCGTACACTTCGTTGTCCAAACAGACATACATCATGTCGTGGCCGCGTTCGAAACAGCCAGAGATCCACTGGAATCCGATATCATAAGTCGCGCCGTCACCGCCGAATGCGACGAATTTGGGTGTTTTGCCCTCGCAGGATGCGGGCAGTTTCCCTTTGCGCTTGCGCGCCTTGTACATCGCCTCCGCACCGGCAACCGCCGTCGAAGCGTTTTCAAAACCGATATGAATCCAGCTGTTGTCCCACGAGGTATAGGGGTAGACCGCTGTACAGACTTCCAGACAGCCGGTCGCAGAACCCAGAATCAACGGATCGTGGGTCGCGTTGAGAATTTCGCGGACGATGATCGAGTGTGCACATCCCGGGCACAGCAGGTTCGCACCCTCGAAACGGTCCGCAGAGGTAGAAAACTCTTTGAGGTTTTTTATTTTTTTGATTTCACTCATCGTGCACTCCTAATCAATAAAACGACAGTTTCGGACCGCGAAGGCCGATGAACTGCTGCAGTGGTGTCGTCGGTTTGCCCGCCTCGGCGTTGGCAACCAACTCGCTGTAAATCTCTTCGGCATGCTCGACGGTAAAGTCACGTCCGCCAAGTCCGTAGATATAGTTGGTGATGACCGGATGATTGTCGCTTTGGTACATCGTGGCACTCACTTCGTTAAACAGCATGCCAAAGGCCCCATTGGGACTGCTGCGGTCGAGGCACGCGACCGCCTTGACGCCCGAAAGCGCCTCCATCATCTGCTCATGCGGCCAGGGGCGGAAGAGGCGGGGAGCGACCACACCCGCTTTGATGCCCTTCGTTTTACGAAGATTGTCTGCGACATATTTCGCTGTATCCACGGTGGTGCCCAGTGCCACAATGGCTACTTCCGCGTCATCCATGTCATATTTTTCGACAATGTTGTACTTGCGCCCGGTTTTCTTTTCGAAAGCATCAAAGACCTCGTCGACCTTCCCGAAAACTTTGGTCATCAGGTCGTGATGCTGACGCGCTTTGTGTTCGAAGTGCCAGTCCTCTTCCGTTTGCACACCGTAGGTAACCGGCTTGGCAAGGTCGAGCATGGCGTTGACCATCGGGTATTCGCCAATAAACTCGTAGGCTTCGTCGTCGCTGAGCGGACGAACGTTCTCGGCGGTATGCGATGTGATAAAGCCGTCCTGATGCGACATGACCGGCAGTCGGATTTCAGGATCTTCTCCGATTTTGAAAGCCATCAGTGTCAAATCGTACGCTTCCTGCGCATTGAAAGCATCGAGCTGAATCCATCCGCTGTCGCGCCCCATGTACATGTCGGAGTGGTCGCCATTGACGTTCAGGGGGGCCGCAAGGGCACGGTTGACGACAACCAGGACGATCGGAAGCCGCATACCGCTTGCCTGATAGAGAACCTCCGCCATCAGCGCGAATCCCTGGGAACTTGTCGCCGTAGCGACACGTCCGCCGGCGGCCGCCGCGCCGACACATCCACTCATCGCGGCATGTTCGCTTTCAACCATGACAAATTCGCCGTCGATATAGCCGTTTGCCAGAAACGATCCGTAATTCTGCACCACCGGGGTCGACGGTGTAATCGGATACGCCGCGACCACGTCAATCTGTGCCTGGCGCAGCGCCTGGCTCGCCGCCATATTGCCGTCCCAGACCTCTACTTCGTTCAATTCCATTTTTTCAGCCATCAAATTCTCCTGTCATTCTTTCTCGGGCCATTTGGCCAGAGCTTCTTCGTTGGGAATGCGCTCTTCGAACATCAAGAGCGATTTCGGATTGGTCGGGCACACTTCGACGCAGATGCCGCACCCTTTGCAATGGTCGTAGTCGACGCCGATCATCTTCTTGTCGCGGGAGATGATCGACACATCGGGGCAATAGACCCAGCAGAACTGGCAGTCGATACACAGGTCTCTGTTGTAGACCGGTTTCATGACCCGCCAGTCGCCGACATACGCTTCATGCGAGTTCGTCTCCGCGTAGGGTCGCTCTTCCGGCAGAATATAGCTTGCGTCTTTGTCGAGATCCTCTTTAAAAGAGAAGAGAATCGCTCCCGGGAGCAGTTCATCCCATCCAAGATATTTCATCGTTTCTCCCTTACTTCACTGAATTGTATGCACGCTCGATCGCTGCCATGTTGGCATCGATGATCTTTTGCGGAAACTTGGACAATACACTCTTCATCGCATTCTGAAAGTAGTCCAGATCGAACATGCCGGAAACCTTCATCAATGCACCCAGCATCGGGGTGTTGGGAATTGCACGGCCGATCGTGTCGAGTGATATCTGCATGCAGTCGACCACATGGACGTCTCGGCCTTTCAGCTTCGGCTGGCTTTCGATCAATTCCTCTTTGCTCAGGTGTGTTGTAATGATATATTTCGTCGACTCTTTTTCGTTGGCGGTGATATCGGCCGTATAGGTCAACGCCGGGTCGATGACCAGTACATAGTCCGGATGCATGAATTTTTGATGGTTGAATATATATTCATCGTCGATACGGTTGTATGCCGTCATCGCCGCCCCGCGTTTTGCTGATCCGTAAAAGGCGAAAGCCTGCACATATTTTCCGGTTCGGGCGACAACATCGCCAAGTCCTTTGGCGCCTGTTACCGCACCCTGCCCTGCACGAGAGTGCCAGCGAATTTCCAACATGAGTTTCTCCCTTTTTAAAACGCAAATCTCAAGCGATAGTTTCGATCAGCGCTTTGATTGAACTACTAAGGTATGCTTATTGTAGTCAAGGGGCTCTTAAAGCAAGCTTTTTGACCGGATGTTCGCCACGGCCGTTTTGGCATCGGGTGCGATATGTCTACACCTCGTTGCGAATGCCTCGCATTGTCCGTATCCGCACGTCACGGCGAAAGGATTCACACCCGCCGCCAAGGCGGCCTCCACATCCATCGGTGTATCTCCGATCAACCAGACGGATTTGGTGGAAACGCCCATTCTCTCGAGCGCTTTGAAAACCGGTTCCGGATGCGGTTTGTGCCGACGGACATCTTCGCTTCCGACAAGAGTTTCGAAAAAATGCATCAGCTCCAGATGCTCCAGCAGATCGATGGAGTAGCGTCCAGTTTTCGTCGTCACGATCCCCAAACGGGCGAATTCGGCCGCCGTTTCGACCGCCTCCTTCGCTCCGGGCAAAAGCACTGTCTTTTCACGGCTGATCTTTCGGTAGTGCGCTTTGTAGGCCGCCACGAAGGCGTCCGCCCTTTCGTTGTCGACACCAAGACGTAAAAACATCTCCCGAAGGGGCATACCGATCATCTTCGTGATCACGGCCGCTTCCGGACAAGGAAGAGCATGCGCCCCAAACGCCTCGCCGAAACTCTCCAGTATCGCTTCCGTGGAATCGATCAACGTACCGTCGAGGTCGAAAAGAATCACCGGAGACTTCACGGCTTGATCCAGTCGATCTGGTTGTGCATGATCCCGATAATGGAAGGAACGATGGGGGTGATCTGCCGATTCACCACCGTCAGGGAATCGGGAATATAAAGAAAGATATAGGGCCTCTCTTGGGCGATTTCAACGAACATTTTTCGATAGAGACGGCCGACTTTCTCCATATCGGTTGTCCGTTCCGCCTCCTCGATAAGCCGATCCACTTCCGCATTTTTGAACCCGACGAGGTTGAATCCGCCAAGTTTGTCAGAATCGGAGTGCCACAGGGCGTAAGCATCGGGAATGAGCCCCAGGCTCCAGCCAAGCAGTATCACTTCGAAACGTCGCGGCGTAACGACGGTATTCAAAAAAGCCTGCCACTCCATTGCGCGTATTTTCACTTTGATACCCACCTTTCCAAGCTGATACTGGATAATCTGCGCCGCATAGAGCCGGGTAGTATTGTTGGCGTTGGTGGATATCGTAAATTCAAGAGGGTGTTTGTCATCGTAGCCCGCATCCTTCAAAAGCCTCTTCGCCCGCTTGGGATCGTATGAGGTGGGCGGCAGACGGTCAGGATAGGCGAACGTATGCGGCATGAAGGGACCGCGGCACACTTTTGCGTAAGAGAAAAAGAGGATTTTGATCAACTCTTCTTTGTCGATGGCGAGGTCGATCGCTTCGCGCACTTTCGGATCTTTGAACTTGTCGAGTTTCAGATTGAAACCCAAATAGGTGTACCCCCGGCCCGGCAGCCGGATGATGCGGTAGTACTCTTTGAAAGAAGCGTCGATCTGCTTCTTGATCTGCAACGGTGTCAAGGATCCGAGATCGAGTTTGCGCGCTTTGAGCATCAAAAACTGTGTCGTGGGATCGGGCATGAAATGGTAATGGATCGATTCGATTCGGGGAGCGTGTTCGAAATAGTCACGATTGGCGACCAGTATGGCATCGCCGGAATTTTCCAGCGATTCGAGCCTGTAGGGACCGGTTCCTACAGGATGGCGGTTGAGTTCGGACGTCATCGGATCTTCCACCTTCTCCCACAGGTGTTTGGGCAGAATACCCATCATCCAGATCGAAAGCGCCTTGTAATAGGGCTCTTTGTAGACCACTTCCACCGTATAGTCGTCACGGGCCGTCACCGATTCGACAAAGCGGAAATCGCTCGTGTAGGGGGTGATGAGCTTGGCGGAACGCGTAAGTTTGAAAGTGTATGCGACATCGTGTGCCGTAAACGGCTTGCCGTCGTGCCATGTCACGCCATGCCGAAGATGGAAAACGAGCCGCGTCGGCGTCTTAAACTCCCACGACTCCGCCAGGTCCCCCACGATTTTCGCCTCTTTGTCGAATTTGACGAGTCCGTTGAAAATCCAGCCGCTGATCTCCCCGCTGGCACTGTCGGTCGCCAGAAGCGGATTGATGCGGCTGGGATTGGCCCCAAGAGAAAGATGCAGGGTCGAGGAAAAAAGCAAAAAAGGCGACAGAAGAAAAAAGAGAGCGCGGCGCATCAGGGCATGAAGGGTATGAGCGGTTTATTGTGCCGTTTCCAGTTCAAAATTCCACCGGCAAGTTGATAGACATATCTATACCCCATTTCGTCGGAGAGGTAGTTGCCGAGCATCCGGGTTCTGCTGGCTGACCGGCAGACAAGAATAAAAGGCTTCTGCTTGTCGATGCCAAGGCCCCTCAGTTTTTCCAAAAACGCCTGAAGATCGTATTTCCCTTTGGCATCGAAAAACATGATGGGATGACTTCCTTCTATCAGGCCGGTTGTTTTCCACTCTTTCGGTGTGCGGATATCGATGACCGAAATCCCGTTGCTTCTCAATTTTTCGAAAGAGGCGATATCAAGATCACGGACTTCCGCGAAAAGAAACGATCCGAAAAGAAGAAGCAGGAGGGAGAATTTTTTCATAATGGTGCTCCCCCGGGAGAACCCGGGAAAAATATTAACGTTTGGAGAATTGGGGACTTCGGCGTGCTTTGTGTTTACCATATTTCTTACGCTCGACAACACGGCTGTCGCGTGTCAGAAGTCCGTGGGGTTTGAGAATTTTTCTAAACTCCTCATCGAAGGCGACAAGAGCTTTGGAAATTCCGTGTTTCAGGGCGTCCGCCTGGGCGGAGTATCCGCCGCCGAGCGTCTGCGCCACGATGTCGACGGAGGCTTCCTGTTTCGTCAGAAGAAGAGGCTGCATCACTTTGCGTTTGATCGCCTCATGTCCGCCAAGCCACTCGTCAAGGCCCATGCCGTTGATCGTCATTTTGCCCGTGCCTGGTTTAAGCCATACTTTCGCGACGGACGTTTTTCGTTTTCCGGTTGCATAAACGTTTGCCATCTTAGTTTTCCTTTGCTTTGACTTGTGCTGTGTGCGGATGCTCGCTGCCTGCATAGACGCGAAGTTTTTTCAGCATCTGTCGGCCAAGTTTCGTTTTGGGAAGCATGCCGCGCGTGGCAAGTTTGAAAAGTTTCTCAGGGTTTTTCTCGACAAGTTCTCCGAGCTTTTCGCTTTTGACACTGCCGAAGTATCCGCTGTGTCTGTGATACTGCTTATCCTCGAGTTTGTTGCCCCCCGTGAATTTCACTTTCGATGCATTGATCACCACAACATGATCGCCGCAGTCGACATGCGGAGTAAAATAGGGTTTGTGTTTTCCGCGGAGATAGGTTGCGATTTCCGTCACCAGTCGTCCGAAAGTTTTTCCTTCTGCATCGAGTACGATCCAGTCACGCTCGACCTGAGCGCTGTTTACCATCTTCGTCATTTTCATGGCAGCTTGACCTTTAAAAAGATTTGAACGTTGGGATTGTAGGCTATTATAGATTAATTTATGCTTAATTTCAGTCTTTTATAAGTTTATGGGCCGCTGCCCTGAAGCGTCTAAGCGGAGCGGGCAGGCTGCCTGAGGGCAGCATCGTTGCGGAACGGAAGCTTTTCCGTCAGATTTTCACGAATGTTTTGTAGGTTTCAAAGCCGATATCTGTGCCGATTTCTATTTTGACCTCGATATTCCAGCGTCCGCCACGCTTGATGGTGAAAGGCTCGCTGACGTATATCCCGTCACGGACTGCGAACGATTTGAGCTCGATATTCTCCTTCGATGTGGTGGGACGTGTGACGATGACGAAAATTTTCGCTCCGACGAGAGGATTTCCGGCTTTGTCGGCAACCGCGACTTTGATACGGTTTTCTCCCACCCGCAAACGATTCATCCCAAGATCGACGCGGTATTTGGACTCAAATGCCTTTTGCCTCGCCAGTATTTCGTTGATATTGGCATCCACGTCCTGATACTTCATCATATAGGTCCGCTCTTCCTGGACCGGATTGTTCACGGCTACCTTGATCGTCCATATACCAAGGACTACAACCGTCAGAATCATGCCGACGATGGCGTAGGGCCAATAATTGATCTGGTTTTGACTACTCTTTTGCACGTCTTCTTTTCCTTGATACGATAAATTGCGCAATTACGAATGCGAGTATGGCATAAAATATGGCACGTACAATTTGAAAACTCGTTTTACTCTCGCTTCCTACGCTTGTCGTAAGTTTTACCCCTTTGCTTGCGGCAACCTGATCGACTATGTCGGCATAGCCGTTGAAGATGGCAACCTCCTGCTTGACACTGTCGCTTTTGCTGAAAGCGGGGCTCATCACGGGTCGTATCGTCCCGCGCCACGGCAGCGGACTGAGTATCTGGTCGATATCGATCAGCTTTTTCGCGTCTTCGGAAGCGAAGATGTTGACAGCCGGGGGATTGATGGCGATATAGAGCAGGATGTATGTTCCATGGTCTCTTTTTACGCTCTCGATGAATTTCGAGGGTTTGCTGCTGTTAAGGTCCGAAACCGCCGCGACAAAGACAGGCACTTTTGTCTTGTCATAAAGTTCCCTGCCCATCTGCTCGATCTTTTCCACCTCTTTTTGGGGCATGATCCCGTCGTTGGCAAGAACGAATGACGTTTGTGCAAAGAGAATTAAAGGGGAAAAAAGGGCCAAAAAAAGAAGAAAAGGGCGCGAAGCCCTTTTGAAAAGGTCAATCATCGGATACAATGATCAACCGACATATGCATGGTTTGCAGTCACAACAGCCCACAATGTATAGGCTGCCAGAATCACCATGCCCCATCCAAGTACTTTATCCATAATCTGAATCATGCGATCCTCCTTTTACTTTTTCAATTTTTTCTGAGCGATATCCCACCGGGGATAGACGAAGACGGTATGCCGTTCGACAACGATCTTTTCGGGGTCGTCGACCGCGAAAGCTTTGATCGTGATCGGCACCGGGGTGTCTTTGCGCGTGTCTTTGGCCAGCGGCTCGACCGCTTCGAGCTGGACGATCTTCTTGGCCTTTTTGCCGGCCAGCAGTTTGAAGGGCTTGCGCGGCTTGACGATCCGTATTTTATCGTTGTCCACCACTTTGAAGTAGTAGCTGTGATCCTTGCTGTCGGTGTTTTGGAACAGGAAGGTGTAATCGTTGACGATCCGTCCGTCGTGGGTGAACCGGTAGAGCTGGGCCGTTTTGTTGATGTTGAGCAGCATATGCTCTTTTTTGGTCCCCATGACCAGCAGCGCCACGAAAACGATGGTCAGGGCCACGGCGTAGGCGATGGTACGGGGCCTGAGCCAGTGGGTCTTCTCTCCCTTTTCGATCTCTCGGGGGCTGGTCCAGCGCACGAGGCTCTCTTTACCCAGCGCCCCCATCACTTTGGTGCAGGCGTCGACGCACTCGAGGCAGTTGATGCACTCCAACTGCATTCCCTGTCGTATATCGATATGGGTCGGGCAGACTTTGACGCAGCTTTCGCAGGCGGTGCATTCGGCTTCGGGCTCTCTTTCGTGGAGCTCTTTGACGCTGTGGATCAGTTTTTTGCTGTCCTGGCCTTCGTGGTCGTAGATGTGCCCGCCCCGTCTGACATCGTAGATCGCCATGACCGTATCGTCGTCGTACATGACCGACTGCACGCGGCTGTAGGGGCAGATGTAGATGCAGAAGTTCTCTTTGAGCCACACCACATCGACGACGAGGAAGAGGGTCACGCCGAGCCAGAAGCCGATGAGCACGGGGTGCTCACCGGGATTTTGGATATACTGGAAGAAATCCTCCGGCGGCACGAAGTACCACAGGAAGTCGGCGGCGGCGATGAGGGCCAGCACGGTCCACAGGGCGATGGCGATCCCCTCTTTGGCTTTGTTCTCGGCCTTGGAGAAGTCGGGCTCTTGCTGTTTGTTCGTGATCCGCTTTCTTAAATGCAGCAGTTTGGTCTCGAACAGGTCTCTGTAGATGACCCGAAAGATTGTCTGCGGGCAGGCCCAGCCGCACCACACTCTTCCGCCCAGGGTCGTCATGAAGAAGATCCCCAGAAAGAGCAGCATCAGCAGAAAGGGCATCAGGTAGAGCTCTTGCATATCGAACCGCACGAACAGGAAATGCAGCTGCTTGTGGTCGAAATTGAGCAGGAAGAAGTGGTTGCCGTTGATCCGTATAAACGGCAGCACCAGCGATATCACCGTCACGATACCAAACAGCCAGTACCGCTTGTACCGGTACGGTACCCACCCCTTCAGGTACTCTTTGGCCCGGTTCTTTTTCGGTGCTGTCGCCATCTCTGCCGTCATTTCGTTCTATACCCTACTGCTCGAACTGATATTTGTGTTTCGTGTCGCCGCCAACCGGTGAACCATGCACCACGACATGCGATTCGTTGGCGAGATTCGGTCCGATGCGTTGAATCGTCAAAGAATCTTTGATCTCGTAGGACTGCTGAGCAGTCGCCTGCTGGGTGGCAATAGCTGCGGTCGTCAGCCCTGCGAGAATCGCGAGCAGCAGGACCGTTGCGATCAGCATACCGGTGATGCCGTGAATTCCGAAAGCGCTTCCTTGTTTTTCCATGAATTACTCCTTATTCACCCTGTGAAAGGCTGAGGATATAGGTTCCGACAGCTTTTTCCTGAATCGGTGTCAGACGGCCCTTGAAGCTGACCATCGTACCGATAAACCCTTTTTTGCCGCGTTCAAGAACATCCGCGACAAATGCGGGCGATCCGTATTTTGTCAAGTCGGGAGCCATGCCGCCCTGCCCTTTTCCATCCGGCCCGTGGCATCCGGCACACGTTGCGAAGGCTGCGGGCTGCTCGCCCTTCATGCCGTTGGCTACATATTCGGCAATCGCTTTGGCGTCGTCACCGCTCACGAGTCCTGCCGGCATCTCGCCCATCGGGTAGCCCAGGCCTTTCGATCCGTTTTTGATCGTTTCCAGAACGCCTGCCGCCGAACCCCATACGCTCAGGTCGGCCGCTTTGCCCCCCATGCCGTCTCCGGCGATACCGTGACAGGGTGCGCACTGGACGAGAAACACCCCTTCGCCCATCGCAAGAAGCGTATCTTTGTCGGCACTCGCCCATTTACTCTCAAACTGCTTCGTATGGGCAGCCACCTCTTCGTTGTACTCACCGATCTGTGAGTAGGCATTGACAGGGTATCCCGCCGTCCAGTACCAGAGTGCCCATATCATCGTTCCAAGAAATGTATAGGCCCAACCCGAGGGCAACTCGTTTTTGTATTCACCGATGCCGTCCCAGTTCTCTTCCGCGAGTACACCTTCTGACTTTTCAGTCTTCATCTGCTTGATATATTTACCAGCGACATAGACTGTCAAGGCGACGATGATGACCGCAGCAAGCAGGGCGAGCTGGTTAATGTTGTCCTGCAAAATGTTGCTGTTCATGACTGCTCCTTGTTTTCTTTCGTCTCTTCTTTTCTATCTTCATGCGGTTCGATCGGCGTGGAATCCAGTTCGTCATCCAGCGCCAGTTTCCCGTACTTCTCGTAATTTCGTGTGCCTTTTTTCTCGGCACGGTAGAGATGCAGGATATAGGCATACAAAATCACGGTCAAAAAGACCGTAAAGAAGAAATAGCCGAATGCCTGCCACTCTCTGATGTTTTCCACGTCAAACCTTAATGCAGACTGTTCAAATAGGCGATCAATGCGACGATTTCAGGAATTTCGCCACGGGCGACCGCGTCTTTGACATCCTGGTTCTTCATGTCGGCAGCGATTGCTTTGGCCTCTTCGAGTGCGGCCTTTTTCGCCTCTTCCCAGCTTCCGAGCTTGGTAAAGCCCTCTTTGTCGTAGGGAACGTTGAAAACTTTTTTGACAGTCACCGCTTCGGCGTATGCTGTCTCCAGATCGGCATTCTGTTTAAACATATGTTTGTAAGCCGGCATGATCGATCCCGGAACGACCGAAGTCGGTTCCCACATATGGTTTTCGTGCCAATCGGTCGTTCGGTATTCGCCGACACGATGGAGATCGGGACCGGTTCGCTTGGAACCCCAGAGGAACGGGCGGTCATAGGCATACTCACCGCTCAGACTGTAGGGACCGTAGCGGTCTGTTTCGGACTTGAACGGACGGATAAGCTGTGAATGGCACGCATTACAGCTGTCTTTGATATAGACATGGCGTCCTGCCAACTGCAGAACGGTATAGGGCTGTTTGCCGGCTATCGGACGGGACGCCTGGGCGAAATCGGGTACGATTTCGATCAGACCCGCGAACGCGATGACAAGAAAGACACCTACGGCGAAAAGAAACGGTTGTTTTTCTAACCAATGAAACATTCAGAACCTCCTTATGCGCCCATCGGCGATGCAAATGCGGGCTCTTTTTCGAGCACTTTGGCATTGGACATCGTTTTGACGAAGTTGTAGGCCCACATAAAGAGGCCGATAACAAACAGAACGCCACCGAGCGCACGAATTGTGTAATACGGATGCAGAACGGTTACCGTATCGATGAACGAATAGGCGAGGTTGCCGTACTGATCGACCGCACGCCACATCATACCCTGGGTGATACCTGCAATCCACATACTGGAGAAGTAGAGCACGATACCGGTTGTCTGAATCCAGAACTGCATCTCCATCAGCTTTTTGCTGTAGATTTCACGCTTATAGAAGCGGGGTGCCATGTGCAGCGTAGCGGCAATGACCATAAAGGCGACCCATCCGAGTGTACCGTCGTGAACGTGGCCCGGAATCCAGTCGGTAAAGTGTGCCAGCGCGTTGACGGATTTGATGGACTGAATCGGACCTTCGAGTGTAGAGAGCATATAGAAAGTCGATGCCAGAACCATGAATTTGATCAGCGGAGACTCTTTGAGCTGGTTCCATTCCCCTTTCATCGTCAGCAGCATGTTGATCGCAGAACCCCACGAAGGAAGGATCAGGACGACCGAGAAAACTGAACCCATCGTCTGCATCCAGTCAGGAACGGTGGAGTAGATCAGGTGGTGTCCGCCCGCCCAGAGGTAGACAAACATCAATCCCCAGAACGAAAGGAGAGAGAGTTTGTAAGAGAAGACCGGTTGACCGGACTCTTTGGGAAGGAAGTAGTAGATCATCGCGATAATCGGCACGGTAAAGACGAAGGCAACCGCGTTGTGGCCGTACCACCACTGTACCAGCGCATCGTTGGTTCCGGCATACATGGAGACGGAGTGATACCATTTGCCCATGCCGGCAACGAGGTAGGTCGGAACTTCCATGTTGTTGAAAAGGTAGAGCATCGCAACACCGAGGAAGAACGCGATGAAATACCACATGGAAATATAGAGCGTCTTTTCACGGCGCATACCGATAAGGCCGAACATCGCCATTCCGAAAATGACCCAGACAACGACGGTCAGAATATCCAGAGGCCACTCCATTTCGGCATACTCTTTGGATGTGGTGATACCGAGCAGTTCGGTCACGACAAGCAGGGCTGCCAAAATGAGATAAAGCCAAAAGTGCAATTTGGCGAGTCCACTGACAAATCCGCTCTCTTTCAAAGAGACCTTGAGAGTCCTCTGCGCGATATAATAGAATGCCGCCCAGATACCGCTCAGGGTGAAACCGAACGCGACGACGTTCGTATGAAGCGGTCGCAGTCGGCTAAACGTTCCATACTGTCCGAACAGATTGTTCAGCTCCGGATACGCCAACTCAAATGCGATATACGTACCTATCACCATACCTACGATACCGAAGATAATGGCCAGATAGGTAAACCATTTCGCAACGGAATAATCGTATTCCAACGCTGCATTTTGCATGCAAACCTCCTTTGATTTATTGTCCTGTCATCTGTCAACCATGCAAAAAACCCGTTTTTGCATAAGTCTCCACCATACAAGAGAATATGACAGTGACATCATAGTGACATTTTTATGAATATAGGCTTAAAATCTGTTGATCGGGAATTAACTATTTTATTAAGGAGGATTTTATATTGCAATATCTTCGCCGGGTAAGAAAACCCCGGCGATTGCAATCAAAAGTGCCATGTCAGATTGCCGTAGATATAGCGTCCCGGTTCGTTCAGAAGCATCGGTTGGCCGCCGGTGACCAGGGTCATGTCGGCGTAGGTGTTGGTGATGGCGTAGGTTTTGTCGAAAATATTGTCGACGCCCAGTGTCACTTCGTAGCGATTGAGGAAATCTTTTTTCAGCTTGAAATTGAAGACGGCATACCCGGGGAGGCGCTGCTCGCCATTGTCACCGTCGTAATCTCTCCATCCGCCGGCCGCTACCATCGCAAGGCGTGCCGTCGCTGTTTCGTCGAAATCCCAGTTGGCGCCCAGCGTTCCCTTCAGCGGCGCTATATTGGGCATATCTTTGTCACTCTGACCGGTCAGCGGATCATCTTTTTTTCCGCGCAGCCAGGCGATGCCGCCATCGAAATAGATTTCGTCGTTCAAAGCGTATGTGCCGTCGACCGATATCCCATAGAGTGTGGCATCCTGGTTTTCGTATCTTCCTTTGACATCGGGAGCAATGGGATAGGTGTTGTTGTAGAATATGAAATCCTTCAATTTTGAATAAAATCCTTTGATGCGCACCGTCGCGCTTTCGAACGCCTCCGCTTCCATCCCGATATCCACCTGCGTATTGCGCACCTCGTTCAGGTCAGGATTGCCGTGTAAAGCGCCACCCACCTTGTCCTGGAAATAGAGCTCTTTGCCATCCGGCACACGGATGGATGTCCCTACGCCTCCGAATAACCTCATCTGTTCATCAAGACGATAGGTGCCGAAGAGATATCCTCCGAATGCGTTGTAATCGTTGGTCTCCGTTTCGGGCACATCGGATTCGACACGGGCCATGTCGTAGCGCACACCCGCGTCGAGGTCGAAAGCGCCGATCGTTTTGGTATAGTTGGCGAACACTCCGACATCCTTGGTTTTCGAGTTGTCGATGCTCGCCTTGCCGTCAAAAGGAAGACCTTTCGATGAGCGATACTCGCCATCCCACGTACGGCGGCTCGCATCGACACCAATTTTCAGAGTCCCCCCGTAGAGGTCCATGCTGTTCTTGACGACGCCGCCATAGATACGTGAATGCATTATGTTTTCGATGATACCTTTCGCGACGGCCGATCGTCTGTAATAGTTCCCCATCGGATGGTAGACCCAGGAGTTGTAGAATTTCAGCTTAAGTTTTTTCGACCACTCTCCGAGGTTGCGGACGATGTATTCGGCGTTGAAGAGATTGGAGTTGTCCTCTTTGGCGTCCATCGGCGTGCTGGGGTACATCACGTCGTCGCTCTGGTTGACGGTGTAGCTCAGCCTAAGCTCCTGGTTGTCCGCCACATCCGCAAAAAGTTTGATCATCCCCGTCTTCTTCTCGTATGCATCCATATGGTAATGTTCCGGAGCATATTGAGCGCCTTTGACCTTTGGACTGTTCGAAGCCGCCGCAAAATTTTTCACCTGGTCCGCCAGCGTATTGCCGTCCCCGTCTTTGTACTGCCCGCTGCTTTCGGTCGATCCGCCGACCATCATCCGCAGCCATTCGTTGCCGCCGCTGAATCGTGCACCCAGTTTGTAGTAGTCCCAGCTTCCGGCATTCAGGTTGATTTCGCCCTGTTTCTCTTGGGAGGGCTTGAGGGTATTGACCTCCACCAGTCCGGTCAGCGTACCGAAATGCTCCACATCGTAGGGCCCCTCCTTGATGACGATATTGTCCACATTGTTGGCAAGGACGTGGGAAATCGGCGGGTCCATCCGGTTGGGGCAGCCGCCGTAGAGTTTTCCGCCGTCGATCAAGACGTTGATGTTGTCTTTGCGCATCCCCCGCACGATGATGTCGTTGGCTATCCCGCTTCGGCGCACCAGCTGGACATTGGGATCGAGTCTGTAGAGCGCATCCGCCAGGTCCGCCGAACGGACCTCTTCTCCCGCCACGTCTTTGACGACGATGGATGTTCCCGTCTCTTCCACTTCGATCGTCTCAAGTTGCATCTCTTCGGCATACAACATTGAAGCGGCCGCGATCGACAGGCCTAGATGGATAACTTTCTTCATTGCCGTTTCCTTCATTTCTTATATGAAATTTGAAAAGGAATTATAAAACAGGGGTGTTAACTTTGTGTTAAGTTCAAAAAGTGGGGAGTGGAAAGTTGGAGGCGCCCCCGGAGGGGCGATGTTAACGTTCGATCATTTTCAGAAATTCGCCAAAGACGTAACGGCTTTCGTGAGGCCCCGGAGAAGCCTCCGGATGGTGTTGCACCGACAGAATGGGACTCTCTTTGTAGCGTACCCCTTCGATGGTGCCATCAAAAAGGTTCGTATGGGTCACTTCCGCAATCTCCGTGATGGTATCCGGCACGTTGTAGTTGTGGTTCTGCGCCGTGATTTCCACCGCACCCGTCCCGACATTCTTGACAGGGTGGTTGCCGCCGTGATGGCCGAATTTCAGCTTGTACGTGTCGTAGCCATGGGCGATGGAAAGGAGTTGATGGCCAAGACAGATACCGAACATCGGCACCTTCGCCTCGATCAGTTTTGCGATCTTCTCCCGCTCCTTTTTGAGGATGAGCGGATCGCCCGGACCGTTGGAGAGGAAGACACCGTCGATATCGCCCTTTTCATAGCGCTCGATCAGCGTTTCCGCCTCCACCGAGTTGGGAACGACCTCCACATGCATCCCCGCTTCGGTCAACTCGTTGAGAATGTTCCGTTTGACGCCAAAATCGAGTGCCACGATGTTCGCCTTCGGTTTCGGCGCGTCGTTGTAGCGGAAGGCACGGGGATCGTATCGGCCCGTCGTGTGCTCGTATGGCTCTTTCGTGCTGACCGCTTCGATATAGTTGACTTCGCTGATGTGGGGAGCGTCGGCAAGCAGCCTCGCCAGCTCCTCCTTCTCGCATATCTCCGTGGAGGCTATCATCATCATCGCGCCCTCTTCCCGAAGCGTTTTGGTCAGAAAGCGGGTATCGACATCGCAGATGCCCAAAACGTCGAAGCGCTTCAGAAGTTCGTGCAGTGGCTCTTCGCTGCGGAAATTGGAGGGCTCGGCCTGGTACTGCCGGACGATGATTCCTTTGCACCACGCCGCTTTGGATTCCATATCTTGCCTGTTGCAGCCGACATTTCCTATCTCTGGCATTGTAAACGTGACAAACTGGCCGGCATAGCTGGGGTCGGTCACGATCTCCTGATATCCCGTCATGGAGGTGTTGAAAACAATCTCGCCGACCCGCGTTCCCTCGGCACCGAAACTCTTCCCTTCAAGAAGCAGGCCGTTCTCAAGATAGATATAGATAGGTTTGAGTGGGACCATTACATCATCCCCCGCTTCCGCAGTTCTTCTTCGTAGAGCCGTTCGAAAATGAGATCGTACTCTTCGGTTCCGGGTATGAGCTTGCGTTTGTAGTGGGAGATCTTTTCCAATACGGCGTCCTCGATCTGCTCGAAAGATTTCATATACTCTTCGATCGCCTTGAAGATGACTCCGCGCACCTGGTTCTCGTTGACCGAATAGTCGATCAGGTCCTCTTCCCACAGTTCGTTGAGAATCTTGTGGCTCAGATCGCTGTAGCGCTCCTCGTTGTTCAAGATGACGCCATATTCCGGCGCCAGTTTCTTTTTTATCATCCAAAACAGCTGGCGGACATCCGCCCGCATGAACTCGATCTCGTCCTCTTTCTCTTCCAGCAGTTCGTTGACCCGCTCTTCGAGCGCCCGTTCGTTCTTGATATCTTTTTCGATGACCTCTCTCGCCTTTTCGATAACCGGTTCAAGACCCCGCTTGATCTCGACAAAAGGTGCGTTCGCCAGATCGATTCCGATCTTGTTGGCTATATAGGGTGCATGGGCTAAACTTAACTTCATAACGCGCCTTTGGCAGCCCGCCGTTGCGGGCATGGTTTTGAATTGGATGGGGATAGTTTATCGAAAGATATGTAAGAAAGGAGTTAAAAACCGGAATTTCTGTTTCTATTTTTTCTTTCCGCTGGGCAGCCGATCCTGGAGCAGTAGGGTGATCTTCGACGCTTTGGCCGGATCCATTTTCGAAAGAATCTGCCCCACGCTTTTGGGTTTGAGTGTCGCCAGAATCGAAGCGGCCTCCTGTGCCCTCATCCGCTCGAGAATCTGCGCCGCCGCGGAGGCTTTCATCTTCGCATACGTCTTGGAAACTTTGTCGGCTTTGGCCTCCTTGATCGCTTTGAGCAGCTCTTCGTTTCGGGCGATCAGCTTTTCGATCTCTTTTCGCTCCGCTTCGAGTTTCAGGCGCGTCGCGTTGAGATCGGCCTCCTTTTTCGCCAGGAGCGCCTCTTTTTTTCGAAACATCTCTTCGGTGGCGGCCTTGAGCGCCTCGTACGCCTGTCGCGCCTCGTCGATCTCTTCGAGTTTGAGCACCAGCTCCTGTTTCCGCTCCTCGAAGATCTTGTTGCACTCAAGCGGCTTCGTCGTCTCCGCCAAAAGCAGCATCGGCAGCACGATCACCGCAAGAGACTTCATCACTCCCTCCCTTTCCACTCGTTTCGATCGCGCCAGAAGCGCTGGGATGCGATCTCATCAAGCCTGTTCCGATTGGCTCTCGCCGCCTTTTCCAGTACGATCTTCTCAGCCTGGGATTCGATGCTTTTGGCCTGTTCGTACGCGATATGGGCGGCTTTGAGCAGACGCTCCTTCTCCTTTTTGGCCCGCATGGCGGCATCGATCTCGTACTCGAGGGCTTCGAGTGCCCGTTTGATGGCCTTTTTCTGGGAAAGCATGGCGTTCAGCTGCGTTCCAAGCCCCTCTTTCGGGGGTTCCACGGCCCGCGCGTCGGCCCGCAATGCCTCTTTTTTCTCCAGGAGTTTCTGCAGTGCGGCATTGGCCGACGCCATCGCCTGCTCCGCCTGCTCGAACTGTCGCTTGCGAAGCTTCGTGAGGGCCTTGTAGTTTTTCACGGGTTGCCCCTTTCGGGAAAGCGAAATGCCGGAAACGGGAAGCGGGCAGTTTTGGTGCGTCTGTCCCGATGGCCAATGAGCGGGAGGCAAGGATACGTCACCATCGGCCATCGACCATGGACCATCATGGCCTCACTATCGTATCGTTTCTGTCGGGGCTCGTGGAGATGATGCCCACCTTCACGCCGCTGACCCGTTCGATCGTTTCGATATAGGCTTTCGCCGAATCGGGCAGCGCATCGTAGTCGTCGATGCCCTCGACTTTCTCCCAGCCCGGGAAGGTTTCGTAGATCGGCGTGACATGCTCCAGATCGTATGGGACGTAGTCGATGCGCTCTCCTTCGAACTCGTACCCCACACAGATCTTGATCTTCTCGAAACCGTCCAGCACATCCAATTTCATCAGGGATATCTGATCGCACCCGTTGAGCGCGCAGGCATGGCGAATCGCCACCGCGTCGAACCACCCGCAGCGCCTCGGACGGCCCGTCGTCGTACCGAACTCGTGCCCCTGCTCCCTGAGACGGTCGCCGTCGGGCCCGAAATCTTCGCTGGGGAACGGACCGTTGCCGACACGGGTGCAGTAAGCCTTGGCAATGCCGGTGACCCTGCCGATCTGCTTGGGCGAGAGCCCCATTCCCGTACAGGCTCCGCCGGCGATCGTGTTGGAGCTCGTGACATAGGGATAGGTGCCATGGTCGATGTCGAGCATCGTGCCCTGGGCTCCTTCAAGCAGAATCTTTCTGCCCTCCCTGAGCTCTCTCCAGATCATCTGGGTCGTATCGGTGATGTAGGGCAGCAATCCGTCACGATACCGCTCAAGATCCTCTTTCAAAGAGTTTTCGGAAGGCACATCGACACCCATCGCCTCGAAAACCGGCCTGTTCTGATTCAGATACTCGACAATCTTGACAAAAAGCGTCTCGACATCCTTCAGTTCACCGACCCGATGGCCGGAACGGGAGATCTTGTCGGCATAGGCGGGTCCGATGCCCCGCCCCGTCGTCCCGATCGCCTTGTCGCCCCGCATCCGCTCTTTGGCCTGGTCGATCATCTGGTGGTAGGGAAGAATCAGATGGGCTTTGTCGCTGAGCCAGAGACGCCCCTCGAGATTGTCGAACTGGGACATCTCTTTCATCAGATTGGCAGGGCAGACGACGACACCGTTGCCGATGATATTGACGGCGTCGGGATTGAGTATGCCCGAAGGGATCAGGTGAAGCGCGTATTTCTTTCCGTTGGTGACGATCGTGTGGCCGGCGTTGTGGCCCCCGGCGAATCGTGCGACAACCTCGTAATCCTGCGCCATCATGTCCACGATCTTGCCTTTGCCTTCGTCACCCCATTGCAACCCGACGATCAGGTCGGCTTTGTGCAAATCTGACTGCTTCATTGTTCGTTTCCTTTGGTCCGCACCTCGATCAGCGCATCGGTGTAGAGCGCAAATCCCGCGGCGGAGATGTCGTCGTTGATGAAGTGCCCGCCGGAAGCCAGCGGGCTGTTGCCTGTGAAGCATTGAAAGAAGAGGCCGTCGTAGTAGCGCATCTTCGCGTAATAAAGCGGTGCCAGCACACACTGTTTGCAGCGGCACGCCTCCATCAGCTCCTTCATCTTCTCAAGCTCCGGCCGCAGAATCTCGGGCACCCTCGGCATCACCGCATCCAGCTGCTCCAGATGCTGGACCCGCGCCAGATCGCCGAGCCAGGCATATTGCGTACCCAAAAGCTTCTCGAGCTGCATCGATGCGAACCATTCCAGCGGGATATCGAACTCGAATGAAATGATCACGGGAATCTGGATATTGGAAATCTGCAGAATCGGATCGACTTCAAGCGCTTCGAAAAGCGACATCGTCACATCGAGCACATCGGCGAGTCTTCCGTCGAGCCATTCGGCGCCGATCTGGTTGATCTCCAGGGTCGGGTAGCGGTAGACCGGCTGGATATAGAACCACTTTTTCTGACGGGTCGAACGCCCGAGGCGTTTGGTCACGAGGCGCACCACATCGATCGTACTGTCGGCCCGCAGAGTCACCTCCCTGTTCTGCGGGTCGCTGAACCTGAGCAGCTCCATCCTGTCACGGACGCCTTGATGCTGATGGTACGAAAAGAGCGGCGTCGCGATCTCTTCGAATCCCTCTTTTTCCAACAGTTCGCTGGCAACACGCTCGATTCGCCGCTTCTCTTTTGCGCTCTCCGCGAAATAGAGCCGGCTCCCCGCCGGTATCTCATGCTCGAAAATCATGCGTTCTCGTTTGCGTAGTAGACTTCGTTGAAGACTTTCGACGCCATGCCGTCATAGGGACGGCGGTCCATCCTGTCGAAAGCCCATTCGACGGCGTTGACGACCCACGCGCTCTCGTAGACGGGAATGAGCCCCATCTGGTTGATGCGGAAGAGTTTTCCCTTCAGGTGCTCCTGCCCGCCCGCGATATTGACACCGAATTCCGTTTTGAGGATCAATCGCACCATGTTGGCCTCTTCGTCGAAGACGGCGCTCATGGAGAGAGCCGGCGCTTTCGGATAGAGCTGACACCCAATCGCCTCCAACGCGGCACGGGTCGCAAGGGCCCTCGCCCGCGTCTTTCGGTAGAACTCTTCGTACCCCTGCTTCTCGATCATCTCGAGCACCTTCTCAAGCCCGATGATGAGGGTGGTCGGCGCCGTATAGGCGGTGGTGTTTTTCTGCTGTTTTTTGATTTCATCGGCGAGATTGAAGTAGTAGCCGTTCCCTTCGCCGATCTTTTTGACGGCTGCGTCACTGAGGCCGATCATCGCCATTCCCGGCGGCAGCATCAGCGCTTTCTGGCTGCCTGCGACCAGGGCGTCGATATGGGTGACATCGATCGGTTCCACGCCCACGGCCGTGATGCCGTCGGCGATAACCATGATATCGGGGTTGACCGCTTTGACCACCGCCGCGATCTCTTCCACCGGATGGCGGAGGCCGCCGGCGCTCTCGCTTATCTGTATGCAGAGCGCGTCGATATCCGGATCATCGGCGAGCGCCGCCTTGATGTCTTCCACATCGGCCGGGGTATCCCATGCGTATTTGAGTTCGACATGCCCGAGTCCGAACGCTTCGACGATCTTTCCGAACCGCTCGCCGAATTTTCCCGCATTGACAGTCAGCGCCTTTCGGCGGCACAGATTGGTCACGCACGCCTCCATCGCGCCCGTTCCGCTGGATGCCAGCACGACACACTCATCCATCCCAAAAAGCCGCATCAGCCTTTCGCGGGCCTTTTTGAAAATCGCTTCGAATTCGGGGGTTCTATGATGGATCGTCGGTCCGGCCATCGCCATACGGACCTCTTCGGGCACAGGTGTGGGCCCCGGGGTAAACAGCAGCATTCCCTACCTTTACTATCTGAATTTGGGGTGATTATATCAAATGTAAGCTTTTCTACGTTTTATCGCGCCATCTCTTTTCGAGATCGACAAGTTCATCTCGTGATCTGTCGAGAATATCCCGGACCAGTTCGAGGCTCTCCACGCCCCCTTCGACCAGTCCCTTTTTGATTCCCTCCAGGATCGTCACCGCGAGTTTCGCCGGAGAGATCCCCTGTTCCTTGGCGATGCGCCGGATTTCCTCGAAATCCTCTTTGAGAAATCGCAGAATCTCTATATCGATCCTGACCGACTCCTTCGCGATCTGCGCGATCTGCCTGGCAATCTTCTCGCTCAGCTTTTGCGGTTCAGCAGCCAATGGCGCGCCTCCTCCATCGTCTCGAAGTATTTCGCTTCGCCACTGATCATCCAGTCTGCCATCTTCGCGAAAAGCGCCTCCCATTTTCTCTCTCCGACGACCGCCATTTTGCGGATATCCTTACGCCACTCGAGGCCGAACCTGAAATCGTCCCATGCCGCGCGGGGCGTCCACCCTTCGAAACGGCGCATATCGATGATCAGATTCAGTGACCCGGACGGAAGCCCCCGCATCGCGTTTTCGATAACGGGAACAAACGTTTCGTAATCTTCATGGGTCAGTCTGCCCCGCAGGGCGAGTTCCGCGTAGACTTCGCCACCGATCCTGTGAAGATCGATCCTGATACCGTGGGGATGAATATGCATGGGCGCTCCTTTTGCCCGAATTATAGCAAAAGGAGCGGCCCCAAGGGGTTAGAGTTCCGCCTTCTTTTCGTGATCTTCCGGATCGAGATATTCGATGTCCGGGATCACGAACGCCACGGCGATCAGAGCCAGTCCGTAGATGAGGACGACCAGATGCTCCTGGCCCTCGAAAAACTGCGGCAGCGTCAGTTTGCCGTAGTCGGGCCCCATGATCGGCTTGAGCCACGGATAGGCCCACGTAAAGAAGAGACCGCCGAAAATGCCCCCGATCGCGCCGACAAGTACGTCGATCCGCCCCTCTGCCACGGAGATGGGCCCCGTTCCCGGGCACTTTCCGAATATCGCCATCGCCACGCCGAAAAGGATCGCGCCGATCACGAGGCCTCCGAGCATGATCGGCTTGACATGGTAGTGTGCCAGTCCAATTTCGATGAAAACATAAAGAAAGATGCTCGCGAAACCGATCGCGAAGAAGAGCATCTTGGGTACGGTCATATCCTCCAGCATCGCGAAACCGGCGATTTTTTCAAACTTGTCCACCCGCGACCACTGAATGATCGCGCCGAATACGAAGCCGATAAAAAGCACCATCCAGACACTTCCGTGCCCCTCGGCGGCCACGACCTCGAACATATGCATAAAGCGCTGCAGCAACTCGTCAAACATCCTGGGCTCCTCTCTTCTTGTAGAAAAGTCGACCTGTGACAAGAAGCGTCACCATGACGATGCCCCCGAAAATCAGTCCGCTCACCGCGATCTGGCTGGCGCCGGAGAGAAAATGGCCGCTCGTGCATCCGCCCGCCAGACGCGCGCCGACGATCATTATGAACCCCGATACAAAGCTCCAGAAAAGGCGCGAGGCCACGGATCGGTTCTTCCGCTCTTTCCAAAGAGAGGGCAATACGCTGAAACGGAAGGTTTTCGTCACGAAAACGGACATGAACAGACCGCCCAAAAAGGCGCCGAGCAGCATGACGCCCTCCCAGGCACCCGCCTTTTCGATCTCTCTCATATATTCGTACTGCTCGGGATCGAGTCCGAACAGAAGGCCGGCGAAATAGGGAACGTAGGTGGATGCTCCGATCGGCCGGTCCGCACCCCATATCGAAAAGGTGAAAAGAATCAGCAGCGCCATCATCAGGCCGCCTGTCAGCCAGGAGATCTTTCTTGCCATAGTGTATCCTTATCTATTGAATTCGAGCGGATTATACAAAAGGTTGTTCGTTTTGCAAAATAAATGATTTTTGATTTATTTATCAACGATTTTGATTTCCAAGGAGAGCTCGACACCAAACTGCTTCCATACCCTCCGACGGGCCAGGTCGATGAGTGCCATCGCATCTTCGAAACTGCCGCCCCCGAGATTGACCAGAAAGTTGGCGTGCATCCGGCTCCATGCCATTGCGCCGATGCGATGCCCCTTCAGCCCGGCTTCCTCGATGAGCCGGCCGGCGTAATCGCCCGGCGGGTTCTTGAAAACACTCCCCGCGCTCGGTTCCCTGGGCTGGTGGGCACGCAGCGCCACCAACGCTTCGGCCAGATGCCGGTCGAACCCCCTTTTGAGCATAAACGACGCCTCGTAGGCGATACCGGGAAGCTGTGCGTAGCGGTAGCCGTGGGGAATCTCCTCTTTGCGGAAACGTCCCCGGTCGGTGACAACACCCAAAAGCGCATCGAAAGTCTCATGGGATTTGACTCCCGCATTCATCGCCAGCATCCCGCCCAGCGTACCGGGAAGTTTCGCCACATACTCGAACCCGCCGATATCGTGTTTTTTGCAGAAAGAGAGGATTTTCCCCGTGGGTGTCGACGCGCCAATGACCAACGCATCCTCTTCGATTGCGATGTAGTCGAAATCCTTGCCGAGCATCATCAGGGGTGGCGGGGCGCAAGAGATGAGGAGATTGTTGGCGTGGCCTATCAAAAATCGCCCACTCGGCGGGCTGTCTCCTTTTTCCAGAACCATCACATCGATGGCGGGGCCGATTTTGATACTGGAAAATTTCGAGAAATCGATACGGCGGAAGGTCAAAAAGCGAAACCTTTGATCATATCGTAAATGCGGGTCGTGAAGTCTATCATCTCATTCATCATCCACGGCATCGTAATAATCATGACAAGCGCGACGATGATGATCTTGGGTATGAAGCTAAGCGTCATCTCGTTGATCTGGGTCGTCGCCTGGAAAATGCTGATGGCCAGTCCGGCGATCAACCCTGCCAAGAGCATCGGCAAAGAGAGTATCAGCGCCAGTTTCAGTGTCTCCACTCCGAGCGCGACGAACTGGGCTTCCATCTATCTTGACTCCGGCAAAATGATGAAAAGTGAAAAGTGTATGGGCGATGCTTCGCACCGCGTATCGATGATACTTCGTTCGCTTTGCGAACCTGTTTTCTTTTATATAAAAGTAAAAGCAAGCCAAGCGACCCTTCTGAAACTTTTCACTTTTCACCGCGAACTTTTCACTGCGTCGGAGCGGTTTCACGAAAACCGCTCCGACAAATACTCTGTGGGTATCATAAAATCTTCCGCATCTATCGGACATTCGTAAAACCCGTGCTCGTACCCTATCTGAAAGAGCCTGTTCAGCGCTTCGAGCTGAGCGGCATCCATCGTGACGCTCTTGTCGTTGGCGTAAAGATCCAGATAGGTATCGAGGGTGTCGGCATCGATGCGGACAAGGTGGCGTTCCAAAAGCATTCTGGCCAGGAGGTGGCGGTGGCGGTCGGCCACGTCAACGGCTCGGATGAGGGCGTTCTCGACGGCGATCGCCCGGGTCAGCGGGATGGAGCGGCGCAGGGCCATACCGCCCAAAGGAAGCGGCAGCTCCCTGCCCGCGAGTTCCCGCCAGATATCCCATATTTCCCGTTCCACCTCCAGGCTCTCGTCGAAATCGAGAATGCTTTCGTGAATCAGCACCCCCGCGTGCACCTCTCCCTCCAGTACCGCCTTTTCGATATCGAGAAAATTTTTGTAGACGATGCGGGCCTCGGGATAGGCGATGCGAAAAAGCATAGCGTTGGTCGTATGCCTGCCCGAAAGCGCCACCTTGAAATTTCTGCGCAGCCGGGTTCCCTTTCTTTTGATCAGCTTGGGGCCATACCCCTCCCCGAAACTGACGGCGGTGCGCAACAGGGCGTAATCGTTTCGTATTTTCGGGTAGAGGGCGAAGCTGATCGCGGTCACATCGTAGGTGCCTGCCAGTGCCGCTTCATTGAGTGTTTCGATATCCAGAGCGATATTGTCGAAAGGAACAGGCGGGCTCACCCAGCCGAATTTGATGGCGTAGTACATGAAAATATCGTCCGCATCGGGCGAATGGGCAACCAAGAGAGTGCTGGGTTTGATGGCATAATCCTTCATGAAACGCGAAGCGCCTTTTAGATGAGCAATGGTCGATAACCGGTGATCATCATCTTTTTGCAAGATTTTATCGAATTGGTGATAAAATATCACTAATTTCTTTTCAAAGGGTTTGGATGAACATAGATCCGAATAAACAGAAGGCGCTGGATGTCGCGATCAAACAGATCGACAAGGCATTCGGCAAGGGAGCGCTGGTGCGCCTGGGTGACAGGGAGATCGAGCCGATCGAAGCGATCAGCACAGGATCGCTGGGACTCGATATGGCGCTGGGAATCGGCGGAGTGCCGCGTGGGCGCATTATCGAAATCTACGGGCCGGAAAGTTCGGGCAAGACGACGCTCGCGCTGCAGATCATCTCGGAAGCGCAGAAGGATGGCAGCATCTGCGCCTTCATCGACGCGGAACACGCGCTTGATGTGCGCTACGCCAAAAATCTCGGCGTCGATGTGGAAAATCTGCTGGTGAGCCAGCCCGATTTCGGCGAACAGGCACTCGACATCGTCGAAACCATCGCCCGAAGCGGGGCGGTGGATGTGATCGTCGTGGACTCCGTGGCGGCACTCACCCCCAAGGCGGAGATCGAAGGGGATATGGGAGACACCCATGTCGGGCTGCAGGCGCGCTTGATGAGCCAGGCGTTACGAAAGCTTACAGGCGTTCTGCACAAAATGGAGACCACAGTCATATTCATCAACCAGATTCGTATGAAAATTGGTACAATGGGTTACGGCAGCCCCGAGACGACAACCGGCGGAAACGCCCTTAAATTCTACGCGTCCGTCCGCATCGACGTACGCCGCATAGCGACCCTGAAACAGGGCGAAAACCAGATCGGCAACCGGGTCAAAGCGAAAGTGGTCAAAAACAAAGTCGCGCCGCCTTTCCGCATCGCCGAATTCGACATCATGTTCGGAGAGGGGATCAGCAAGGAGGGCGAGATCATCGATTACGGGGTCAAACTCGACATTATCGACAAATCGGGAGCCTGGTTCAGTTACAAAGAGACGAAACTGGGCCAGGGACGCGAAAACGCCAAGCAGACCCTCAAGGACAACCCGGAACTCGCCGCCAGAATCGAAGAGGAGATCAAAGAGGCGCTGGGCATCGGAAGCACCATGCTCGAAATGAGCGAAGACGATATCAAGGCAGCCGGTACCGAATAAAAACGGCACCCAAACATAGACACACTATTTAAAAAGGAGATCAATCATGGTTTTTATCGACAATATCCAGGCCGACGAAGTGATGGACAGCCGGGGCAATCCCACTGTTCGCGCGACGGTGCGTCTGAGCGACGGCACCAGTGCCGACGCGATCGTCCCCAGCGGCGCCAGCACGGGCAAGCGCGAAGCCCTCGAACTTCGTGACGGCGGAGAGCGTTACATGGGCAAAGGGGTCCTGACGGCCTGCGAAAACGTCAACATCAAAATCGCCGACGAACTGATCGGCCTGAGCCCCTACAACCAGGCGGAGATCGACATCATCATGAAAGAGATCGACGGAACGGACAATTACGAAAACATCGGAGCCAATGCGGTTCTTGGCGTCTCCATGGCCGTCGCGCGTGCCGCTGCAAAGAGCCTCCACATGCCCCTATACCGCTATCTTGGCGGTGCCAATGCCCTGGTCATGCCGACCCCGATGCTCAACATCATCAACGGCGGCAGCCATGCCGACAACAGTGTCGACTTCCAGGAGTACATGATCATGCCCACGGGCTTCGACGAATTCGCGGAAGCGCTCAGGGCCAGCGCGGAGGTGTACCATAACCTCAAAAAGATACTGCACGACATGGGACACTCCACGGCGCTCGGCGACGAGGGCGGCTTCGCGCCTAACCTCAGCAGCAACGAAGAGCCGATTCAGGTGATTATGCAGGCGATCGAGAAAGCGGGCTACAAACCGGGCGAGCAGATTGCCATCGCCCTCGATGTTGCCAGCAGCGAACTGGTCGCGGAGGGGGGCTATCGCCTCGAGAGCGAAAACCGCACCGTCAGCAGCGAGGAGCTGATCGCATATTACGAAGAGCTGATCGGAAAATACCCGATCGTCAGCATCGAAGACGGCCTCAGCGAAGATGACTGGGACGGATGGAAAACATTGACGGAGCGGCTGGGCTGCAAAGTGCAGCTGGTTGGCGACGACCTCTTCGTCACCAATGTCGGCATTCTCGCCGAAGGGATCGGAAAAGGTATCGCCAACTCGATCCTGATCAAACCCAACCAGATCGGATCGGTTTCGGAAACAATGCAGACCGTCCGCCTCGCCCAGCGCAACGGATACACCTGCGTCATGAGCCACAGAAGCGGGGAGAGCGAAGATCCGTTCATCGCCGATTTCGCCGTGGCGCTCAATACCGGACAGATCAAAACCGGATCGACGGCGCGTTCGGAACGCATCGCCAAGTACAACCGGCTTCTTGCCATCGAGCGTGAACTCGGCTACAGCGAATACCTCGGGAAGGAACTTTTTAGTTAATGCCCGATATCGAGGTAGTCCCGACCGGCGGAAGCCGGTCGATCGCCATCTTCGGCATACCTCTTCAGCGTATTCTTGCCGCACTGATCGCCGTCGTTGGGCTGGGCATCTATGCCGGTGTTCTGCTTTTCGGTCCCAACTCGCTGACCGTTCTGCTTGGTCTTGAGGAGCAGCGAACCACCTATGAACACCACATCAGGCTTCTCAAAAAGGAAAATGCGGCCCTGCAGAAAGAGTACTTCGAACTGAAACAACTGGAGCCGGACCAATGAGAAAATATCTGTTTTTACTTTGCATGGCGCTACTGGCCTCCGAGGCAAGAGAGAACCCTTTCAAACCCATCATCGACAACACCGTTTTGCCCGTGACATCCAACAAGGTCGAAAAGGCACCCCCTTTTGAAAAGACCCGAGTCCAGCTTCCCGTGGATGCACGCATTCTCACCTCCGTCGCCATCTACTACCAATCCATTGACGGATCGATCAAAAAAGAGATCGTCGCCATCGATCGGTCAATCGATTGGCACAAACCCCTCATCATCTCCCAGGAGGAGGTGACACCGCCGGCGGTGCCCCCAAAAACCAGGACACCTCTGCGGCGCGAAAAGAAAAAAGCCGCAGCCAAACCGAAACCCTCCACCGCGGTCGGCCACGCAGAGCCGGCGATCAAATACGCTCCCCTTCCCTTTGTATCGCTGAAGATCGAAAAGAACCGTATCAAAATTCTCACGAAAGATGAGAAAATCCGCGCATTCCATCTGACCCATCCCTTCAAAGTGGCGATAGACTTCCGGCGAAAGGCGGGCTTTCTTACCAAACACAAAGATTTGGATACACCCCCGTTCACCGCCGTCGATATCGGCAACCATGAAGGGTATTACCGCGTCGTTGTCACATTCGATGCCCCCTACCGGTACGACATCAAGAAAACGGACGATGGATACCTCCTTGAGGTGCGCTGAGAATATCGTTCTCATAGGCTTCATGGGGGCGGGGAAAAGTACGGTAGGACGCCGGCTCGCCCAGCGCAGCGGACGCTACTTCCTCGATGCCGACGCCCTGATCGAATCGGCCCAGGGCAAAGCGATTCCCTCCATCTTCGATGAAAAGGGGGAGGCCTATTTTCGCCAGTTGGAACAACAGAGCGCCCGTTGGCTCGCCGAGTGTGTTCGCGGCAGCATCGTCTCCACCGGCGGCGGCATGCCGATGGTTGTCGAAAAACTTCGTGATATCGGAACAGTGGTCTACCTGAAAATCTCCTTCGAAAAGATTCTACAGCGCATCCGGCCCGAAGAGCGCAAAAAGCGCCCCCTTTTCAACGATACAGCCAAGACACGGATGCTGTTTGAAGCCAGGGAGAGGATTTACGAAAAGCGGGCGCAGATTACCGTCGACGCCGACAGAGATCCCGACGCCATTGTCGAAGAGATTCTTTCAAAAATCGAAGAGAAACAAAACGCATAGGCTTTTTAAAACCGACGGTTTCGAAGCTTTTAAGAGACTAACCATTCTGCTTTTTGGTTTTGCCGCCTGGGGCCAAAACGCACTCTTCCACGGGTTTTCTCCGGTTCAGCAGCTTGATGGCCGCCATCGAAACGACCACCTCCACGATACTGGCGAGAATGAATGCCTCGTAGTGAAACTCGTCGATGCTTCGCGCATGAAACGCCAGCGTCGCGACGGCGATGAGAAGCGTCAGGGGCATCGCATGCGAAAAGGCGATCAGCGTCGCGTTCCTGAAGCCGCAAAGACGGACGAATGCCGACGAGGCCAGCATACGTATGAAAATCATGATAACCGCGATAATCAGGGAGAAGAGGATGAGTCCCTCTTTCTGAAGCGCTTCGTAGGGGAGGGAACTTCCCACATAGATGAAAAAGATCGGGATCAAAAACCCGAAGCCGAAACTGGAGAGTTTCGCCTCCAAATCCTCCTTGTGGGAGAAGAAGGTCGCGATGAATACACCGGCGATGAAGGCGCCGAAGGCGAGTTCAAGCCCGAGATAGAGCATGATCGCCAGCATGATGAAAAGGGTCGCCATGCTCAGCCGAATATCTTGCTCCTTCGTATCGAAATAGGGCATCATGACACTGCGTATCTCCGGATACCACCAAAAAAGCAGATGCAACAGGTAATAGACCAGCGCCATCGACGCGATGAACGTGGCAAGAACCGATATCTTGAAAAAGAAGTCGAGCCCCAGACCGTAATGGATGCCGGCACTCGCGAGTGTCAGGACGATGATACTGATCAGCTCACCCAGGATACCGATGGTGATCGAGAGTTTGACCCAGGGAGTCTCCTTGCCGTACTCTTTCGAAAGGGTGGCGATAAGCCCGACGGAGATGAGAGGAAAAATCACCATGAAAACGAAACTCATCCCAAGCTGGTAGGCGATTAGCACGGATAGCGCGTAGAGGATGCCCAGATAGGCGAATCCTGTCTTCAGAATCTCCATGTCGGTGCGAAGCAGTTTCTTGACGTTGACCTCCAGGCCCGCCACGAACATCAGGTAGAGAAACCCGAACTCCGCGACGATGGAGAAAATCTCGTTGTCTCCCTCCCCGAAAAGTCCGATGCCTCCGGCGATGGAACCCAGAATGATCTCGACCGGCGTCGTAGGCAGCCTGACGAGCTTCGCGATGAAGGGGCTCACCCAGATCAGCAGCGACAGGGTCACGATGATCAGAACGTCACTGCTCATGGCAGCTCCCGGCGATCTCGTATCCGTGTGCTTGCAGCATCCTATGGTCACGCGTCGGCTCCTTCCCCCGCGTGGTCAGGTAATCGCCGATCACGATGGCATCCGCGCCCGCCTCGAAGATTCTGTAATCCTCGTCCCCGAAGGTGATTTCGCGGCCTCCCGCGACCATGATACGCCGCTCACCCAGCACCTCCCTGGCGATCCGTATCATCTTCAGCGCCTCTTTGGCCGGAACCGTCTTCTTCTCCAGAGGCAGGGCGGTATTTGGATGGTAGAAATTGATCGGCACCGATGCCGGATCAAGAGAGCGGATACTTTCGAGCAACAAAAGACGATCTTCCATGCTCTCGCCAAGGCCGAAAATGCCGCCTGTGCAGAGCTTTAGCCCCGCCTTTTTGACATTTTCGCAGGTTTCGTAGCGCTCTTTCCAGCTGTGGGTGGTGCATATTTGGGGGTAGAACGTTTCGGATGTCTCCAGGTTGTGGTTGTAACTGTCGATGCCGTGCTCTTTCAAAATCGTGAGTTGTTCCACGCTCGCCGTACCGTTGCAGGCGATAAGAGCGAGTCCCGCCACCTCTTTTTTGACCGCTTCGGCCGTTTCGCAGACGAAGCGCAGCGTCTTCTCGTCGATTCCCCTACCGGCCGTAACAAGGCAGAAACCGGCTGCTTTGCGCTCCCGCGCCCGTTTCGCCTCTTCGACAATCGTTTCGATCGGCTTGTGGTAGTAACGGGAGATGTCGGCCCCGTATCGGACACTCTGGGTACAGAATCTGCAATCCTCGAGGCAGTGGCCGCTGGAGATGTTGCTGATGGCACACAGAAAGATTTTTCTAGACATCCGCCGGAACCTTTCGGGAACAGATATGTCTATTATACCGCCATTCGCTCTCTTTGATGCGGCGTTCGCAATGGACGATATGCCATGCATCCTCCCGAAGCTCAAGCAGAACCGCCTCGCTGACCGGCTTGTTCCTCGCGCACACCTCCCCGGGATTGATAAAAAGCTCGCCGCTGAGGCGGCACTCCAGCGAAAACTTGTGGGTATGGCCGAAAACGATCAGGTCGGCATCGGGCGAGAGAAACCATGGATGGTGCATCAGTTTGACACGCAGACCGCCAATGTCGAAATAGTGGGGTTCCCTGAAAAGTGCGTAGCGGTCTTCCAGGTGGGCCAGCTTTTCATCGTTGTTACCAAGCACCGCCACATAGGCAAGACCGATCGACTCCATATAGGCCAGCGTCTCTTCCCTGCCAATGTCCCCGGCATGGATCAGAAACTCCGCACCGTTTTCGACCAGCATGTCGATCGCCCTGCGGGCGCGTCCCAATTTTTTGTGGGTATCGGAGAGGATGCCGAGTTTCATGAGCGAAACTTTTTGGTGAAAAGTGAATAGTGAATGGTGAAAAGTTTAGGATGCCGACTTTGTCGGCTTCCATCTATTTGAATAAAAGGGAGCGAAGCGACCATCCGTAACTTTTCACTTTTGGTTTTTCACTTTTCACCAAAAGAGGCTCCCGCCTCTTCTCTGTGCTTGCACTTGATGCACTCATACACTTCTTTGCCCCGGAAAGTGCGTTTGGCCATCGGGTAACCACATGCCGGGCACCTCTTTTCGGTCGGTTCGAATTTGCTCACAAACGTGCACTTGGGGTAGTTGGAGCAACCGAAAAACTTGCCGCGCCGCGACGAGCGCTCGATGATGTCGCCGCCGCATTCGGGGCATTTGACAGCCAGTGCTTTGGGCTTTTCCAGCGGCCGCGTGTTTTTGCATTTGGGGTAGGCGCTGCAAGCCAGGAAAGGCCCGCGCCGGCCGGTTTTGACGACCATCGGCGCGCCGCACTTTTCGCACACTTCGTCGCTCGCCTGGGCTTGCGGTTTCTCCTCTTCTCCCTCTTTGGCGATGTTTTCGGTGTATTTGCACTTGGGATAGTTGCTGCAGGCGATGAAGTCGCCGTACCGTCCGCTTCTTAGAAGAAGTTCGCTGCCGCACTGGGGGCACTCACGCCCGATAGGTTCGGCCTTTTTCAGGCTTTTGATCGCCTTCTTGCCCTCTTCCACTTTCTCGATGAAAGGTTTGTAGAACTCCAGCAGCAGTTTCTGCCAGTCCACCCTCCTCTCCGCCACCTCGTCGAGCTTCTCTTCCATCTCGGCCGTGAAGTTGGAGTCGACGATTTCGGGGAAATGCTTCTCCAGAATCTCGATGACGGTAAAGGCGATGGGTGTCGGGATAAGCTGGCGCTTCTCGATCTTGAGGTACTCTCTTGATACCAGCAGCGAAATGGTCGGCGCGTAGGTGCTGGGTCGGCCGATACCCAGGCTTTCGAGCTTCTTGATAAGGCTCGCTTCCGTATAGCGTGGCGGCGGTTCGGTGAAGTGCTGGTTGGCCGTCAGCTTCTGCAGCGGCACCTCTTCGCCCTCCTTGAGTTCAGGCAGCAGTTTGTCCTTGTCGTCGTATCCCATGACCCGGTAGAAGCCGTCGAAAACCAGCTTGCGGCCGGTCGCCTTGAAGACGCCGTGCTCGGATGCGAAAAGGATGGTCTGCGACTCCAGCAGCGCGTCATGCATCTGGCTGGCCAGGAACCGGTTGTAGATAAGCCGATAAAGCTTCAGTTCGTCGGGCGCCAGGTATTTGGCGGCGATGTCGGGGCTAAAATCGAGCCGTGTGGGGCGAATCGCCTCGTGGGCCTCCTGCGCCCCTTTGGCTTTCGAGCTGTAGATTTTGGGCTTGGGCGGCAGGTATTTTTCGCCATAGGCTTTCACGATGGTTTCCCGCGCGGCGTCTTGGGCCTCTTTGGCGATGTTGAGCGAGTCGGTCCGCATGTAGGTGATGACACCCATCTGACCCTTGTCGGTCTTCACCCCTTCGTAGAGCTTCTGGGCGATCATCATCGTCTTTTTGGGGCTGAAGCCAAGCCGTCCCGACGCGCTCTGCTGCAGCGTGGAGGTCATGAAAGGGGGCGGTGCGGAGCTCTTGCGCTGCTTCTTTTCGATGCTTTTGACCCTGTACGTCTCCTTTTTGAGCGTCGCTTCGATAGCGTGGGCTTCCTCGCCCGTTTTGATCGTCATCTTTTCGATCTTCTTGCCGCCATACTCCACCAGTCCCGCTTCGATTTCGGGCTTGAAAATCGCGTCGATGCTCCAGTACTCCACCGGTTGGAAGGCCTGGATCTCCCGCTCCCGGTCGACGACAATCTTCAGCGCCGCCGACTGCACGCGCCCGGCGCTCAGGCCCTTTTGGATCTTGCTGGCCAGCAGAGGAGAGAGTTTGTAGCCGACGATGCGGTCCAGAAGGCGTCTGGCCTGCTGGGCATTGACCTGGTCCATGTCGATCTTTCGCGGATTCTCCAGCGCGTGCTCGATGGCGCTTTTTGTAATCTCGTGAAAGACGATACGCGGCAGTGTTTCGGGGTCTTTGCCGATTGCCTTGGCGATATGGTAGCCGATCGCCTCCCCTTCGCGGTCCTCGTCGGTCGCGATGTAGACCCGCTCGCTTTTTTGGGCCAGATCTTTGATCTGCTTGACGATGGCGCTGTGGTCCCTGTCGACTCGGTACTGCGGCTCGAACCGGTCACCTTCGATCTTGATGCCGAAACTGTGCTTGGGCAGGTCGCGGATATGCCCCTTGGAAGCGATCACTTCGTAATCCTTGCCCAGAAAGTTCTTGATGGTTCGTGCTTTGGCGGGCGATTCGACGATAATGAGATTTTTCAATGCTGTTTCCTATATAATGTATGCAGAAAAAATAATTCGATGGCTGCAATCATAGCATAAAGCGATCTTAAACTATTTTAAGGATCAGCCGATATAAAAGCAGATAAGCCACACAAAGGATTGTACCATGGCGCTTGGAACGACCAGTTTCATCGGTCTCGGAAGCGGTGGAGCGCTCAGCTATGATATTATCGACAAACTCCGGGAAGTCGACGAAAAGGCGATCATCGAGCCGCTGGACAAAAAAATCGAAAGCGGACAGAACAAAGAGCAGGTTTTTCAGGATATCCTGAGCAAACTTCACGATTTGCAGAACACACTGTTTGATATCGCCGGTCCCACTCTCTACGGCAGTCGAAAAATAGATATAACCGGCAGCGATATCGAAGCGACCGTAACAGACGGTGCGCCCGTGCAGGATGTCAATATCATGGTCAAACAGCTTGCCACAGCAGATATCAAGCAAACCAAAGGATTCGCTTCGGAAGACTCTGTCGTGACGGATACGGATACCGACATGACCATCTCCATTGATGGCGAAGATACGACATTTACCGTTTCGGCCGGAACGACTCTCAAAGAATTGAAAGCGCAAATCGCCGGTGAAATGGATGGAAAACTCACTGTCACCCTGCTGAATACGGGTGCCGGAGACACCCCCTATGAGTTGATTCTCAAAACAAGGGAGACGGGTTCGGCCAATGCCATGGCGTTTTCGTTTGGCGGAGGCAACGACTTTCTCGATCTGACATCGTCCAATGCCTCTTTGCAGGATGCGCAGGATGCGATCGTCAATATCGACGGCGTCGATGTGACACGTTCGGGCAACTCCATCACCGACGCCATTTCGGGTGTCACATTCACGCTCAATCAGGTCAGCACGGCAACCAACCGGATTTCGGTCACCCAGGACAACGACGCCGTGGCCGACAAAGTGCAGGATTTCGTCGACAAATACAATGAAATCATGACCAATCTGAAAAATGTCACCAAATATGACGCCGATTCCGAAGAAGCCGGCGTATTCCAGGGTGACAGCACCGTGGGCGCTTTGAAGCGGCAGATCAGTACAATCGTAATGGAAATCGCACCCAACGGCAAAGCTCTCAATGAGTTCGGCATCGACGTGGACCGATACGGAAAGATGAGTTTCGACAGAAGTACGTTCATCGACGCCCTGCAAAAAGATCCCGACACCATTCAGGAGACTTTCGCGGGCACAACAGATGACGCTGGGGTGATGGCCCATCTGAAAAACTATCTTGACGACGTTACAAAATACGGCGGACTTTTGAGTAAATATGACGAATTTCTCAAAAACGGCATCTCCGAACTCGAAGAACGGAAAGAGAAAGCCATCGAGCGCCTCGACAACAAATATGAAATCATGGCCAAACAGTTTATGGCCTACGATGCCATGATCGCAAAAATGAACGCCTCTTTCAACAATCTTGCCACGATGATCGAGGCCCAGGCCGCGGCGGCGAAAAAATAGATCTACACTTTTTGGCATTTTCGCACTTTTTCCGCGAAAATGCTAAATCTTTTTTTCCTTTGACCGATTATAGTTTCAAGAGCAGGGAAGCTCTTGAATAACACTACCCATCCAAGGAGGATATTATGGGATTTCGAATCAACACGAACGTAGGTGCGATGAATGCACACATGTACTCCACATTCAATAACAGGAATCTGGACAATTCCCTGGCACGATTGAGTTCGGGTCTGCGTATCAACAAGGCAGCGGACGATTCTGCCGGATTGGCGATCGCCGACAAACTGAAAGCGCAGAGCAACGGTCTCGGTCAGGCCATTCGAAACGGAAACGACGCAATTGGTCTTATCCAGACTGCCGACGGTGCCCTTCAGGAATATACGCAAATCGTACAGCGAATCCGTACGCTTGCCGTCGAAGCTGCGAACGACACGCAAGACAGCGCTTCCAGAAGCTACATTCAAACCGAAGTCAACCGTTTGATCAGTTCGGCGAGTTTCATCAACTCTCAGACAAAATTCAACGGCAAAACTCTCTTCACCGATAGCTCTTTCACGTTCCATATCGGTGCATATGCCAATGAAACGACCAAAACGACCATCGACAGTATGACAGCAAGCAATGTCATCGGTACAGCCGGCGTCAGCACACAGTCCGCTGCGGAAGCCACCATTTCGGCCATGGACAGTGCATTGAAGACAATCGATACACTCCGTGCGAAACTCGGTGCGGCACAAAACCAGGTTGAATCGACCATTCGCAATATTTCCGTTGCGCAGGTCAACGTAACCGCTGCAGAATCCCAGATTCGCGATGTCGATTTCGCTCAAGAGTCTGCGAACTTCAACAAATACAACATTCTCGCCCAGTCAGGCAGTTACGCCATGAGTCAGGCCAATGCCGTACAGCAGAATGTCTTGAGGCTCCTGCAGTAGGTCAGGTAATACCGTTTCTACTCCCTTTTCGCCGCGATCCTTCTTCAGATCGCGGCTTGTGACTCAACGGGATTTGCAGGGCATATACAATTCAATGCCGTAAATAGTTCTTCAAAAAATTCTCCAAAAAATCGACATAATATTCAACCAGCCTTATAAATTGGGTCATAAAAAGTCTGTTGAGTTTCTTGACATGTTTTTTAGGATTGTCCACTTCCCGCGTATTGATAAAATCGAACACGTAGCTGCCGACCATCTGAATATAGACCGATATAACCCCGTTCGTATCGACCGCTTCCTCCTTGCTCTCTTCTGCAAGAATATCGATCATCAATCCCAGCAATTCGTAATGATAGATGTCGATGGAACTGAATTTTTTCAATTTGAATGCCTCAAGAAGCGCAAGAATATTCTTTCCGTGTTCGATGCGTTTTTTTATCATTTCGATTTCGTTTTCCGTCAATCTGATGGAAGAATTTGCGTCAAAACACTTCACAATCTCGTTTTTAAGCTCTGATTTGTCCATTTTCCCCAGCGAATCGACATGAACATTTTCTATGGGCATCGGCTCACTGCCCTGGATATATGCACCGCAAGAGAGATTGTAAATCTTTTGCCCACTCTTTTGAAGCTGGGCGGCTATCCCCCTGAGTTCCATCAACGCACTTACAAACGCCGGAACGCTTGGAACCTCTTCTTCGAAGTTTCCTTTTGTCCACACGACACTTTCATGGTATTTCACGGACTCTTCCAGCTCCATCGCATGGTCTATATCGAGTTTTTTGGCATGAACGTGGTCTGTGGTATGCGTGGCTCCCGACTCGGAATCGAGCGCTAGGTCGAGACCCAGTGTGTACATTTCATGTGTTCCGAACATCAGCCCCAGCGCATAGGTCATGATGCCTACATTGGAAGCGGTCAATTGTGAAAACTCCTCCTTGACCTTCGCAGCCGCCTGGAAAATATAGATATTCTCCTTTTTGAAAGCTTTTGTGAAAGGAGGATAGGCAAACGAAGCAAACAGCAATATGGTATCGGAGAAAAAGTTCATCGACTGCACCTTCTCTAAATGCTTCATACTTGCTTCGAAACCGTCAACATGAACCAAAATATCAGGCTTGACATTATGTCTTTCAAGCAAAGCCATCACTGCCGTCACAGAAACGATAACGAAACGTTCCTGATTGGTTCTCACCCAATCGATATTTCTCTCCAGCGAAGGTCCGGCTCCCAGTATCAGCACCGGTTTGTTTTCGAACAAGGCACATTCACTGACCCTGCCTATATCGATAAAACGGTAATCCTCCGCCAGATACCTGTATGGGCGCAGGTATACTTCCATCACTGCAGAGTGGGGGAATTTGAGATAATCCTGTGAAATGACAGCACTGTGAAAGATTTTCACTTTTTCAGTATCATGACTCAAAAGCAGAAAATACTTGATGTAATGATTGTAGGGAAACATCTCCCGCAAAAAGGCATAGGATTTGTAGCGAAACGTCTCATCGTCGTCGAAAATCGAGAAAAAAAGAACGGCATTATGACTTGTCAACGCTTCATAATCGGTCACAAAAAGCGATAGCCTAAAAAGCTCGAGATCATCTTCCACAATCAGATAGACTGTCGCATCGATTTTTTCGTGGATTTTTCTCAAATGTAGACCGAGTCCCGTTCCGAAAAAGATGAATTTGTAGATCTTTTTCATTGTCGTATCTTTTCCCGCTATCTGATTGGCATAATAGACAACAGGAGCGATCGTAGAAAGCGCTGTATCGGTCAAAGGAAGCGATTCGTAAAATTTGACTTTCTCTTCATCAAGCGGAATCTCTCTGAAGGTTTCGAAGAGGTTACCCTCTTTGGAATAATCGATGCTGTCAGCTATCACGTCAGCATGTTTGTTGCTATCCATCCCATACAGCCAATTGCCACTCTCTTTTTCGAAAACATCGAAATAACCCTCTTCTTTGTATTCAAGTTCATATCGGGTCACATAGTGGCCATGCTCAACGGCATTGTCAAACGCTGCCAGCTTTTGGTAGAGATCCGGATGACGGGCCTGAAAAAAGCTTAGATTTTTCATGAATCTCGTCATCGCTTCCTGTTCGACAGATTGCATACCGCTCCTTTCAAAATTGCTCATGGGGTGAAACTGTCCTGTTTTTCAGCAGGTAGTCGGCTACGAGAAAATCGACTCTTGAATCGACGTCGACAGAGGATTCCCGTTCCATAATATATGCATAAAGATGCTCTTTGAGAAAGAAACTTCCGGTTTCCAGCAGTTTTCGACTCTGAATCACATAGATAGCACCGTTGAGCCTGTAATAGGCAGGAAGATCCTGACCACGTTTGTTCAGAATCTCTTCTTTCAAAAATCCCTGCATCGAACCGTCTTCGGGCAGTATATTGCTCCACAGGGGGGAATGTTCCGTTTCACAGACCGATATGACACCATCGGCTTCCCTCTCTTCGAGCAGTGCGATGGCTTCGTCCACATGGCGGGCGCTCCTTAGAGGTGACGTAGGCTGAAGAAGTACCGTATATTCGGGGAGTTCTTCCAAGGATCGAATCGCATGGGCTACCGTATCGAACGTTGTGGCGGTGTCCGTGGCGAGGTGTGCAGGCCTTTCGATTGTTTCTGCACCGAGCCGTTTTGCAAGCTCTAGCACCTTTTTGTCGTCACTGCTCACGACGATTCGGTCTATCGATTTCGATTCTAAAGCCGCTTCGATACTCCACTGCACCATCGGTTTGCCGGCGATTTTCAGCATATTTTTTCCATAAAGCCGCCGACTCCCTTTTCTTGCCGGTATCACGGCCACGTATCTATTTTTCTTCCGATTCATCGAAAACCTCATCATATTCCTGATTGGCCCTTTCATATTCTTCGATGCGACCGATGTCGAGCCAATACTCCCTCAATGGAAAAGATACCACTTTTTCATCTTTTTCTATCAATGTTTCAAAAAGGGTGGGCATATCGTAAAATTGACCTTTTGGAACCAGATCAAGACAGGAGGGCTCCAGCAGATAGATGCCGGCATTGACGAAAAAACGTTGGACGGGTTTTTCGACAATGGAACGGATTTGCGCTCCTTCGATGTTGACGACCCCGAAAGGGACCTGGAAATCGTACTCCCTGACGCACATGGTCGCCGTTGCCCGATTGGCCTGGTGAAACTCGAGCATGTGTTCGAAATTGACACTGGTGAGCAGATCCCCGTTCATCACAAAAAACGAATCTTTCGGACGCTCGGGAAGAAGACTCAGCGCCCCGGCCGTTCCCATACGCTCCTTCTCTTCTACATACTCGATATGCACACCGAAGCGATGACCATCGCCGAAATACTCTTTGATCATTCTCGATTTGTAGTTGACGCACATGACGATATCGGTAAACCCGTAAGAGGCGAAACGTTCCACAATCGTGTGAAGGATGGGTTTGCCTCCCACATGGAGCATCGGTTTGGGTGTATTCTCCGTCAAAGGGCGCAACCGCGTCCCCAGGCCTCCCACCATCAATATAACTTTGTTGGGATATTGCCTGGGCATCAGAAGTCTGTCAAGAATTTCGATTCCGATCACCCTCCCCGTTTCATCGACGATCGGAATCTGATAGATTTTATTGATCGCACACAGGTTGATGATGGCATCACGGCTCGTATCGGGACGGATGACAGTGGGACTTTTGAAGTAGATATACTCGATCGTGTCGTCGAGATTGCTTCCGGACAGTATGGCGCGACGGATATCTCCGTCGGTAATTGTACCCAGAAGGTATCCCTCTTCGTCAACAACCACGGCGATCTTCATGGCACCACGGTCGATAATCTCGAGTGCATCACGTATCGTCGCATCAGGAGAGAGTTTAACAGATTCTACATTTTTCATCGGAGTCCCTTTGTTTCGTAAAATGTTTTCCGCGTGGAAAATTCGGCCGATTCGAGAGTTGAAACGATGCGTTGGGCCGTATTTCCGTCCCCGTAGCGATTCGATAATGTCTGGCATTTTTTCACGTGCTCTTCAGAGAGTGCCTTTCGAAGGGCCGATTCGAGATTTTCTATTTTGCAGTTGACAACATTGCCACTTTGTATACGTCCCTTCTGTCGTTCACCGATATTGACCACCGGTTTTTTGAAACTTGCAGCTTCAATGATACCACTGGAACTGTTGCCGACCACGACATCTGCATAGTTCATAGCGGCGAGATAGCGACGTTGTCCAAGATTTTTAACCACCTTGTAGCGAACAGGGTCCTTTTGGCAGAAGGTCTCAATTTTGCGATTGATGATACTCCCTTGCGCGTCGGCATTGGCATAGGTAAACAAAACAGACAGGCCGACTCGTTCCAACTGTTGCAATATCGTATCTATCTGCTCCTCTGCAGAATCACACTCTAATGTGACGGGGTGATAGGTAAAAAGAGCGCTCGGGTATGCAAATCGCCATTGAAGCTCCTTTTCCAGTTCATCTTTTGTCGGAAGATCCATCGTAACGATGTTGTCGATACCGGGTGCACCGACGTTGAAAACCCTCTTGGGGTTCTCTCCCATTTGAATGATACGCTTCCGATACACTTCGGTCGCTGCAAAGTGCAGATAACTCATTTTCGTTATGGCGTGACGTATCTGCTCATCCACTGCGCCTTCGGTTATTTCACCGCCATGGATATGGGCGATCGGTATGTTCATCAGCAGAGCGGCTGTCGCTGCACCGAGTGTTTCGTAACGGTCACCCAGAAGCAAAACGATATCCGGTTCCAATCTGCGAAAAATGTCCGAAAGTTGCATCGTCGCAAGAGCTGTCGATTTGGCAACGGACGATCTAGTATCGGCACAAAGCAGATTTTCTACGGTCGCGTCAACTTTGAACCCATCCTCTTCTATCTCTCGATATGTCAGACCGAATTCGGGGGAGAGGTGCATCGTCGTGGCTACCAACTGAAGTGAAAGTTTTCTAGAAGCCCTGATCGCTTTCATGACAGGATAGAAAAGCCCATACTCGGCCCGTGTACCGGTTACGACACACACTTTTCTCTTTTTCATAGCGTCTCGTCCGTTCGGTAATCTTTTTGGGCGATCGTTCCGATGATTTCATCCCACCGCATGGGGTTCATCCCTGAGCCCGGGCGCTTCACGGCAAGATTCTCTTCGCTGAATCGCTCTCCTTTGTCGATCGGCCTCGCTGCGACGATCGACTTTCTTGCCGCCTCTATATTGGGTCTTTCACTGGGGCTCGGTTTTTTGATACCGCTCCCCAATGCCTTCTCGATATTCCGAATCGCTTTTATCATCGCTTCAAGCTCCTGGGGTTCCAGCGACGCTCTATGGTCGGGCCCTTCCATCGACCTGTCGAGGGTGAAGTGCTTTTCGATCACTTTGGCCCCCATCGCAACCGCGGCAATGGGTACTTCAATACCCAGTGTATGATCACTGTATCCCATCTCGCATCCGAATGTACAGGCAATGGTCTGCATCGCCTTGAGATTGACATCCTCCATCGGGGTCGGATACATCGTATTGGCATGCAAAACCGTAATGTTTTCCCTGGACGTTCCGGCCGATTCGAGTATATCAAGCGCATCCTCGATCTCGCCGATATCGGCCATTCCGGTAGAGAGAATCACTCTTTTTTTCAGTGAGCCGATATGTCGTAAATAGGGAAGGTTGGTGATCTCTCCGCTTGGAATTTTGAATATTTCAAGACCCAGATTGTTGAGCATATCGATGCTCTCATGATCGAAAGGGGTCGATAGAAACATGATACCTTTTTTTCGACAACGCCCGATAAGCTGCCGGTGCGCAATTTCATCGAACTCCAACTTTTTGAGCATCGTCAACTGAAATTCCGATGTTTCGGTATTTTTCTGCTGATACGCCGCTTTTTGGGCCTTTGGCGTGACAAGCTTTTCTGCCCTGAATGTCTGAAACTTCACGGCGTCGGCTCCCGCTTCCGCCGCCGCATCGACCATTTTTTCGGCCAATTCCACCGACCCGTTGTGGTTGACACCCGCTTCGGCAATGATAAAGACCCTATCCACGAAGATCTCCTTTAAAAAGCGTCCCCGCTTTGATGAAATCGAAAGGTTTTGTCTTTGCATACTCCCTGCTGACAGCACCGCTGCCAAAAAAAGTCCCCTCTCGCACGACCGTTCCGCCGTTGAGTATGGCACCTGTGGAGATATGCGAATGTGCTTCAACCACGGCATCGTGCTCTATGAGCGCTTTGGAATTGACAATGCAGTTCTCTCCTATTACGGCGCCGGCGTTCACAAGAGCATGATGCATGACGACACTCCCGCGCCCGATTCGCGCATATGCAGAGACATGGGCCAAAGGAGAAACTACTGTCGCGAGATTCTTCGACACTTCCAAAATGCGTTCGTAAATATTTATGCGCGTACGGGGTGTATCGATCTGACCGACCGTCACGAGAAAAGTATATCCCTTCTTCGCCAATCTCTTGATATCCTCGTCCGTTCCGATGATTTCATATCCCAAAACGGAACCTCCAACGTTTTCAGGACGATCGAGAATCCCGGCGATCGTATAAAGTCCCTGCTTTTCCACGACGTCGATAACCGCTTTGCAGTGACCTCCTCCGCCAACCAGTATCAACCGCCGTGTCATAGGCGTACTCCACTGGGAATATTCACGACCCTCTCTTCCAGCCACAGAGCGTTATCCAACGGCATCGATTGGCATGTTTCATAAATCGTCAGCCGATTCATCAAACGCCATATTGGGCGCACCATGACACCGGCTCCGTTACTCTCCATCAAAAAACGGTCTCTTTCTTCGCGACTATCCAGGATAATGGCGTTGAGCCAGTAGTTGCTACGCGCGTCCACAGGCTCCTCGACGAATGTAATGTCGTTTACGCCCTCAAAATAGTGCCGATAAGCCGTGGCCGTAGCCCGCTTGTTTTCGAGCATCTCTTCGAGCCGCTCCATCTGGGCGCATCCAAGAGCGGCATTAAGGTTGGGCAGACGGTAGTTGTAGCCGATTTCATCGTGAATATATTCGTAAGAGTGGGGAATTTTCGCCGTAGTGGTGATGTGCTTGGCCCTTGCGGCCAGGGCTTCATCGTCCGTCACCAGCATTCCGCCACCGCCGGTGGTAATCGTTTTGTTGCCATTGAAGCTGAAGACTCCCACCCTTCCGTACGTTCCTGTATGACGCCCTTTGAAATAGCTTCCGAGACTTTCGGCAGCATCTTCGACGAACGGGATGGCATAACGTTCACAAAGTTCGGCGATACGGTCTATACGGCATGGATGGCCAAACGTGTGCATCGGTACAACGGCGGAGATACGTCTGCCTGTCGTTTTGTTGATACAGACACCGCCTTGCACCATCGCATGTTTTTGCAAAAAAGCCTCCAGACTATCGGGGCTCATTCCCAATGTATCTTTGTCCACATCCACGAAAACCGGCCGCGCTCTGCAATAGCTGATCGCATTGCAGGTAGCGACAAAGGTCAATGGCTGTGTGATTACTTCACTTCCTTCATCCACCCCAACCAGCTTCAAGGCGACATGAAGAGCCGCCGTTCCATTGACAGTGGCGATGGCATATGCAGCACCGGTAAACTCGGCCACCATCGCCTCGAAACGATCGACGAACCTGCCGACACTCGAAACGAATGTGCTATCGATACACTCCTGAAGATAGATTTTTTCGTTTCCCGCGAATACGGGAGCGTGCAGCGGAATGAACGCTTCCTTTCCGTAAAGAGAGCGGATAAAATCGATAGTTTCCCGCAGCTTCATGGATCACATCTTTTCATCGAGGTATCGACCCGTCTCTTTATGGGCGAATCCTGGAATCATTCTGTGAAAGAGCGCGACAATCTCCTCTTTGCTCCAGGATCCCTTTCGGCGCATTCCGCCAATGCTCTTTTCGAACTCTTCAAGCAAAGCTTCATCATAAACCGGCTCGTTTTTAATCACGCCGATATTTTCGAAGCGTTCCATGTCAAGGACCTCGTTTTCGGTAAAAAATTCTTCGAAATCTTTTTCTCCCGTCGTATCGCTTCGGGTGAAAAGACAGGGCCATTTCCCCTGCTCGGGCAGTGTTTTCGTCAACTCTCTGGCCTCTTCTTCGCTTTGGCAGAGCCAGGGTTCGTACCCAAGATTTTCGAGATATCTGACCGCGATCTGTGCAAAGGTAATCAGATGGAGGGCTTCAGAGAGTTTGGGGAAAAAGATATCCCGGTTTTCGCCAAACACTGTGCTCATCAGGCACAACTCTCCCGATTCCTTCGGGGTGACGAAATATCGTTTGATATCGTTGGGTGCCACGATGGGCTGACGCTTCTGAATACGCTGATTGAAACCATAAAGGAGTGAACCGTCAGAAAAAGCGACATTGGCGAAACGAGCGGTAGAAATTTCGATATCAAGACTCCTGCGCATCAGAAACATCTCCATAATCCGTTTACTCGCTCCCATCATATTGACCGGGTTGGCCGCTTTGTCCGTCGAGACGCAAAAATACTTTTTCGTTTTTTTTGCAATAGCCTGGCGGAGGGTTTTGTCGGTATTGAAAATATTGACATCGATCATCCGCATCAGGGTATAGGGGTCTTTCTCGCTGCGTACATGTTTGAGCGCCGAAAGATTCAAAACATAGTCATAATCTCCGCCGTTTTCGATAAATGCGTCATAAATGTCGGAGCCGATATCAAGGGCGAACGTTTTGAATTCACCTTCGATATATCCCAAAGAGCTGCGAATATCACGCACCAGTTCCACCAGATTGTTTTCGCTGATATCGACAACGTGGAGTTTTTTCGGATTGCGTTTGAATATCTCCTTTGTCACCGCCTGCCCGATAGAACCGGCACCACCGATCACCAGAAAGCTCGAAGAGGAAACAGTCTCTTTCAGTCTGTTTGCATGGGTTTCCATATCTTCCTGAAAAAGCTCTTTCTCCCTTCCTATCAAGCCCAGCAGATTCATCCCATCCCTTTTGTACCCATTCTTTAATAAAGTTAAGCAAATTTCATACCTATTTATCTATAATTTTACCATGCCAAGAATCGATCAGAAACTTTTTTACACCAATACTGTCGCAAAACATGGGAAAAATGCCAAAGGCGTCGCCTGGAACGACGAAAAACGGCAGCGGCGGCGCTTCGACGCGCTTTTGAAACAGATTCCCGATATCGCTTCCTGCAGCGTCGTCGACGCAGGCTGCGGATTCGGCGACCTCTATCTCTATATGCAGCAAAGCGGCCGTCTGCCCAAACGCTATATCGGGCTGGACATGATGGAACCGATGGTCCAGGAGGCGCAAAGACGCACGGGGCAATCCATCCTCCGTCGCGACCTGCTCACCGACCCTTTGCCCGAAGCCGACTGGTATCTTGTTAGCGGCAGCTTCAATCTCCTCACCCGCTTCGAAACCCTGCTCGCCGTCAAACGCTGTTTCGACGCGGCCGACCGGGGCATCGTCTTCAACCTTCTTAGAGGAAGCGACAGAAGCGGCACCTACAACTATTGGCTGCCCAAAGAGATGGAAAAAGCCTGCCGGAACCTGGGAAAAGTGCGTATTTACGAAGGGTACCTGGAGGGAGATTTCACGGTGAAGATCAAGGTTTGATATGTGCGCCATTTTCGGAATCGTCGGTCCCTATGACGAAAAGAAGGCTTTCGAAGCGTTCCAAACCCTTTCCCACCGCGGACCCGACGCGCACGGGGTCATCACCGAGCCCGACCTTTTTCTGGGGCACCACCGTCTCAGCGTCATCGACCCGCTGCCCAAAGCCAACCAGCCGATGAGTGTGGGCGATGCCCTCATGCTTCTTAACGGCGAAATCTACAACTACAAACAGTTGCGCGACACGCTGGGCGGCTCCTTCGCGACCGACAGCGACACGGAAGTGGCGGTAAGAGCGTTTGAGAGATGGGGCGAACGGATACCCCGCCATCTTCGGGGCATGTACGCCATGGCGATCTGGAAAAATGAGAGCCTCCACCTTTTTCGCGACCCTTTCGGCAAAAAGCCGCTTTTTTGGACGAAGCAGGGCGACACCTTCGTCTTCGCCTCCGAAATCAAGGCGATTTTGACCCTCTTTCCCAATCTAAAACCCGATACCCACGCTCTTAAATCCTATCTCTCCTACCAATCTTTCATCTCGCCCCACACCCTCTACCCCGCTATTTACCAGTTGGAGCCGGGGGGCACGTTGCGTTACGAAAAAGGCGAGGTCAGCATAAAGGTGGAAGATGCGGTGCTTGTCGGACCGGGAGATGAAAGCGTTTCGGAAGAAAAGGTGGAAGCGCTTTTGCAAGAGAGCGTAAGCTACCGCCTGGTCTCCGACGTGGCACTGGGGGCGCTGCTTAGCGGCGGCGTCGACAGCTCTTTGGTGGCGGCCATGGCGCAGCGTACTTTACAAACACCGCTGCCCACTTTCACCGTCGGGTACGAGGGGTACGAAAAATATGACGAACGCCTCTATGCCGACAAGGTGGCGGCGCATATCGGCAGCGACCATGAGGCGATCGTCATGAACAAAGCGGACTTTTTCGCCTGCCACGAGGCATGGGTACGCCACGCAGACGAACCCCTGGGGGACCCGGCGGCGGTGCCGCTCTGGTTTTTGGGCCGCCATATCGCAAAACGGGGCATCAAAGTGCTACTGAGTGGCGACGGTGCCGACGAACTCTTTTTCGGGTACCGCCCCTACTTCGAAATGGCCGATATCGAAAAGACTTCAAACCTCACATTCAAAAACTGGCTGCGCAACTACTTCCGCGCCCACTACTCCCCCAACCGGGAGTGGGAGTGGTACAAACGGATCTTCGAGGGTTCGGTGCTCTACCGAAGCTACGCCGAAATCTTCACCGACCTGCAGCAAAACATGCTGCTTAGACAAAACGTCAGGGACGATACGTCGCTTGAATGGATCGACCACTACGTTAAACGTTTCGAAAACCCCGAAGGCCCCCGGTGGTTCACCTACATCGACTTCAAAATCCAGCTTGCCGAGGTCTTTTTGAAAAAACTCGATCGGGTGACGATGGCCCACGGCATCGAGGCCCGCACCCCCTTTCTCGACCGCAAGCTTGTCCAAACCCTTCTTCGGTGCAACCCGCTATGGCGCATGGGGCAAAGCCCCAAATGGCTTCTTAAAAAGATCGCCCAAAAATATCTGCCCCCGGACATTCTGACGCGGAAGAAAAAGGGGTTCTCCTACCCCTACGCCGAGTGGCTCCACGAAGAAAAAGAGGGGGTGTGGCTCATGGAAGCCAACGCCAGACACAAGCTCTTCAAACCCGACGCGTTGCGATTCATCGTCGAAGCCTCACGCAAAAAGCGCTTCAAGCATCATTTCTACGCCTTGTGGCATCTGATGCGCTGGATCGAGTCGCACGAATATTAAAGCCCCTGCACCTCCACACGAACAAAGACATTATTTATCGTTTTGGATCCGAACTGATAATGGGCAATCTTTTTGACCGACATCATAGGAAAAACGATTTTCCAAATGTGATAAAATCAAACAAAAACGATTTGATTAAGAAAGGGAGTTTAGTTATGAAATATTTGAAATTATGGGCCATTTTCTTGGTGCTATTGCCGCTAGTAACAATGGCCGGCGGCCTGGTGACGGGGGCTGAGAAGTACGCCAAATTCGAAAGCGGCGACAAGATTCTTTTCCGGACCGATTTCCGCCAATGCCCGGTGGGGGAGATACCGGAAGGGTTCGACGAAATCAAAGGGGCGGTCGAGTGTGTGAAATACAACGACCATATCTGGGTGGCCCCCTCGGCACAAGCCCCGTTTTCTCTCTTGAAAAAGATCGATCTGGGCCGAGAAGACTTTTCCATCGAATTTACCGTCATGCGCTATCAGGGAGGCGGGGACTTCTATTTCGAAATGTTGACGAAGGATAAAGACAAAATGAAGAGCGTGGGCCCCAAGCTCTATTATGCGATGCAGTATTGCGAAATCCATCTGAAAGGGATCGGCCAACTGGCGATGATACGCCCCTGCGAAAAGAAGCCGATGCACTTTGCCATACAGGTCAGGCGCCACCAGATGCGCCTCTACCTCAACGGCAAACGCCTCACCTCCATACCGTGGAAGGTGAAAGAGAATGAGACCGTTCAGGGATTTCTCCTCTCCCGCAGAGGCGGATACGCCCCAAAACCCTACGATACGCTCATAACCGACATCAAAGTGGCCAAATATACGAAAAAAGAGGCGAAGCCGACACCCGAAAAACTGGGAATATCGGTCCAGAAGACCAAAGAGGGCATGAAGCTGACGGTGCCCGCCAAAGTGCTTTTCGATTTCAACAAGTTCATCCTCAAACCCGAAGCGAAAAAGGCCCTTTCCCTGCTGGGAGACATTATTCGTGAGAATCCCGCCAAAAAGATCGTCGTGACCGGCTATACCGACAATGTGGGCAGCGACACCTACAACCTCAAGCTCTCGCTTCAGCGGGCTCAGTCGGTCGCGGACTATCTGATCTACTGCGAAAAGGTGAACCCCGAACTCTTCAAGATCGAGGGAAAAGGAAAGGCCAATCCGGTCGCGTCCAACGCCACCGAAGAGGGACGGGCCAAAAACCGCCGCGTCGAAATACGGCTGATCAAATAGGAAGTCCTGTCCGATGCGCCGCCTTCTCCTTCTGGCCGTATGGCTGAGCGGGGCCTTCTGCATGCCGCCGCTGCCGGGCCTGGCGGATATCTACCTCAACAAACCGGATGTGCGGCTCAAAGAGGTTCCGGTATCGCGGCTGGAGAGGTTGCGAAAATCGCTGGGGCTCGAAGAGATACGCATCGAGAAGAACATGGGCATCGTCCATATCGTGCTGAAACAGAAGGTTAAAGAGCGCATAGACCGCATCGCCACCGCCGTCGACCTCAGACCCTGGTTCACCGACAAAGCGTGTGCGAAAAACTGGGAGAGCTTCCACCGGTGCATGAACGAAAAGCGAAACGGCGCCGACGAAGCGCTCTACAGGAGGCTGGACAGGGAGTTCGTCTCCAAAATCCTCTGCGAAGAGGGGAACCCCTGCGAAAACCCCGACTTCGTCAAATGGGAACTGCATTGGCGCGCGCCCTGGTACATCACCCTCCAGGCACCGATCGGTGGCGACGGCGCCTTCGAAAGTGTCGCCGACGCGAAAAAGAGCCTCGGGGCCGTCAACGCGTTGCTGAAAAAGGTGCTCTACGGGGCGAGGTTTCCCGAAAACTACGGCGAGGGCCGAAGCGAGTACGAAATCTACACCGAAAACAGCGTGCGGATCGTCCCCAGGGATTTCGGCCCCAAAGCGGTCAAACTGCTGACGAAACTCGAAAAGGCCCACTACCTGAAGGGAATTTCCGACCGGGATATCGGGACCATCGGGAAGTTGACGGCGGGCGGCAAAACAGTTTTCTACCTTCCGCCCCGCTGCCCCGCAGCCAAAGCGGTCCCCGAATGCGCGGAGGCGCAGCGTCTGGGTGGAGGTTTCAAGCCGGGCAGCTGGTGCGCGGAAGCGACGAAGCCGGGGTGGCACGCCACCTCCAACGGCAACGCTCTGCGGTTCGACCGCCACCGCTGTCCCCATATCGAAGTTTTGCGATGAAAGGGACACCCATGTTGACCAAAAAGATACCGAATTGGATGAAAATTCTCCTCCTTCTGCTAACCGTGACGGTATGGGCGGGCGGCCCTTGGCACCGGGTGAAGACACTCCGATTGCCGGGCGCCTTCTTCTTCACACCGGCGCTCTCCGGCGGAAACTACGCCGCCTTCGGTTACATCAGCAAGGCCAAACCCACGCCCGCCGAGATCGAAGCGGAGCGAAAACGGATCCGCTCAATCATCGACGGGAGCATCAAACGGGAGTACGGAAGCTGGGAAAAGTATGAAGAAGCGATGAAAAAAACCGGAGAGAAGGCAGCCGAAAAAGAGCGTGAAGAGGCGTCGGCCTGGACGCAGAAACTGATGCCCCCCTCCCTGGTGAAAGAGGCGGTCCCCCTCTTTCTCAAGGGGGCGCTGATGTGGGTCATGGCCCACCCCGAAGCGCAGTCGGAGCCTTTCGGCAATCTGGGAAAAACGGGGGTCGTTCTGCTGGGTGGCGAGGGGGAAGCGACACAGGTTCCCATCGGCATCGACCAGCCGGTCGTATCTCTCGATTTTTCGCCCGACGGCAGATGGCTCGCGGTTCTCAGCAATATGAGCAGCGAAGAGAAAAACGGCAAAATCCACATCGTCGGGCACATTTCGGTCATCGACCTCTCCCGAAAAAAGGTGGCCCATGAATGGGTGCTCGCCAATGTGGCCGACCAGGTCCGCTTCTCCCCCGACGGGCGGCGCCTGGCTTTTCTGGTCGTCAAACCGGGTGCCCCTTACGAAAAAGCCCTTCGCTTCATCGACACCGCCAGGTGGAAAATAGAGAAAGAGACGATCCCCTTCACATCCGTCCAGCACACCGGCAAAGGATTCCGCATGAAGCGGCACTCTCCCTATTTCCTCTTCCTGCCGGGGGGTGAAAGCATCGCTTTGCTGCTCAAAGGCAACTCCATCGGCTGCAGACCCATAAAGGGCAACAACCCTCCCTTCACCGTCCGGGGCGGAGGCGGGGCTTTCGCCGTCGCCAAAGCCCACCCGTGGCTTTTCGACGACAACGGGAGGCTTTGGGACTGCCGCCGCGAACGTCTGCACCTGAAGGTGCGCCGCCCCCACGGCTTCATGTTCAACTACACCGCCGCCAGTTTCATCGAAGGGGACCGGACGGTGCTGGCCGTCGACCATACCCGCCGTCTTCAACGCATCGACACCCGCTCCGGCCGCATCCAGACGGGAGACGCCCGCTCCCGCCACAAAGGAGGGCCCTTCTTCGTCTCTCCTGACGAACGGTACGCTTTCGCCCTCTATCCGGCCAAAGGCAACGAAATAGTCCATTACGGCCCCCTACGACGCCGCAAAATGGACCTGAACATCTTCGATGCCCGCACCCTGCGGCTGCTGCAGACCATCGACCTGCCAGGCAGCACCGTCATCGACGCGGCGGTTGCAGGGGAGAGCCTTTTTGTGGGCGATTTCGAGGCGCTTTATCTCTATCGCCGCTGAGTAACCATCAGCCTTCTGATACGCCTTTCGATGCCCAGCAGCGGATCGCGGGTCAGATCGGGGAACGTGCCGTGGATCCCCCTGCCGTCTTCGCCGTGACAGCCGCCGCAGTTGCTGATGTAGAAGGTGTGCCCCTCTCTGGCCCATTCGGGATGGGTCGGCTTCTTTCCCGAGAGGGTCACCACGTAGGCCGCTATTTTCGGGGCCGCCCTCTCATCGGCCATGTGAGCGGGCATATCGCCGTACTTGAACCCCAGATTCTGACTGGAGCCATGGTTGATGACATCCTCGACGTATCGCTCCAGATAGTGGATGGAACGCAGTTCGTCGATCGATCTTTTCGCCTCCTTTTCGCGGCAGCCTGCACATTTCGAAGCCGCCTCTTTCGTTTCGTGACGATGGGGCGCTTTGGAGTGTTGATGGCGTGACTGATTGACAAAAAAGGCGACTCCGACAAAAAATGCGATAGCCAGAATAATCAGAAAATCTCTCAATCCCTGTCCAGAATCCGCGGCAAAGTGATGCCGGTCTGGGCCTGGTATTTGCCCGCTTTGTCCTTGTAGCTCACCTCACACGGCTCGTCCCCTTCCAGAAAGAGGACCTGGGCGATCCCCTCGTTGGCGTAGATTTTGGCCGGAAGCGGCGTCGTGTTGGAGATTTCGATCGTAATATGGCCCTCGAACTCCGGCTCGAAGGGGGTGACGTTGACGATGATCCCGCAGCGTGCGTAGGTGCTTTTGCCCAGACAGATGGCCAGAACGTTGCGCGGTATGCGGAAATACTCCACGGTTCTCGCCAGCGCGAAGGAGTTGGGCGGGACGATGCAGACATCGCCCCGGAAATCGACCACGTTGCGCTCGTCGAAATGTTTCGGATCGACCACTTCGGCATTGACATTGGTGAAAATCTTGAATTCGTCGCTGACACGGATGTCGTAGCCGTAGCTGCTCAGGCCGTAGCTGACCACCCCTTTGCCCACCTGATCTTCGCAGAATGGTTCGATCATCTTCTCTTTGAGCGCTTTTTCGCGTATCCAGCTGTCGCTTTTGAGACCCATCAAATATCCTGTAAATTAAAGTTGTGATATTATAATACACTCACACTTACATCTGGAGAAAAGAATGAATCTGAAAGAGATAAAAGACCTGATAAAAGTATTTAACAACAGCAATCTGAGCAAGCTCAAAGTCGAAAACGGCGACTTCGGACTCACGCTTGAAAAGGGTGCTGCGCCGGCTTCCGCAGCGATCCAGCAGTCGGCCGCCCCCGCAGCTGCGGCACCGGCACCGGCTCCCGCGGCTCCCGCAGCGGCGAAAGAGGAGAAATCGCTGCCCGAAAACGCCGTCTATATCACTTCTCCTATGGTCGGCACCTTCTACCGGTCTCCGTCACCCGACTCGCCGCCTTTCGTGAAGGTGGGCGACACGGTCAAGAAAGGTCAGACCCTCTGCATCCTCGAAGCGATGAAGATCATGAACGAAATCGAGGCGGAGTTCGACTGCAAAATCCTCGACATTCTCGTCGAAGACGGCCAGCCCGTCGAGTACGACATGCCCCTCTTTTTGGTGGAGAAACTCTGATATGGCTGAAATCAAACGCATTCTGATCGCCAACCGGGGCGAAATCGCACTGCGGGCCATCCGAACGATCAAAGAGATGGGCAAAGAGGCGGTCGCCGTCTACTCCACCGCCGACAAAGAGGCAAGCTACCTGCGCCTGGCCGACGCGAGCATCTGCATTGGCGGCCCCAAAAGCGGCGAAAGCTATCTGCACATTCCCGCCATCATCGCGGCGGCGGAAGTGAGCGAGTGCGACGCCATCTTCCCCGGCTACGGGTTTTTGAGCGAAAACCAGAACTTTGTCGAAATCTGCAAATTCCACGGCATCAAATTCATCGGACCCAGTGTCGAAGTGATGGCTCTTATGAGCGATAAAAGCAAAGCCAAGCAGGTGATGAAAGAGGCCGGCGTGCCGGTCATTCCCGGCAGCGACGGCGCCATCAGGGATGTCGAGGAGGCTAGAAGACTCGCCAAGGAGATGGGGTTTCCCGTCATCCTCAAAGCCGCCGCGGGCGGCGGCGGACGCGGCATGCGTGTCGTGGAAGACGAAAGCTACATCGAAAACGCCTACCTTGCCGCAGAAAGTGAAGCGATCACGGCATTCGGCGACGGCACCATCTACATGGAGAAGTTCATCGAAAACCCCCGCCACATCGAAGTACAGGTGCTCGCCGACAGCCACGGCAATGCCGTGCACATCGGTGAGCGGGACTGCTCGATGCAGCGTCGTCACCAGAAGTTGATCGAGGAGTCTCCCGCTCTCTTCCTCGATGACGAGACGCGCTCGCGCCTTCACGAAGCGGCCGTCAAAGCGACCAAGCACATCGGTTACGAAAGTGCCGGAACTTTCGAATTCCTCGTCGACAAGCATAGAAACTTCTACTTCATGGAGATGAACACCCGGCTGCAGGTGGAGCACTGCGTGAGCGAAATGGTCAGCGGCATCGACATCATCGAATGGATGATACGCATCGCCGAAGGCGAAGAGCTGTTTGAGCAGAGTGCCGTACAGCTCAAAGGGCACGCCATCGAGTGCCGCATCACCGCCGAGGATCCGGTCAACTTCATGCCCTGCCCCGGCAAGATCAGCAAATGGATCGCACCCGGCGGCAAGGATGTGCGCATCGACTCTCATGCCCATGCCGGCTATATCATCCCGCAGCACTACGATTCGATGATCGGCAAAGTGATCGTCTGGGGAGAGAACAGGGAGCGCGCCATCAAAAAGATGCAGCGCGCCATGGACGAATTCGAAGTGGGAGGCATCAAAACCGTCATCGACTTCCATCGCAGAATGATGCGCAACCCCGACTTCATCGAAAACAGATTCGACACGAAATACTTGGAAGAGCACCTTTGAAACGCTGGCAGAGGGAGAAAAATATCGTCCAGTGGCTCGCATGAGCGGGCCCCGGTTTGAACGTGCTGTCGCTTTGACCCTGCGCCACATTCGCCGTTAAGGCGCCCGCAACACCTTCACATTCGCCGTGGCCCGCAGTTTTTCGAAATGGCTTTTGATCGCCTCCTGGCGCTTCTCTTCCATCCACTGCATATAGACCTGCTGCTTGGCCTGCTCGTAGGGTATGGGGTGGGGATTGACAAAATCCTGGATATAGAATGTCACGTACTGCCCATTCACCGGGATAACCTGTGTGAATTTTCCTTTGGGTGTCTGGGTCAGAAGAAAGAGCAGCTGCCGGTTGAGCTGGCTGGATCGGATTCTCTTGGCTTCGCGCGTGACACCGGGGATGGCCGCCATCGGGTTTTTGATCGCCTCCGCGAGCGAACGGCGATCGGGGGCCGAATATTGGATGGCCTGAATCTCTTCCGGGATCGAGAACCGGCTCAGATGGAGCCGGTAGTACTCCTGCAGCGTCTCGTCACTCGGCGGCTGGATCTTCGTGCTCAAAATGCGCTTGTAGAGTTTCTCCTGCAGCAGCTTCTCCTTCATCTGCTTCTTGTAGGCATTCCAATCCATGCCTCTTTTTGCCATGATTTCGCGTAGTTTCAGTGAGTCGATCCCGTTTTTTTGGGCAATCTTCTCGATCTCCTGATTGACATCGAACTCGTCTACCTGGATACCGAGCCGTTTGAGCTCCTCTTCTTTAAGCTTCTGCTTGATCAGATATTCGACCGCTTTCTTCTTGGAGAGTCCCAGCTGCTTTTGGGCCTTGTAGATTTCATAAAGCGTGATCGGTTCGTCGTCGACGATGATGCTGATCGCATCGACAAGGCCCGCTTGCAGACTCATGGCGCCCAAAAGAGCCGTCAAAAAAAGGATTTTCAGTTTCGATCTCATTGTCAGCTGCTGCCTTCTGATGATATTGTCCGGTTATTTTATCGAAAAGATGCGAAAGGGAGAAATGGCAGAACCCCTTCTTTGGTATAATACCCACAATTTTCATATCAAGGCTATAACCATGGTTGTGACACGTTTTGCACCCTCCCCGACGGGATACCTACATATCGGCGGACTGCGTACCGCCCTCTACAACTATCTGTGGGCACGCAAAAACGGCGGCCAATTCAAACTCCGCATCGAAGATACCGATCTTAGCAGAAACTCCGCCGAAGCGACGAAAAAGATCATCGAAGCCTTCGACTGGGTGGGGCTCGACTACGACGGCGAACCAATCTACCAGTCCGACCGTTTCGATCTTTACAAAAGCTACATCATCAAACTCCTCGATGAGGGAAAAGCCTACAAATGCTACATGAGCAAAGAGGAGCTGGACAAACTGCGCGAAGAGCAGATGGCCCGCAAGGAGCGTCCCCGCTACGATGGACGATACCGCGACTTCACCGGCACCCCCCCGCAAGGGGTGGAACCCGTCATCCGCATCAAAGCGCCCCTGGAAGGGGAGATCGTCTTCGAGGACGGCATCAAGGGCACCATCACGATCGGTGCGAGCGAGGTGGACGACTTCATCATCGCCCGCAGCGATGGGACCCCAACCTACAACTTCGTTGTCGCCATCGACGACGCGCTGATGGGCATCACCGACGTCATCCGGGGCGACGACCATCTCTACAACACGCCCAAGCAGATCATCGTCTACGAAGCGCTGGGCTTCAAGCTGCCCCGCTTCTATCACGTGCCGATGATTCTGGGCCCCGATGGCAAAAAACTCTCCAAACGACACGGGGCCACCGACGTGATGGAGTACAAAGCACAGGGATTCCTGCCCGAAGCGCTGCTCAATTTCCTGGTGCGTCTGGGCTGGAGCCACGGAGACCAGGAGATTTTTACCCTCGACGAGATGCTCGAACATTTCGACCCGGGCGACATCAACGCGAGCGCCAGCCAGTACAATCCCGACAAACTGCTATGGCTCAACGCCCACTACATCAAGAACAGCTCCAACGAGCGGCTGGCGAGGCTGTTGGAGGATTTCGGTCTCTACCTGCTCAGCCACGACAAACGGGAGATTCTTCTCGATATTTTCAAAGAGCGCTGCAAAACCGTCAAAGAGATCGCCGAACAGATCAAAGAGGTCCTCGAAACACCGGAAAACTACGACGAAAAGGCGATCAAAAAAGCGATGAAAGGCGATGCGGCGGAGATTCTGCAAGCCTTTGTGCAAAGAGTCGAAGAGGGGGGCGAACTCCACCTTCCCACCGACTACCACGCCCTGATGGAGCGTTTCGTCGAAGAGAAGGCGATCGGTTTCGGCAAGATCGGCATGCCCCTGCGCGTCGCCCTGATCGGCCGGCTTGGAGGGCCGGACCTGAGCGACGTCATGAGCATCATCGGAAAGCGGGAGACGATCGCCCGCATCCAAAAACTCCTGGAGCACCTTCGCGAAGAATAAAAGGGGCACCTGCCCCCTCTTTTTTCAAATCGGATTTTCCAGTGTAATCTGCATCAGGTTGTTGACAAGAATCGCGATATCCTCGAGTTTCTCCACGACCGGCCGCCGCATGAACGTTTCAAATCCCTCCTCCAGCGCCCCGTACCGCTCCTCGCAATCGTGCAGATAACTCTCCAGCGCCTTTTCCATCGTCTCCCCCTTGCGCTGATAGTGGATCACCTTTTCGCTCAGTGACGTCACGGCGAACTCGATGAACTCCTCCAGCTGCTTTTTGATCGTATGCTCCTCCGCGTTTTTCGGACGGTAATTTTCAAGCGCATCCATAATCTCGTTGATATGGAGTTTCTTGATAATGGCGTAAATCAGCCGTGCCGTCTCGTCGAAACGCCGGTGGTTGCGTTCATGGAGAATGATGGCGGCCACCGTGAATTTCATATAGGGCAGGTGATGGAAAAAGCGGTTGACCGGGCTCTTCGTATTGAGAATGGGCTTGATATTCTCTTCGGGTGTCATCTCCATCAGTCTGGCCATTTCGCTCCGGTAGCGCAACAGTGTCGGAGCGTGGATCTGATCGGGCGAGAGATGACGCATCATCCAGCTCACACTGAAATCCAGTGTCGATTCGATTTCAAAAAGCAGTGCGTACTGCGTCTTGGCATCCAGCTCGTAGTCGTGGCGGAATATCTCGTAGCGAATATCGTTGGAACCGAAAAGCTGGTTGCAGATGAGATAGCTCTTGATTTTCGAAACGAACCGTTCGGGGCCCAGCTCGTCGTAATCGCTGACAAACGTTATGCCCGCATTGTTGATGACCCTGTTGGCCATGACCGTCGCGGCGATCTCATGACGGAGAGGATGCTCCAGAATCTCGTCTTCGTAAATCGTCGTAAAGGTTTTCGGGAAATATTTGAGCAGGTACTCCTGGGCGAAGGGGTCGTCGAGCATATCGCTCTGGAGCAGTAGGCGTTTGACGAAGATTTTGGTATAGGAGAGCAGTGTGCCCAGAATCGGGCGCACCAACCCCTCGTTGTCATCGAGTACCGTCTCGATCTTTTCATCTTTGGGGATGTAGAACTGTTTTCTGCTGAAGACGGGAAGTTCGCGCTCCAGCAGAGAGATCGCCTGAAGAAAAGGGACGATGTCGGTCTGGCTGCGGCGGTAGTCGAGGGAGATCGCCAGCGATTGGTGGTAGTTGGTCCAAAGCACCCTGTTGACCACCATGTCGGCCTGACGCTTCAGCGCTTCCAGGCGGCTCTCCTCGTCAAGCTGCCCCTTTTTTACGAGGGCCCCAAGCGTGATTTTGAGGTTCACTTCGTAGTCGCTGGTATTGACACCGGCCGAATTGTCGATGGCGTCGAGATTGATAAAACCGCCCGCCTTCGCATATTCGATGCGCGCCGGCAGCGTGAATCCGAGATTGCCCCCTTCGCAGACGGCCCGCACCCGCAGCTCCGACGCATCGATCCTGACATTTTCGTTCGCCTTGTCTCCGACGTCGAGATTGCTCTCGAAACTCGCCTTGACATAGGTGCCGACCCCTCCGTTGAAAAGCAGATCGGCTTTCATGCGCAAAATCGCCTGAACCATCTCCTCGCCGCTCATGCTCTGTCGGGTCGTACGAAACATTTTCTGCATCTGGGGCGAGAGGGGAATCTCTTTGGCGTCCCGCTGGAAGACACCGCCCCCGTCACTTATCTTTTTGGGGTCGTAATACTCCCAGCCGCCTTTGGGGCTCGCCTTAAAGAGCCGCGCACGCTCTTTGTAGGCTTTTTCGGGATCGGGATTGGGATCGATGAAAATTTCATTGTGGCTGAAAGCGGCCAGTAGCTTGAAGTGGCGGCTCTGAAGCATGCCGTTGCCGAAGACATCCCCGTTCATCGACCCGATGCCCACGACAGTCACGGGTGCTTCATAGAAGTTGACGCCACTTTCGATAAAACAGCGCTCAACGGAGCGCAAAGCGCCCTTGGCCGTTATGCCGAGTTCCTTGTGGCTGTAGCCGTGACTTCCGCCGCTGGCGAAGGCGTCGCCCAGCCAGAAGCCCCGTTTGAGCGCGATGGCGTTGGCCCTATCGCTCATATGGGCGGTTCCCTTGTCGGCGGCTACGACGAAATAGGTGTCGTCGTTATCGTATCGGACGATTTTGGGATTGACGAGGGTCCGCTCATTCTCTTTGTTGTCCACGAGATCGAGCAGCGCGTCGATATAAAGCTCATAGAAAGCGGCAAATTTCTCTCTGGTTATCTCCTCTTTCGGAAGGCGGATGACGAATCCTCCTTTGGCTCCGCTTGGAACGATGATCGCGTTCTTCCCCTCCTGTGTCAGCATCAAAGAGCGCACTTCGACCCTGAAATCCTCGAAACGGTCGCTCCAGCGGATGCCCCCTCGGCTGACGGGCCCCATACGCATGTGCACGCCGCTGAGACGGTAATGGTGCACAAACGCCTCGATGCGAGGCTGAATACCGTCGATCCTGCTCTGGATTTCATCGGTATGTATTTTGAAAGCGATCGTCTCTTTTTCCAGAAAGAAATTGGTACGGACCATCCGCTTGACAATTTCGTAGAACATCCTGATCACGAGGTCTTCGGTTATATGGGTAATCGGGTGCAAAAGCGCCTCGATCTTCTCTTCGCTTTTGGCGATCTCGCTTTTGCGCCGCTTGAGAGCCGGATTGAACTTCAGATAGAAATAGGTCAGCAGCGCTTTGGTCACTTCATGGTATTTGATGAGCACATCGGTAATGGTGACCCGGTTGAACGAAAGGACCAGCTGGTTCTCGAAATCGATCATGGCGTTGAGAAGTTCGAGCTCTCTAGGCGAAAGGTTCTCCAGCAGCGTCAGTTTCAGCAGGGGTGTGTTTGGGAGGGTTGGATGGCAGAGCATCCGCTTAAGAAGATCGAGAATGTTGGCTTTCGTGCGTTTGATGTCGGCGACCTGTTCGTTGCCGATGCGGTAGCGGCTGACGTACACCTTTTCCTTTTCGAAAGGGATGTCGTAGGAGATTTCACTGTGGACCGTCAGACCGATGTTCTTTAGAAGCGGCACGATCTGGGTGAGCATGAAATGCTCTCTGCCGTAAATTTTCAGATAGAGTGTCCCTTTTTCATCTTCGATGAATTCCGAAGCGAAAGGGTGGGAGGAGAGCTCTTTGGCGATCTTCTTGGGTAAAACCAGGTCATCGTCCCGCAAAATCTGAAGACACGCCTGGGCATAACGCTGTTCAAGGTCCATGTTCGCTCCTTTTGAATGGCCTTTTTACCACTCCTTGAAATAGAAGTCGGCCGGTTTGGGCTCCCCGAGATAGAAGCCCTGGGCATAGTCGATTCCCATTTTTTCGACCTTTTCAAGCACTGCTTTGGAGTGGACGAACTCGGCGACCGTCTTCAGTCGCGCTCCCTCGGCGAAATCGACGATCGTACGTACCACCAGCTCGGCATGGGTATTGTGATCGACCTCCTTGATCAACGACCCGTCGATTTTGATGAGATCGATATCGAGCTGGAGAAGTTTTTCGAAGTTGGAGTAGCCGCTGCCGAAATCGTCGATCGAGACGGAGCATCCGAAATGTTTCGCCCGACGGATGAATTCGGCGATGATTTCGTAGTCTTCGATCTCTTCCGTCTCCAGAATTTCGAATGTAATCAGGGAAGCCACCTCTTTGTGGTCGCTCAAAAGCGCAAAGATCCGCTCCCGGTCGTACCGGCTCGCGATATCCTCCGCCGAAAGGTTGACACTGCAGAATGCACCGGTTTTTTTCGCGACTTCGAGAGTCTGCCTAAGAATCCGCGTTGTGATAAGACCGCTCAGTTTCGCCTGTTTCGCCGCTTCCATGAAGTGGTAGGGGGCAATCGTCTCCCCGTGACGGATGCGAAGGCGCGCCAGCGCTTCATATTTCGGGGGGCGTTCGCCTTTTAGATCGATAATGGGTTGAAAGAAGGGGATGACAGCATCCTGGGAGATAGCTGTTTTAAGCTGTTTCAGCGCAAAGATATTGCGGGCGATCGTCTCCGAAACGTCCAGAGAGGGATCGTAAATTGCATACCGCTTCCGCCTCGAGCTTTTGACCGTCTTGAGCGCCATGTCGGCCGTCTCGAAAAGCTTCTCCGCCATGCTTGCTCCGATCGAAACCGAGATATCGAGCGTGAGACTGTCTATATCGAAGTTGTCCTCTTCGAACCGCTTGAGAACCTTTTCGATGACACTTTTGAGAAGTTCGCCATCCTCGCATTCGAAAAGAATGCCGAAATCGTCCCCGCCAAGCCGATAGAAACGGGCATGAAGATCCCTGGGCACAACCTCTTCGAGAATCTGGGCGACAACCTGCAGCAGGTGGTCTCCGACCGCCGTACCGTAAAACTCATTGATATGCTTGAAACGGTCAATGTTGACCAGAATGAGGGCGGGATGGCGCATCTTTCCGAAATCCTGCACAAAGGCTTCCCGATTGCCAAGACCCGTCAAATGGTCGGTGATGAGCGAACGCTGCAGACGCTCCTGTGTCTTTTTGAGACGGATAGTCTCCTTTTCCGAATGAAAGACGAAGTAGAGCACGATGCCGATCGTAATCTGGTAGAGCACCAGAAGGAGTTCGCCGATACGGTTGATCTTTTCTATCTCACTGGAAGACTCGTTCGCAAAGGTCTCCATCGTTTTTGCAATCTCTTCCTGGAGCGATTCATCCCGTATGGATGCGAAAGCTTTGCTGAACCGCGGAAAGAGATCGACGAAGAGACCCAAATGAAGAATCGACACCCGCAAAAGCCCCTTTTTCGCTCCCTCATCCACGCTCTCCATCATCTTCTCGAGCTTTTTTTTGTATTGCGAAAGTTCGCTGACAAGAGATTCGTCCATCGCGTTTTTGGCAAGAAAGAGGCTCGCGTTGATGCGCGAGAGTGTCAAAATAATCCGGCGCTCTTCGGGATCGTTGATATCGAAAAGGTCGTAAGCTTTGAGAGCGAGCGTCGGCAGGTAGATACTGCTGTTTTTCAATGAAGCGTTGAGGGTCAGAAAATTGTTGATCGTCTCGGCGAGCCGGTCGAAACGCTTTTCGAGTCGCAACAGCGACCGATAGGTCCGCTTATGCTCTACGTTGTTGAAATTGCGCGTTTGCAGAAGCGCTTCGATTTGGGAACGGATAGTTTCGATTTTTTTGTAGAAAAGGTCGTTGTTGTAATAGACCAGATAGTTGGCCTCAAGAATCGTTCTTTGAAGATCGATCAGATTCGCGTGCAGTCTCTGCAGACCCGTATTGACACGCTCGATCTGCTCGAATCCCTCTTTCATCCTGCTCTGCTGATAGAGCATCAGCCCCACCCCCAGAGCCGCTGCGAACAGTGCGACAAATACCTTGAAAAGCAGCCGCTTCACGTCAGTCGCCTTCGCGGAGAATCGCCGGTTTTTCACCGGTCAGTGTCCGCAAAAACGCCTCGATGGCATCAATCTCCTTTTTGCTCAACTCGAAACCGAGATTGTGGTAGGCCATCTTCTGCAATGCCTTTTTCAATGTCGGAGCACTCCCGTCGTGGAAATAGGGCGCCGTCAGCGCGATGTTGCGCAGCGTCGGCACCTTGTAGACATTTTTGTCTTTCGGATCATGGGTAATATCGTACCTATCCGGAAATTTTTCACTCCAGCGATAGGGAATGATCAGGCCGAATTTCTGAAAGCTGTTGCCCCCGACGTTGATACCGTTATGGCACGTCACACAACCCAGTGTTTTGAAGAGGCGATATCCGCGCGCTTCATGGTCTGTGAGCCGGGCCCCCTTCTCCTTCCTCAGATAGCGGTCGAATTTGCAGTTGGGCGTATAGAGCGCCTTTTCAAACTCCGCGATCGCATCGAGCATATCGTCGTATCGGGGCGGGCGTTTGTAAATCTTCTGAAAGCTGTCCGCATAAAGATCGTTTGACAGGAGATACTTTTCGATTTCGGCGGGCACCATATCCATTTCGACGGGATTATGAATGGGACCGTTGGCCTGGTCTTTGAGATCTTTCGCCCGGCCGTTCCAGAACTGCCTGAAATTGAAGTAGCTGTTGAAGACCGTGGGGGCATTGGCATTGCCGCGTTTGCCGTGCACACCGATCGAGACGGGTCTCGGATCGGCTCCTCCGTGGTTGAAATCGTGACAGCTGTGGCAGCTGACCGTCCCGTCGGAGGAGATTTTCGGATCGAAAAAAAGGATTTTCCCGAGCTTGGCCTTGACCCGGTCGTAGGGCACTTTCAGAGGAATCGGCAAAATCGGCTCTTCGGCCATCGCGACCATCGGCACGAACAGAGCCAGCAAAAATAAAATTATCTTATTTATTGTCTTTTTCGGATGCATGGTGGATATTATATCATACCCCCTCAACGCGGACGATCGCCTCGCGCCAGCCGGAAGAAACGCTTGAGTGCGCGCTTTTCGCGCCAGCCGATCCGGTAGTGGATCTTTCCCAGATAGGCTTTGAGCTGATCCACCTCGATGCCGCGGCGCACCGCCTGTTCCTTCAGGGTCCGGTAGGGAATCTTCTGCGGATGGGCGAAGAAATGTTTCGTTATCCGTTCGAGTCGGCGGATATGGGGAGGATGTGCGCACAGCCGGGCGAAAACGAACGGGAGCGATTCTCTTTTTCGCCACGCGGCCGCCAGGTCCACCGCCTCCCCAGGATGCGCAAGGAAGTAGCGCAATGCCTTGTCGCCGATAATCACCTCCCCCTCCATGCCCAGAACTCTGGCGAGAATATTGGAGCTGTCCGATTCGGCATCGTTTTTTAAAACACCCGGAAGAAGCAGAACGCTCTGAACCTCCCCGTCGGCCACGATGCCGAAATCGGTGCAGCGACACCCGCGGCTGCGGATACTCGATATTACGGCGGCATCGATACGACGGGCCCGAAAAGCGCGGTTGATGCTCGCCGGTACCGATCCCCGCTTCTGCCACGCCTTCTTTTCGATACTGTAGCGAAGATAACGTTTGAGAAAGAGATGGAACGGCAGCAGATTGAGATACTCTATTTTTCCGAAAATCATGGCGCCATTATAACGAAGTATGGCCTTCGGGGTTCTGATTGAGCGGCAAGAGGGTTTGACGCTCCTTTCAAGCCCACATCAGATGGCATTTAAAACGGCACGGCCTCTTTGTGCTATGTTATAATCGCTTCAAAAAGTACGAGGATTCGCATATGTCCAAAGTCAAAGTGGAGTTTCTTGGTCCGATCGGCAGGAAGCCGGTGGAGATCGAGGCCGAGACGCTCGCCGATGTAGCGGAAGCGCTCAACAAAGATCCCGAAGTCGCGGAGTGGCTCAGGCAGTGCGCCGTCGCCGTCAACGACGCGATGGTCGATTCTCTCGACGTTCCCCTCAAGGAGGGCGACAGAGTCTCCCTCCTGCCGCCTGTGTGTGGAGGATGAGGCCATGTTGAAGATCTACCAAGGCCCCCTTCCCGTCGCCGATCTGCTTGAGGGATGGTATGGCGCCCATACCGACGAAAACTACGGCGCCATGGTCAATTTCGTCGGTACCGTTCGCAAGGAGGGAGGGATCGAGGCACTCAGTTTCGACATCTACCTGCCCCTTCTTCGACAATGGTTCGATGGCTGGAAAGAACGGCTCGCGAAACAGGGTGCTTTGCTGATGATGGCCCACAGTGAAGGGGATGTGCCGGTGCACACCTCCTCCTTCGCCTGCGCCATCTTCAGCCCCAAACGCCGCGTCGCTTTGGAGATGCTCGAAGCTTTCGTGGAAGACTTCAAAGCCAACGCGCCGATATGGAAATACGATGTCGTGGATAGCAAACGCATCTACGCTGCCGACCGCTCCACCCCGATGGAGGGCAGCGGGCTTCTGGCAAACAGCAGATAGCGAGGCGAAGGCCGCCGGGCCCGGAGTTTGGACAAAACATGGCATGGGTCTTTCTCGCGTGTCAATAACGATTTGAAAACCATTATCAACGCATATCAAACGTCAAACGACCAAAGGACAAAAATGTTGAGTTTCGAAGAATCCATGGAACGCCTGAACGATCTCGTCGTTGAGGGGGTGGGTATCGAAAAGCTGTTCCTGACCGAAACACTGGGGCGTGTGCTGGCGGAAAACATTGTCGCGACGGAAAACTCACCCGCCTATCCCACCTCCGCGATGGACGGCTACGCGATTATCGGGAGCGAGCAGGCTCTCGGGACACTGGAAATCATCGAGATCAATCCCGCAGGCAACGACACCGAAGGACTCCGCGTCGTGCCGGGCACGGCCATCAAAACCTTTACCGGTTCCCTGATGCCCGAAGGTGCCGATACGCTGATCCCCATCGAGAATGTCACGGTCGAGGGGAGTACCATCCGCATCGACGAACCGGTCCCGACGGGTTTTTCGGTCCGTCCTGTCGGTGAAAACTACAAAAAGGGAGAGGTGCTTGTCCCCCGGGGCACGACAATCGGTTTCGCCGAAATCGGCGTCATGGCGAGCCTCAACATCGTCGCGCCGATGGTTGTCCAGAAACCGAAAGTGGCTATTCTGGCCACCGGCAGTGAAGTGCTTGAACTTGGCGAGTGCAGCGACAACCCGGCACAGATCCGCAGTTCCAACAACTACACCCTCGAGGCCCTCGTAAAACAGCATGGCGGCGAACCGGTGCAGATGGGCAGCGTCCATGACGAGCGCGCCGCCATCACATTCGCCATGAAAGAGGCACTACGCAGTGCCGACATCGTGGTCACTACCGGCGGGGTGAGCGTCGGAGATTTCGATTTCGTCAAAGATGTCGTCCGTGACGAACTGGGATGCGACGTCGCTTTCAAAGGGGTACTCATCAAGCCGGGTCAGCACGTCATGGTCGCCCAAAAGGGCAACAAATTCATCGTCGCTCTTCCGGGCTTTGCCTACTCCTCCACTGTGACCTTCATTCTCTACGTGCTTCCCCTTCTCTACAGGCTTCAGGGTCGGGAGTACACGCTGCCTGTCGTCACGGCACGGGTGCTTGATGGCTACGGCAAAAAGACGAAAAACAAAACGGAGTTCGCCGCCTGCAACATCCGCCTCGAAAACGGCGAATATCTCTGCGACTTCGAAGGCAAGCGCAGCGGCAGCAGTGCCATCCTGACCAATATGCTGGGCCATACGGGTCTGCTGTGGCTCGATGCCGGCGAGGGAGACAAAGAGCCCGGCGACCTGGCGCGTGTCGTGCTGCTGAAATAAGAATGCCTGCCGCGCCTACCCGGCGATTGGCAGGGCGTTTCCCTCTCTTACGATTTTTTCATGAAGGTCTCAATGACCTCCGCTTTGACGATCTCGTTGTCGAATTTGACGACGATGATCTCCTCTGTTTCGTTCAGGTAGAAATCTGTCACGCCGTTGATCATTTTCAGACCATCGATTTTGGCCTTGTCGAACTCGGCGAAAGGGAGAAAAAGATTGTCCCGCACACCCGGACTTCGCATCGTAGCGACCCATGCCGCCCAGAAGAGACAGACGACAAGAACGAAGGCCGCAACCCCGGAAGCTCCGAATGTTTGATAGAGCCAGCCGCCGATGGCGCCGCCAAGAAAGATACCCACATAGGCGAAGGTGTTGGCCACGCCCAGCGCCGCGCCCTTCTGGTGCACCTTGGCGAATTTGCTCACAAAGCTTTGCAGCAGCGGCTCGAACATGTTGAACCCGATGAAAAAGAGCGTCGCACCCACGCCGAACCAGAGAACCGAATCGCTCCATCCCATCAGGGCGAAAGAGGCGGCAATGAAAGCAATGGAAGCCAAAAAGACCTCTTTGCCTTTGCCGTATTTTTCACCAAAGACCGCCGCGGGCCCCATGGCGATAATTCCGAAAAAGACGGCGGGAAGATAGATCTTCCAGTAGTTTTCGGGGCCCATGCCGAACTTCTGCTTCATCACCAGCGGAATCAGGAAGAAGGCGATCGCCATCGTCGAAGAGTGAAAGAGAAAAGTGATGTACATACGCACCAGATCTCTGTCCTTGAAGACATGCTTGATCTTCGCCTCCTCTTCGGTATAGCTGTGGACGATCTTCGGCGGCTCCGGCACGGCGGTGAAGAGAATGGCCAGTGCCATGAGCGCCAGTATCGCCGTCAGCCAGAAGAGGGCGCTGACACTCCAGAGACCCCCGATGACAGGCCCGATGATCATCGCCGCGGCAAAGCTCATGGCGATCGTCATCCCCATGACTGCCATGGCATGGGCCCGCTGGTCCTCGCGGACATGATCGGCGATCATCGCCGTGACCACCGAACCGATGGCGCCCGCCCCCTGCAGAAAACGGCCCAGCAGCAGCACCCAGATATTGTCGGCGATCGCCGCGACGACCGAACCGGCCGCGAAAATCAACAGCCCGATCAGCAGCGTCTTCCTGCGCCCGATACGGTCACTGAGAACACCGAAAGGGACCTGAAGCACCGCCTGCGTCAGTGCGTAACCACCGACTGCGACACCTGCGAGGAATGCGGTGCCTCCCGGCAGCTCCACGGCGTACTGCGAAAGTACCGACAACACGATAAATAGGCCAAAGAACCGCAACGCCACAATCAGACTGAGAGGCAGCGTCTTTTTGACGATCTCTTTCATCCATTTTTCCTTATGGTAGAATTTTGCAAAAATTATACTCCTCTGATGAAAAAAGGATTGAAAAGAATGCAAATTATACTGGCCACTTCAAACAGGGGTAAAGTAAAAGAGATCCAAGCCCTTTTCGAAGAGGACGAAATCTTACCTTTCAGTGAATTTCTGGGGCCCATGGCCATCGAGGAGAATGGCGACACTTTCGCCCAAAACGCCCTCATCAAGGCCGGCGCGGTCTTCGATGCCCTGGGTCGCGACGACGTTGTCGTCGTCAGCGACGACAGCGGTATCACCGTTGCGGCACTGAACAACGAGCCGGGTATCTACAGCGCCCGGTACGCCGGTGAGGGGGCAAGTGACCGGGAGAATCTGGAAAAACTGGTTCGCAGACTCAAAGAAAAAGGGCTCTCCGAAGCCCCCGCCTACTACACCGCCGCCATTGCCATCGTCGCCCCCGGCGCGGAATATGTGATGCACGGCTGGATGCATGGCAAAGTGATCGACACACCCCGCGGCGAAGGGGGGTTCGGGTACGACCCGATCTTCATTCCCGAAGGGTTCGACAAAACGCTGGGGGAGCTGGAGCCGGAGGTGAAAAAGCGCCTTTCGCACCGCAGCAAGGCGTTGCGGCTGGCAAAACCGATTATCGATATGTTGAGAAACAGAGAGTAATTGGGCTAAAACCGCTTCACGGCCTACAAAATCATATCGTGAAACAAGCGGGGAGCTGACCCGCTTTGCCGACCTGTTATCCGAAGCGAATCCGTATCGGCACTTTTATTATCAAAAAGTTGAGGACATATATGACAAACAACGAAAACCCCTATTACGCCATTTTCATGGAGGACTTGCAGACGATTTACGACGAAATTTTAAAGCGCCAAAAGGCGCTGGGAAGCTACTACGACCTGCTTGGCGGCGGCCATGCCAAAGCGGAAGCGTGGGTCGGCGACTTTCTGCGGCGGCTGGGGCTTCCCGAAACGCCCGAGACGCGCATGGCGGCGCTCACACGGCTCATCGGACTAAGAGACGACGCGCTTACGCAGGTGCTGGAGAAGGAGGGGTTCGACGAAGAAGCAATCATCGAGGCGAAAGAGACCGCCTACAAGATGGTAGCCGATTTCTACCTCAAACGCCACCTGGAGCTACTGGACTGGATCGAGGATGAAGCACTTCTGACCCCGTTTTACCGGGAAATTCTCAAAGAAGCGCACCGCGTCGGCGAAGCGATGAGCAGCTGGCAGAGCGCCTGGACCGCCCACATCATCCACGGCGTCAACCAGGAACTTTTCGAGCTTTTCAACGGTGACGAAGAGAAGATTTATGAAATGTTGGAGAGCGAAAACCTCCTCGACCTGCGGGAAGAGGGATGTGTGGGAGACCGCTGCTATTCTGTACTTAAAAGAACGAAAAGAGGGTTCAAAAGCGTCCCCTACGCCAAAGCCTTCCGTATGGAGGTACAGGAGGTTTTGAACAAACTCCAGAATATGCGCGACCTCCTGGCGGGGATGGAGGATGAAGTCTTCGGCCAAAAGCAAGCGTGGCTTGCGTATCTCGACGCCCTCATCGACGCTTTCGGACACATGGAGATCGAAGGGCTCATCAAAAAGTGGGCCGAGGTGGACCGGAGATGGATGGCGGTGACCACCCCCATCCAGATCGGCCATCCGCTGGAGTATTACGAAGATCACTACCGCAAAGCGGTGGCGCTGGAGTGGGATGTGCGGCTCGCCTCTCCCAAACTGATGCAAGAGACCCACATTCCCGATCAGATCGAAGCGATGAGCGCCTCTTTGGCCGAAGGGTTCGGCGAAGCGGCGGAGGCCTTGCAGCAAAAGAGCGCCGAGCAGGTGCGGCGCACGCAGCTTTACATCGGCATTCCCGCCCTCTTCTACGGGGCGGAATTCCAGGGGCTCTTTTCGGCCCAGGTCGTTCCCAACGACACGGAGGTAAGCCGTGAATTGGGCAAAAAGATCTTCGCTTTCGCGGACAATGTGCTGCAGAGCAAAAAATCGCGACCCGTCATGCGCATCGCCCGCGAAATTCTCGGTGACGATTTCGTCCGGCATCAGCGCGATGTGATGTTCCAACAGCCCGATCTTTGGCACAAAGTCTATGAAATCACCACCATCGGCCACGAATACGGCCACATCCTCTGGGTCGACGACGATACGGAGACGACGATGAACGGCAGCGGAAACTACAAGAATGTCGAAGAGTTCAAAGCGACCGTCGGCGGGTTGATGGCATTCTTCATGCACGAAGAAGAGGCCCTTCGCGAAGAGGTGCTGCGCGACACCGTCTCCCGCGCCGTCGGCCTTATGAGCTGGCGCAAAACACCCGAAGTCGAGCCCTACTACGTGGAAGGGCTGCTGCATCTGAGCATCCTTTTTGAAGCGGGTGTCCTCGCATTCGACGGGAAAACGCTGGCCATCGATCTTTCGCCAGAGGCCTACCGGAAGCAAAAAGCCCTTTACCACGCCCGATACGTCACCCTGATACACGACTTCTATCTGCCCAAAAAAGATGCCGGCATCTTTCTGTCAAACCATGTGACAAAAGAGGAGGGAGTCTGGTTTACGAAAGATGACAAGGTACGCCGCTTTGTCGAGCACTACTGGAACCGTTATCTTGAAATCGGCCAGGAGACGATGCCTTTCGATTGAAAATCGGGAAGTATATTTTCAAAAGTGTTTTTTAGTTTGTTTCCGATAAACTGTTGCCCGATTTCCCAGTGGAAGGAACCAGCCGATGAACCTGCATGACAAAACAACGTTTCTCATGGAGACGATTCCCTCCGAAAAGGAGGTTTTGGAGCTCAAACGGCGCTATCTTTTGGGCGGCATCGAAACGGAACTGCTTCTTGAGGCCTCCCGGACACTCCAAAGCTCATCGCCGGATACCCAGCTGATCGAGTGGGCGTACGCGATTCTAAAACTCATCAAAGAAAAGAGGTCCGAAAAAAGAGAGAAAACGCTCTCGACGGAAGAGAAGATCAGAAGAATCATCGCGCTCTTTTCGAACCACGAAGATTTGCAGAGAGTGCTCAAGCAGGGAGAGTGGGATGCCTCCCAAAAGCGGGCCATCGATCTTGTTGCCCATCTGGTAACGCACAACATTCCTCTCTCTTCCAACATCAAAATCGTCGAAAAAGTCTATTCGCTTCTCTCCGCCGCCTACATCCCCAATGATATCGCAGCGCGTTACTTCGGCAAAGACGACCTCTCTTCCGAAAAAAATTTTATCCTCGAACGGTACAGTGAGTATCGCGCAAGAAAAAAGAAGAGCTCCCAGAACGCGTATGTTCCCCAGACGAAAAAGAATCGCGCACTGAAACGGTACTCCTATATCATCGGCGGTTTGCTGGGGATTTCGGCAATCTTTCTAAGCGGCTTTTTCACTGCCAAATTCATTTACGAAAACCGTCCTGCCGCGACTGTCGCAATCCCGGCGAAAAGTGCCGCCTTTCACGGGAGTGAGGGCAACATATCCGGCATCGGTGGGATACCGGTGTCGGCTGTTCAGAAAAAGGAACTCGAGCTTCCCTTCGTTGTGGAACGTCAGCGTATGCAGGAGAGTCTCGAAGAGTATGGCATGAAGCAGAAGGTGGACTTCGCTACCAGGCTCGTATCGGAAGAGATTTCGGCCCATCTTCCTTCACTCGGAGAAAAAGAGAAAGGCTCCGGTGTATTACTGAAAGATCTTTCAAACGATGCGGGTGGTCAGACCCGGCCGCCTCTTTTGAGCGCCCCGATGAAGGTGGCGATACTGCAACTTGAAAAACTTCACGGTCTCAGATTCCCTCTCGCAACCGATCGGAACGTATCCTCGGCGAAAGATATCCCGGCCGGTTTCCGCCTCAAAGGAAGCGAAACGGTTTCCGAGCGTATCGTTTACGCGACAGACGGTTCGAAGCTCTACCCGATAGAGGTTTACTCTTTCGGCGCGGAACCCTCCATCATACGCTACAGCATGATAGAGTACAGAAAAGGGCATTTCATCCGTGTCGTATCGGATATCTGGCGCTTTTCAAATTACGCAAGACTGCGCACCCACAGGCATTTTGTCTACCAGAACAACCACATCACGCCGGTTCGTATCGTCACCAACCACTTCCTGCCCGACGGCAAGACGGTCGAAGTGGTTTCCGTGACCAAAGAAGATGCGAAAAAACGGATTCGGGAGATGCCCTATGAAACGAAGGTGCTGCTCGCTGACGGAAGACTTCTGCTGAAAGAAACCTACGGCATCGACCACTCGGGTTATGCCTGGTCCTACCGGACAATTTCACGAATCTGGTACGACGACGGAAAAAAGATCCTCTCAAAAAGATTGTCCGGCAGTGAAGAAAACGCCGATAAGGTTTCTTCAGCGGCAAAAAGGTAAGATAGGTCAACCAAACGGAAAGGGGGCCACAGATGAGAAGATTTATCGCAACCATGATCGCCGCCATTTCACTTTTCGCAGGCGAATGCACCTACCGTGTCATGGACTTCGAAATCGGATGGGAGGCCTATAAAACACCCGCGAAAATCGGGGTGGACGGAACGTTCGGCAACATCAAACTATCCGCGATGCCCGACAAAACAGTCAAAGGGTTGCTTGAAGGCGCCAAAGTGGTCATCGACACGGGAAGTGTCAATTCGAAAAACAGCAGCCGGGACGCCAAACTAATCAAAGCTTTTTTCAATGTCCAGGGCGTCCATACCATTGCGGCAGAGATCAAGAGTCTCGGCAAAAGTTTCGCGAATGTCGATATCACAATGAACGGCATAACAAAAACCGTGCCGATGAAGCTCGAGTTCGACGGCGACGATGTTGAGGCGGAAGGCTACATCGACCTCGCCGATTTTGAGATGCTGCCTTCCCTGCGAAGCATCAACAAAGCCTGTTACGATCTTCACAAAGGCAAAACCTGGCAGGATATCAGACTGCAATTTGAGATCAAGACGATGGAAAAGTGCAAGTAAATCCGCCGAAAAAAGGCATGCCCAAACGCCGCCCTCACGAAAAAGGCTATAATTTTACATTATGATACGACAGCTGTTCCTCCTTTTTCTGGTATCGTTCTCTCTTCTGGCGGCTTCCGATGCCAAAACCTCTTCCCGTCCCATCGATACCGTTTCCACCCTCCCGCAGGAGACACCCCGTTTCTTTGCACTGGACGAGATCCCCGAAGCGGCCACCGAAGCGGCCAGCCGGCTTTCGGAGATGGAAAAAGGTCTCGAAACTCCCCGGGAGATTCAGGCAATCGAATCCTCCCTGCCCCATTTCATCCGCTCGATCGAAAAGATACGCAAGGAGATCGTCGGTCACGACCTGAGCAGCCAAAACATCAAACAGCTGCGTCAATGGTACGAAACATCGATGCTCTATCAAAGACAGCTCGAAACCTACGGCGAAAAACTCAAACACCGGATCGACATCTACACCGATATCCTCAAATCCCTCAAAGAGATGCACGAGTCGTGGGAGGCGACCAAAGCCTTCGCGAAAGAGCAAAAAGCCCCCGAGGCCATCCTTCAACGAGCCAGCAACACCGTGGCGCATATCGAGGCGATGCAAAAACGCGTCAAAAAAGCCTACAACAAAACACTCACCTATATCGATATGATTTCAGGAGAGAGCCGGCAGTTTGGAACCATGACAACCGCCCTCGAAGAGGCGCTGGCCAAACGGGGCATGGAATTGCTGACTTTCGACCATCCGCCCATCTTCGAATCGCTTTCGAAAGAGAAAATCCACCCCGTCAGCTACCTTTTCGAGAGTGCCGGCGCCGTACGCGAGATCGTCAAACAGGCACGTTTTTTCTACACTTCGAACACCTCCGCACTCTACGCCCACATGGGCACAACGCTTCTGCTGGGCTTTTTGATGCTTTTCCTCTATGTGCGGCACAGACGTGGCAAGCTGTTTCCCGTCAACGACGAAAAGGTACAAGGATCGGTGTTCTTTGTCGAACATCCTCTCGCCGCGACGGTACTTCTGGCGGTCCTGATCGTCCCGCTCTTCTATCCCGAACGCCCTGTCTCCGTCGGGCAGTTCAACACCATCGTCGCACTGAGTGCCCTGCTGGTGATCATCCACCGTATCGTCACTCCCGAAATACGCCGCTATATCTACCTGCTGACAGCACTCTTTTTGCTCAATGTCGTGCAGGCCCATATCGTCGAAGCGCAGAACGAAGCACGGCTGGTATGGCTTTTGATGGCACTGATCATGCTTGCGGCTTCGCTGCGTCTCATGCGAAAAAACGGCCCTCTCCATCACCCCGGTTACAGTGCGGAGATCCGATTCTTCATCCGTCTCGCGCCTCTCCTGCCTCTCATTCTCGTTCTCTCCGCCGGTGCCAACATCGTCGGTGCGGTCAACCTCTCCGTCAAACTGCTCTCTTCTTTGATTACGTCGCTGATACTCTTCATGGTCTTCATAATCCTCGCCCGCATCTTCCGCGGGTTGATTGTCATGTTCGTGCGCCGTCGCTCCATCGAATCGAAACATCTGCTGCGGGAGTATGCCCACCAGATTCAAAACTACCTCACATTCGTCGCGAACTTTTTCCTGATGGCCTATTGGCTTTTCCTCGTCCTCAAGCAGTTCGACCTCCTCTACTACATGGAGAACGGGTGGCAGAAGCTCATGTCGGTATCGTGGAAGATCGGCGAGGTGGTCGTTTCGGTGGGTGCCATCGTCGACTTCGTCCTGGTCCTGGTGCTCACATGGTTCTTCACCCGCTTTATCACCATCATCCTCGACCTTGAGCTCTTCAGCCGGTACGAATTCCCCCGCGGCGTGCCGGCGGCCATCCAGATGATCGTCCGCTACCTAATCATCACCACGGGCGTCGTCTTCGCCCTGACGGTGCTGGGTGTTCGGCTGACCGACCTGAGCATCATCGCCGGGGCGCTCGGTGTGGGTATCGGCTTCGGTCTGCGCAACATCATGGCCAACTTCGTCTCGGGCCTGCTGCTCGTCTTCGAGCGGCCCGTTCAGCAGGGGGATGTCGTGGAGGTGGACGGCATTTTCGGCGATGTCCAGAAGATTGGCGTACGCGCCACGACCATCAAAACCTATGACGGCTCGGAAGTGATCGTCCCCAACGCCGACTTCATCACCAAGGAGGTGATCAACTGGACGCTGTCGTCCAAAAGCCGCCGGGTCAAAATGCACTACAAAGTCGCCTTCGGAAACAGCCCCAAAAGAGTGATCGACATCATCCGTTCCGCCATCGAAAAACACCCGGGCATCCGCAAGGAGCCGGCACCCAAGGTCCTCTTCGAAGGATATGGCGACTACTACCTGGAATTTACGGTCTATTTCTGGGTCGACGAAAAACTGCTCGACATCAAGAGCGAGACCGCTATCGACATCTATGAAGCATTAACGAATGCCGGTATCGAAATGCCGGTGCCCTACAGCCGCGTCACCTACGAAAACCCCCGGAAACTGCCTTGATGAAGCACCATTCGCAAGGGTTCGTTTATTTGCAAAAAGGATCGGCATGATCAAATCCCTCAAAACAAAAGTCGCACTGGCCCTGCTGTCGGGTGCAGGTTTCTTGGCTCTTTCCGCGGAAGCCGCCACACTCTATTTTGGCGGTGACATCGTCACGATGGCACAGAGCGGCCCCCTATACGCGGAGGCGGTCGTCGAAAAAGAGGGGAAAATCGTCTATGTCGGGGAAAAAGCCGGGGCGGAAAAACGGTTCGGCGAGAGGGTCGACAAGGTCGACCTGCAGGGCAGAACGATGATGCCGGGATTCATCGAGCCCCATCTGCACCCCTCCATCGCTGCCATCATGCTGCCCAACGAAACGATCGCCCCCCACGCGTGGAAAAAACCCCAGGGAATCTCTCCCGCCGCGAAGACGCCGGAGGCGTTCTACAGGCTGCTCAAGTCCTCTGTCGACAAAGAGGCAAAAAGCGGCAAAATGTTTTTTGTATGGGGGTACCATCCGCTCTGGCATGGTCCCATAGACCGGCAGATGCTCAACGAGCTCTCCGCCGACAAGCCGATCGGGGTTATCCACCGTTCATTCCACGAGATCTTTCTCAACGATGCCGCCATCGGGCTTTTGGGTCTCAAACGCTCCGATTACGCCGGCAACCCCCAGGTCGACTGGGAGAAAGGACACTTTTACGAAGGGGGATGGCTGGCACTCCTTCCCAAAATAGCTCCCCATCTGCTCAATCCCAAGACCTACAAAAAAGGTCTGGCGATGATGAGCGAACTGATGCTCCGCAACGGCATCACCACCATCTGCGAGCCCGGCTTTCCCAGTTCGGATTTCAACATGGAGTACACACTGCTCAAAAGCGAGATGGCCAAAGACCCTCCCTACGACTGCTATCTCATCCCCAACGGCACACAGCTCTATTCGATGGCGGGCAACAGCAACGAAAAAGCCGAAAAGATGATACGCGAGCTCCCCGCCAAATACAATACGCGAAACATCACCTTCCTTCCCCGACAGGTGAAACTCTTTGCCGACGGCGCCATCTATTCGCTCGCCATGCAGATGAAACAGCCCTACACGAGTGAAGCGTTCAGGGGTGAATGGATGACACCCCCCAAACGGCTGAAGGAGCAGATGAGCTTCTACTGGGATAGGGGATACAAAATCCATATGCACGCCAACGGGGACAAAGGCATTCAGAAAGTCCTCGATTTCAACCGCCAGGACCAGAAACGGCATCCGAGAAAAGAGCACCGTTTCACCCTGCACCATATGGGATACTTCGATGCCGATATCGCGAAGCAGGTAAAGGATTTGGGAGTGAAAGCCTCCGTCAATCCCTACTATCTCTGGGCACTGGCCGAGAAGTATTCCAAAGTCGGTCTCGGTAAAGCCCGGGCGGAAAATCTGGTTCGCATCCGGGAGCTGACCGAAAGAGCTATTCCGGTCTCATTCCACTCCGATTTCGCTATGGCACCCGCTGAGCCGCTCACCCTGGCGTGGGTGGCGGTCAACCGCGTGACAGACGAAGGTCGCAAAGTCTCCCAAAATCAACGTATCAGCGTTTTTGACGCTATGAAAGCCATCACGATCAATGCTGCACGCACACTGAACCTTGAAAAGAGTCTGGGCTCCATCGAAGTGGGAAAAATCGCCAACTTCACCATACTGGAGCAAAATCCTTTCAAAGTCGATCCGATGAAACTCAAAGAGATTGGAGTATACGCCGTGGTACACAAAGGGAGAATGGTGCCCGTTGGGCACCAAAAAACAGGGGCTGACGCCGATGCGCACGGATGCATCCTCTCCGCCGGATACAGATGGTGTGGCAAAACAGAAAAATGCGAAAGACCGTGGGAGCTGGCCCAGCGGGCGCACCTCAAGCCGACGGCCGAAGCTTTCGAAAAATATTGCAACGAACCGGCACCGCATCGCCAAATCTCACAAAAGGAAGAAAGATGAAACGTGACTCACGAACATTGAAAAGGATCGCCGTGGCCCTTTTGATCTTGGGAATGACGGCGGCACAGGCCTGCACGGGTATCAGGCTGGTCGCCAAAGATGGCACGGTGGTCCACGCACGGACACTGGAGTTCGCACGGGACCTGCACTCCAATGTCATCGTCGTTCCAAGAAACTACCCCCGTACCGGAACCACGCCCGACGGAAAGGGTGGGCTTGAATGGAAAACGAAATATGCCAGCATGGGCGCCAACGGGGTCGGGCTTCCTTTCATTTTCGACGGCTTCAACGAAAGGGGTCTGGCCGTCGGCACCTTCTATTTCCCGGGATCGGTCCGGTATATGCCCTACAGCCCTTCCAAAGCCTCCAAAACGCTGGCTCCCTGGGAGTTTGGATCGTGGCTGCTGGAAAATTTCGCCACCGTCGACGAGGTGAAGAACAATGTCGCCAAGGTGGTCGTCTCCGATGTCATCCTCAAAGCCTGGGGATTCACTCCTCCGGTCCACTACGTGGTTCATGACGCTTCGGGCAAAAGCCTGGTCATCGAATTTATCGACGGCAAGGTCGTCGTGTACGACAACCCGCTCGGCGTGATGGCCAACTCCCCCTCTTTCGACTGGCACATGACCAATCTTCGCAATTACATCAATATTTCTCTCACATCGGTGAAACCTTTGAAACTCAAGGGTGGCGTGGTATTAAAACCTTTCGGCATGGGGGCGGGCCTGCATGGTATTCCCGGCGATTTCACTCCGCCTTCGCGTTTTGTGCGGGCGGTTCTTTTTTCCCAGGCAGTCTATGAACCCAAAACCGGGAAAGAGGCCGTACTGGAAGCGTTTCATATATTGAACAATTTCGATATTCCCAAAGGCGCCATGCGCGAGGGGGAAGAGGCGGATGCACAGGGGCATCCGATGGCGGATTTCACCACCTGGACCAGCGCAAACGATCTCAAGGCGAAAAAGTTCTATTTCCGTACCTACGGCGATCAGCGCATCCGCATGGTGGATATGAACAAGATGGATCTGGATGCCAAAAAGATCGTCGAGTTCCCAATGTCCGGCCAAGAGGAGATTCGGGAGATCACACCGGCGGAAGCGATCGAATAGAAAGCGAATTCCATCATGATGCGGAAAAAAATGAAACGGTATCAGCGGTATTTTCAGCAAGACTCCGCATCGCAACCGACGCGATCCAATCCAAAAACGGCCTCGCGCCTTCGGCGAAAGGTTGAAGGGTTTTGGAAACATCTCGTTCGGATTCGATAAAAAGAGGAAAAAGGAGGGACAAGCCCCCTTTTTTTTCGAAGAAGCGGCTGCCGGTCGTCAGATGGGAAGAACGCGGATATTGGGGTCGAGTTTCTCTTTGAGTGTAGACTCGATGGCATAGAGCGTACCGGTGGTGGAGCTGGCGCATCCGGAGCAGGCTCCCAGATAGCGGATGTAGACATCGGTGTACTCGCCGTTTTGTTTGACATCGAGCACTTCCATGTTGCCTCCGTCCATGATCAGGTACTGCCGTACGCTCTCGTCGATGACGCTGTCGATCGCCTTGATCTTCTGAACCAGCGTCATGTCGCTGAAAGGAATCTCTTCGCCGCTGGCCTGTTTCTCGGCAGCTTCCTTGAGCTTCTCTTCTTCCATCTCGCGTCGTGTGTCGGCAAGAATATCCACCAGATAGTATTCACGCTCTTCGTGGCCGCCGGGCTTGATACAGCTTTTGCAGAATGCTCCCGCTTTGGTGTAGTCGGTAATCTCTTCGACGGTTTTAAGGTCGTTGAGTCTGATCACTTCCTTGATGGTGCTCAGGCTCACCCTGGCACATTCGCAGACGATGATCTCGTCTTCGAAACTCTCCATATCCACCCCTTTATAAAGTGATGCCGCCTTCTTGATGACGTCGTAGGCCATAACCGAGCAGTGCATCTTCTGCGGTGGAACGGCCGGGGTATTCGGCTCGTCGCGCATCGCCTTTTCCACGTCGATATTGGTGATCTTGACCGCCTCATCGACCGTCTTGCCTTTGCAGAGCTCCACCATCGTATCGGAACTGGCGATCGCCGTTCCGCAGCCGAAGCTCTTGAATTTCGCGTCAAGGATTCTGTCGGTTTTCGGATCGACGATCCAGTAGAGGCGCACGGCATCGCCGCAGCTCTCGGCACCGAAATCGGCGACGATCAGCTCGCCGCCCAGGCGCTTGGCATCCTCCTCGGTCAGTTCGCCCTGGTTTTTGGGGTTGTTCATCAACTCCTGCACCTTCTGGCTGTACTCTTCCCAGATGCTGCCGCCAATCAAATCTGTTTTTGCCATAATCTTCTCCTCTTTTTTACACTTTCATATTTTCTGGCATGTAGGCGTAGGTGCTCGAAATGGCACGCAGACGCTCGACCGCCTTTTTGAACTGTTCGATGGTATAGTCTATCTCCTCTTCGGTCGTAAAACGGCTGAGGCTGAGTCTCACGGCCGTATGGGCCAGCTCGCTGTCGGCGCCCACCGCCGTCATGATCGGATTCGCCTCAAGGTCTTCACTGGCACACGCGCTACCGGTACTCGCCGCGATGCCTGCCCGGTTGAGATCCCACAGCATCGCTTCCCCCTCGACCCCGCGGACGGAGACGAGTATCGTGTTGGGGGTGCGGTTGTCCCGCGGTCCCACACTGTAGATGTCGGGAATCTCCAGAATCGCATCTTCGAGTTTGTCTCGCAGACGCCTTACATGCTCCTCTTCGAATTTGAGATAGTAGTTGGCCAGTTCGATCGCCTTGCCCATGCCGACGATGCCGGGAACATTCAGCGTTCCCGAGCGGCGGCCGCCCATATGCTCTCCCCCATGCAGCAGCGATGTCAACGGGTGTCCGTTGCGAATGTAAAGCCCGCCGACCCCTTTGGGCCCGTGGAACTTGTGGGCCGAAAAACTCATGAAATCGACGCCCGACCTGATGACATCGACCGGAATTTTGCCGACCGCCTGAACCCCGTCGGTGTGGAACAGTACCCCTTTCTCCTTGCAGACTTCGGCGATCTGTTCGACAGGAAAGATGGCCCCCGTTTCGTTGTTGGCCCACATGATCGAAACGAGCGCCGTCTTGTCGGTAATGAAGTCGCGTACCGTATGCGCTTCGACGATACCGTCGTTGTTGACCGGCAGATAGGTCACCCGCACACCCTGCTCCTCCAGCCATCGGCACACGGCCGTGATGGAGGGGTGCTCCACTTCGGTCGTGATGATATGGTCCTTGTCGCCGTTTTTGATCAGATCGAAATAGACACCTTTGAGCACCCAGTTGTTCGACTCGGTGGCACAGGAGGTGACCACGATGTCATCCTCGTCCCGTGCGCCGATCGCTTCATACATCTGGTCCATCGCCCTGCGAAGCGCCGGATGCGACGCCGTACCGAAATCGTGCAATGAATTCGGGTTTCCGTAAATTTCGGTGAAATACGGGTCCATCGCCGCTTTGACTTCCGGGTCCACCATCGTTGTGGCATTGTTGTCGAGATAGACTTTCATCATGATAATAACTCCCAATTTCCAAATCGGACAAAATTAGTCTTAATTAACTTGCTGCATCTTAAATAAAGTTTGTTTAAGGTTTGCTGAATTTGAAATTGTACTCGCAGAACATTGTTTCGGAGGATTTCATTATATACAAAAAAGCTTAATCACTTTTAAGACCCTTTTTCCTATAATCCCAGCTTTCAACCCAAAGGATTTCCGTGTTCGCACAACTTCTCAAAGCCTATTCGGGGCACAGCGCTAAAAACGACGTTCTCTCCGGCGCTGTCGTCGCCATCGCGCTGGTTCCCGAAGCGATCGCCTTTTCGCTCATTGCCGGCGTTTCCCCGCTGGTAGGTCTGTATACGGCATTCCTTCTCGGCCTCGTCACGGCACTTTTCGGCGGCAAGCCGGGTATGATCAGCGGCGCTACGGGAAGTGTGGCGGTGGTCATGGTCTCCCTTGTCGCGACCCATGGTGTCGAGTACCTCTTTTTCGCCACGATATTGACAGGGCTCATACAGGTGGCTTTCGGCCTTTTGCGGCTGGCCAAATTCATTCGCCTCGTTCCCCAGCCGGCAATCCTTGGTTTCGTCAACGGCCTGGCCATCGTCATCGCCCTAGCACAACTTCCGATGTTCGAAGGCGAGGGGCCCATTATGTACATCCTCGTCTTCGCCACGATGGCCACGATGGTCATACTGCCTCGTTTTACCAAAGCGGTCCCGGCCGGGTTGGTGGCGATTGTCGTCTTGAGCGCCGTGACCGTCATTTTCGACCTCGACACGAAACGGGTGGCGGACCTGGGCTCCATCGCCGGTGACCTCCCCTCTTTCCACTGGCCCGACGTGCCCTTTGGCTTTGAAACCTTTCAGACTGTCCTCCCCTATGCCGCGGTTATGGCAGCGGTGGGGCTCATCGAATCGCTGCTGACCCTCTCGGTGCTCGATGAAATGAGCGGCGAAAAAGGAAACGCCAACAAAGAGGCGGTGGCCCTGGGCGCCGGTAATGCCGCCTGCGGCATGTTCGGCGGCATGGCAGGATGCGCGATGATCGGCCAGAGCATCATCAACTTCACCTCCGGCGGGCGGGGGCGTCTTTCGGGTGTGACGGCGGCCATTCTGCTCATCCTTTTCGTCGTTTCGCTGAGCGATCTCATCGGACAGATTCCCATCGCCGTGCTGGTGGGGATCATGTTCATGGTCAGCGTCGAGACCTTCGAATGGGCGAGTCTCGATCGCCTTCGGAAGATGCCAAAAACCGATGCCTTCATCCTGATTACGGTCACCATCGTCACGATCTTCACCGACTTGGCGATGGCGGTCATCATCGGGGTCATCATCAGCGCACTGGTCTTCGCGTGGCAGCATGCCCGCGTCTATACCCGCACCTACGTGGAAGGCGACAGAAAGATCTACGAATTCGATGGCCCTCTCTTCTTCGGTTCGGTCCAGGGATTTCTGGACCAGTTCGACGTAGCCAACGACCCGGACGAGGTGGTCATGGACTTCAAGCGGGCCCGCGTCATGGATTCCAGCGGCGTCGAGGCGATCGACAAAATCACGAAGCGTTACGAAGAGGCGGGCAAGAAGCTCACCATCCGCCACCTCAGCGAAGACTGCAAAAAGCTCCTCAAAGCGGCGGGCAAATACTGCACCTGGGAAGAGGACGACCCCACCTATAAAGTGGCGGTGGACCACGAAATGTACCGCAGGTAAGAAGCATGACACGGGACAATTTCGACAAAGCTCTGCGAATTCTCAGAACCGAGTATCCCAAATGGGACGCGCCGGCCAAGAAAACGGCCTACGGCTACCGACGCACCCCCTACACCGTCACCGTTTCGGTGACACTCAGTTTCCGCACCAAAGACGAAGTGACCCAGGCGGCCGGTGAGCGGCTCTTTGCCTTGGCCGACACCCCCGAAAAGATGGTCACCCTCCCGCAAGAGACGATCGAAAAAGCGATCTACCCCGTCGGTTTCTACCGCAAAAAAGCCCGGACGATACTCGATATTTCCCACTACCTGCTAAAACATTTTGACGGCAAGGTCCCCGACACGGAGAAAGAGCTGCTTAAAATCAGAGGCATCGGTCCCAAAGCGGCCGCCATCATCCTGGAACGGGCATTCGGCAAAGATGCGGTCGCCGTGGATGTCCATGTGCACCGCATCCTCAACCGCTGGGGATTTCTGCAGACCCGTACGCCAAAAGAGAGCTACGAAGCCCTCAAAACCCTTCTGGTTTCCCAAGAGAAAAAAGGGCTCAACCGCCTGCTTGTAAGTTTCGGGCAGGTCATCTGCAAACCGCTTAAACCGCAGTGCGACAACTGCCCGATAAAAGATCTATGCGATACGGGCCGATCCCTACAGCCATGAAATCTTTGGCAAAAAAAGCGTAATTCTGAATATTCAAGAATTTTAAAAAATGAACTGCGAATCGATTGGACAACAGCTCCTCGATAAAAATGGATCGGCTTGTCCCATCAAAAGCTCTGTTCATCCGAAGAATCGGCAATGTCGGTTTTTTCGACTTTTTTATCTTCTTTTGCAATTTTTTCCTGAGCTTTTCTAATGTAATCTACGCCGTTTTCTCCTCTCGCATAGCAGTGGTTGTATACCATCGCCTCATCTATGGCTTCAAACTCTCCCTTTAGTTTGGCAAGCTGCGCTTCACTATCTCCCGCGAACAAAACAAAATATGCCGGCCAGAACAAAACGGTACCGACCACGGCCATAGCCACATCACGATTGTGTGCAGAGTCTTGTGATTTGGTCACATCTGCTAGCCTGTAACTCACATTTTCCATATCGTTTTCAAGCAGCTTACATTCTTTATCGATATATTTGGATTTTGGCACATATGCTGCTTGAACTTCCGTGGATTTTTTGGCACAACCACTGAATATACTTGTCATCAAAATGGCACTCAGCCCAATCGCTACACTTTTTTTCATAGCAACCCCCTTTCGTTTAAAATATATTCGAAGTGTAGGCTATTCGGCAAAAAATCTGAATGGCATTTTTCTTCGATCCCTTTTTTCAAAATAACCAGACCACCATTTCTTGCTCTACAATCCTCTCTAAACAATCAAAAGTATTTTCACTCTTCCCCATGTACGTATCCTTCGTGCAAATAAAAGGCGATTCCCCCGGGTGCAAGCAAGATGGGATTCTGCACCAGTGGAAAAGCCTGCATCTACTGCTGCTTTTGCCATATAGAGAAAACTATGCACTAACACCAATCAAAAACGCTATACCGAAACAAAAATAGCGGGGGCACGACTCTTCGCTACGCAATCTTTCGGAAAAAATCGCGCATAAAATTTCAAAGCTTTCGGCGAAAAGAAGTTTGGAAAAAGTTGAAACTTTTCGACAAAAACAAAAAACCCTTTCCATTTTTTTACAGGATAGACTACAATTACGGATAAAATTTGCCCGAAACAAGGAGTGACATGTCGGTAGGAAAAACATTGGGAGTCGTCTTTGCGATTCTTTTTGCAGGAATGCAGCTCATACCCGTCGAGCGGAACAATCCCAAAAGCGATCCCGCGCTCGAGATCAAAGCACCGGCCAAAGTCAAAGAGATTTTCGAACGATCCTGCTACGACTGTCACTCCAATGAAACGAAATGGCCGTGGTACAGTGCCATCGCTCCCGCCAAATGGTTCATCGCCAGAGATGTGCGGGTGGGGCGGCAGTGGCTCAATTTCAGCGAATGGGAAAAATATGACGACAAGAGAAAGCAAAAGCTCAAAGCGATGATCTTCAAAGCGGTCGGTCTGGCGATGCCCCTGGGAACCTATGCCAAGGTGCACAAAAAGGCACAGCTTTCACAGAAGGACCGTGACACCATCCGCGAGTGGACGGGCATCCGCCCCGAAGAGATCATGAACAATCCCAAAAGGTACCTCTATTGATCAAAATAGTTCTCTACACCCATATCCTCGCCGCCACCGCCTGGATCGGCGGGTCGCTCCTGCTTTTCGCACTGGGCATCCTGCTCCGTGACAAAACGGCCCAGAAAGCGGTCTATGCCCACCTTGGACCGCTTTACGGTTACTTCGAAACATTCTGGCTCATCATTCTCTGGATTACGGGGCTGACGATGTTTTTCCATTTCGGTTTCCCCGCCGTTTTCGCGCATGCATCCGAATCGGCGCTGGCGCATCTGATGTATGTGAAACTGACGATCGTGGGGGCCCTGACGCTGCTTACCGTCATCCACATGACCATCGCCTTCAAAACCCACGGAATCGAACGCACCACCCTCCAGAACATCATCTCCCGGGGAAGCTCGATGATGATCTTTCTGCTCAACCTCGTCATCATCTGGTATGCCATAGGTATACGGGACAATCTGGGATGATCTACGAAGACGACGACATCATTCTCGAGTGGGAAGCGAGCGAAATTCCCTGGATAAAAATCTTCACCCGGGAACCTTTCAGAGAGCTTACAGAGTGCCCCGATGCGCTGCGCGGCAAACTCTGGCGCGTATACGAAATCGTGGAAAGGGCGATGATAGAGTATTTCAGCCCATACAAGATCAACATGGCTTCCTTCGGCAACTATCTGCCGCGGGTGCACATCCACGTCATGGCGCGATTCGAAAACGACAGCTTCTTTCCGGAACCGATGTGGGGAGAGAAACAGCGCGATGGCAGCTACACGATGCCATCTAGAGCCCCTTTCGAAAAAATGGTGAGAAAGCGGCTCAAAGCGGTGTGACGGTTGCGCTGAATAGCCGCTAACTCACCACTTCCTTCAGTCTATTCACTGTTTCGACGAAGGGGACCGGCTTGTCCGCCTCCTGGGTCAGGAAACGTTCCATCGCCTCCTTTTTCGCCAGCGCCTCGTCAAGCTGAGGATCCATTCCGCGCTGGTAGGCACCGATACGCACCAACATCTCGTTCTCTTTCAACAGGGCAAGAAGCTGCCTGAACTTCCTAACAGCCGCCAGATGGTCCGGTTCGATGACGTCATTGATGACCCGTGAGGCGGAGGAGAGCACATCCACCGGCGGATAGATGCCCCTGTCGGTCAGTTCACGGCTCAGCACGATGTGGCCGTCGAGAATGCTTCGGCTTTGGTCGGCAATGGGATCGCTCAGATCGTCACCTTCCACAAGCACCGTGAAAAAAGCGGTGATGGAGCCCTGTCCCTCCTCTTTGCCGGCCCGTTCCATCAGCTGGGGCAGCAGCGTCAGCGCAGAGGGGGGATACCCCTTTGACGTGGGCGGTTCTCCCAGCGCCAGACCGATCTCCCGCTGGGCCATAGCGAAACGCGTCACCGAGTCCATCATAAAGAGCACATCATGCCCCTGCCTCTTGAAATACTCCGCCACACTCATAGCGCTGAAGGCGCCGTATTTACGCATCAGGGCACTGTCGTCGCTGGTGGCCACGACGATGACGGTATTGGTCAGATCGCCTCCCAGGTTCTTGGCGATGAACTCGGGTACCTCACGTCCTCGCTCGCCGATAAGCGCCACCACTTTGATCGTCGCCTCGCTGCCCCGGACAATCATCCCCATCAGTGTCGATTTGCCCACCCCGCTTCCGGCGAAGATTCCGACTTTCTGTCCCTTGCCGCTGGTCAGAAGACCGTCGATGCTTTTGACGCCGACACTGAAATGCTCGTCGATCAGTCCCCGCTTCATCACATCCATCGGCGATTTCATGATCGGCTCGGTATCTTTCAGGATAATCGGACCCCCGCCATCGATCGGTTGCATGAAGGGATCGACCACCCGCCCCAGCAGTTTCTCGCCAACGGGAATCTCAAGACCCTTTTCGTTCAAAAGCACCCGGTCGCCCACCTGCATTCCTTCGATGAACCCGAAAGGGGTAATTGTGAAACTCTCGGTGCCCAGCGCCGTCACCATCCCCAGTCTGCGCTCCGTGCCCGCCAGGATCGTTACGCTCTGGCCGATGCTTACCTTCAGTCCCCTCGCGACGATCGCATTGGCGTTGATGCTCTGGATGGTTCCGTACGCAGGGGAGAGGGGCATGGTCCTGACGCGGTTTCGAAGCGACTTGAGCGGCATCTTCACACCTGCTCAGTAGCGGGGTCTCAAAGGGGCGTTGATCATGCTCATGAACTCTTCCCTCGTTTTTGCATCACGCTTGAAAAGCCCGCGAAGCGCCGAAGAGACCGTCGTGGAGTTGATCTTTTCCACTCCGCGCATCTCCATGCACATATGACGCGCCTCGACGACGACGGCCACCCCTTTGGGCTGGACCGTCTCGAGAATCGCGTCGGCGATCTGTTCGGTCATCTGCTCCTGAATCTGCAGGCGCCGCGCAAAGATATCGACCATCCGGGGTATCTTGCTCAGCCCCACCACTTTTCCGTTGGGTATATAGGCCACATGGACGCGGCCGATGATGGGCAGCAGATGGTGCTCGCACATCGAGTAGAATTCGATATCGCGCACCAGCACCATCTCGTCGTTGCTGCTTTCGAACATCGCGTCATTAAGCACCTTCCTGGGGTCCATCCTGTACCCTCCGCACATATGTTCGAACGCTTTGTAGACCCTCTGCGGCGTTTTGGCCAGACCTTCACGATCCGGATCTTCACCGATCAGCTCCAGAATCGTTCTGACGGCATTTTCAAACTTCACCTCTTTTTCGTCGGACATATCGCTCTCTGTCTCCGGAGTCGGGTCGCGGAACTTCGTTTTCACCAGGGCTTCCCTGCCCGACATCCCGGTGGAATATTTCTGTTATACTTTTTGAAGTATAACGATTTTTTCGTAAAATGTTGCGTAACCATCAAGCATCTCTCCCGAAAATCTATGCACAGCCGCCGAATTTTCGGGACAGGATTCAAGGAGATTTCATGAGACAAGCAGTTTTTCCCCTTCTCTTTCTGGGCCTCGCAGCGGGTGCCGACTGCGTCGACATTCGGGCGCTCTACAGCGATACCTACAGAAAGTGTATCGAAAACTCGGGCGGTACCACGATGGCCGTCACCGAATGCCAGGATGCGGAACTGCGACGCCAGGACAAAAAGCTCAACGAAGCCTATATGGCTTTGAAAAAAGAAATTGCACCGTCACGGCGTGCGGCACTCAGGAAGATGCAGCGGGCGTGGATCCGCTACCGGGACGCCAAATGCGGCTTTTTCCGCCACGAAAAGAGCGGCAGCGGTGCCGCCAACGACGAGATGCAGTGCCTCGTCGACGAAACGATCAAGCGCACCGTCGAGCTGCGTTTTGACACCTTTTGATGCCTCATTTTGGATTGCGGGCCTCTTTTGGGTAAAATAATGGACTAATTTTTTAGAAGGATCGTAATTTTATGGAAGTGACTGCCAAGAAAACAGACAGTGCCAACGTCAGCGTCGAAGCGAAAATCGCTCAGAACGACATCGACAAAAAAGTGGAAAAGATCGCCAAACAGGCGGCAAAACAGATGAAGATCGACGGATTCCGCCCCGGCAAAGCGCCGGTGTCGGTCATCAAGAAACGGCTGGGTGAACGACTCGTTCAGGATGCGGAAGCCGAAGCGCTTCGCGATATTTTGAATCAGGCATCCAAAGAGCTGGAGCTCGATGCGGAGAAGATCATCGGCGAACCGGCCGTGACGAAATTCGACCGCGGCGAAGAGTTCATCGAGGTGGAGCTGAAACTGAGCCTGCGCCCCGATATCGAAATCGGCGATATCAGCGACATCATTCCGGAAGTCAAAACACCGCGCGTGACGAAAAAAGAGATCGAAGAGCGGATCCAACAGATGGCCGAGGCTCAGGCGCCGTTCGAATCGCTTGAAGAGGATCGGGGCCTCGAAGAGGGCGACCTTGCGGTATTCGATTTCGAAGGTTTCCTCAACGGCGAACCCTTCGAAGGGGGAAAGGCGGAAAATTTCGAACTGCGCATCGGAAGCGGCCAGTTCATCCCGGGTTTCGAAGAGCAGATGATCGGCATGAAGAAGGGAGAAGAAAAGACGATTACCGTCACCTTCCCCGAAGATTACCGCAACAAGGAGCTGGCGGGCAAAGAGGTCGAGTTCAAAATCAAACTTCACGACATCAAAACGAAAAAACCGGTCGAAATCGATGACGAACTGGCGAAAAAACTGCTCGGAAAAGAGGATGCGACACTGGCCGACCTCGAAAAAGAGACCAAAGAGCAGCTTCGCAGCGAAAAACTGAGCAAACTCTACAACGAAGAGCTCAAGCCGAAACTGGTCGAAGCGCTGGTTGAGATGTTCGAATTCGATCTGCCCGAAAGTGTCGTCGAGCAGGAGATCGAAATGGCGCTGCGCAACAGGATTCAGCAAATGAAGGAGGAGGAGCTCGCCGAACTCCGCGAAAACGAAGAGAAAGTCAAAGCACTCCGAGAAGAGCTTCGCGGCGACGCCGCCAAAAGTGTCAAGGCGACCTTCATCGTCGATGCCCTTGCCAGAAAAGAGGGGGTCGATGTAAGCGACCAGGAGATGATGCAGACGATCTACTACGAAGCGATAAGCATGGGGCAGGATCCTCAGCAGACTTTCGAGTACTATCAGAAGCAGAACCTCCTGCCGGCCATCAAGATGGCGATGATCGAAGATCGTCTCCTCACCAAGCTCCTGAATGAGAAAAAAGAGAACAAAGAAGAGAAAACCGAAAAAGAAGAAGCATGAGCTACATTCCATTCGTCATAGAAAAAAGCGGGCGCGGCGAGCGCTCCTACGACATCTACTCAAGACTGCTGAAAGACCGCATCATCATGCTCAGCGGTCCCATCGACGATGCTGTCGCCTCGTCGATCGTTGCCCAGCTGCTTTTCCTGGAGGCGGAAGACCCGGACAAGGACATCTTTCTTTACATCAATTCGCCGGGTGGGGTCATTACCAGCGGATTCAGCATCTACGATACGATGAACTACATCAAACCCGATATTGTGACGATATGTATAGGACAGGCCGCTTCGATGGGCGCCTTTTTGCTTGCCTGCGGGGCCAAGGGCAAACGGTACGCGCTGCCAAGTTCCCGCATCATGATCCACCAGCCCCTTGGCGGTGCGCAGGGTCAGGCGACCGACATCGAAATCCAGGCCAAAGAGATTCTTCGTCTCAAAAAATATCTGAACAAGATTCTGGCCGAGCGCACGGGCAAAACGGTCCGAACGATCGAAAAAGATACCGAACGCGACTTCTTCCTCGGTGCCGACGAGGCGAAAGAGTACGGCCTGATCGACGAAGTTCTCAAACGAAGTTTCAAATAAACCCAACAGGACACAAACATGGAGCGTGGCGGACGATACAGAACCCATGACCTGGATGAACCGACGAGCGATCTCGAAAAATATGCCAGGGAGGTCATGAATGCGATGATCCGCGAGGGTATTCCGCCCACTCCCTCCAATTTCGATGCCTGGTTCGACAAACTTCTCGACAACAAGCCGGTGCCGTTTCGCAAACGAATCCTCAAACTTCTGGAGCTGGAAGATGGGGACGACGACAACCAGGGCATACTGGAACAGCATCTCAAAGAGGCTTTTTCGAATATCAAGAAATTTCTTCAGCACATCAACCTGCTCTACAAAAACCTGCGCCATCTCGAAACGGTGGTGGAGAAACGCTCCTTCGAAGCCGACGCCATCGCCGATCAGAGCGCCATGACAAACCTCCTTGAGGCGATGAAGAAAGATATCCGGACGATGACGTCGATCATCAAAAAAGATGCTTCCGAACTGAAGGAGATCTATACGGCCACCACGGATCTGGTTCAAGATGTCCAGGAACACGCCATTTACGACGATCGGTACGGCGTCTACAAGAAAAATTACCTCCTTAGAAAGATGGCGCAGGAGGAGAAGCTGATCAAAGAGTTCCACCACGAAAGCACCCTGATGCTCGTGCGGACGAACGAAGAGGTCGTTTCCCGACTCAAGAGCCCTAAAATACAGCAGCTGGTCCTTAGGACCGTCGCCCGGCTTCTTCTTAAAACCTCCCGACGCAGCGATACCATCGCCCACTACGAAGCGGGTGTTTTTGCGATTTTGATGAAGCACACCTCCCTCGAAAACGCCCGGCTCGCCGCAGATCGCCTCAAAGATCTGGTCAGCAACACCAACTTTTTCGTCGGAGACGAGGAGATCATGCTCGATGTCGATATCGGCATCGCCCGCATCGATCTTGACCGATCGACCGAACAGACGATCGTCTGCGCCCTCGAAGCGCTCGATATTGCAAAAAAAGTGGATGAGTCCTGCGGCATCTGTCCGCAGGATGTAGAAATCTAAGGGGAGCCCTATCCATGAAACGTCAGATCCTGGTCTATCCCGACAAACGCCTGAAGCAGCAGAGCCACCCGGTAACCGAGTTCGACCACAGACTCCACGAACTGCTCGACGACATGAACGAAACGATGAGCGCCAGCAACGGCATCGGTCTTGCCGCCATCCAGGTCGGCGAACCCATCCGCGCCCTGCTTATCAACCTCCCCGACGAAGAGGGGAACCAGTACCCCGAAAATCTGATCGAAGCGATCAATCCGGTCATTTTGGAAAAACGGGGAAGCACCACCTACACCGAAGGGTGCCTCAGTGTTCCCGAATATTATGACGATGTGGAACGGGCCGAATGGATCCGTGTCGAATTCCAGGACCGTCACGGCGAGAAACATGAGATCGAAACCGACGGCCTGCTGGCCATCGCCTTCCAGCACGAGATGGACCACCTCGACGGTCACCTCTTCATCGAAAAGCTCTCTTTCCTCAAACGCAAGAAGTTTGAAAAAGAGTGGAAAAAGAAGCTCAAAGAACTCAAAGAGAAGGCGGGGTGAAGCATCTACGTTCCGCAACCCTCGACGGTCTTGATGCCAAACCGGTCGATGTGGAAGCGACCTTCACCAAGGGGCTTCCGGCCTTCGGCATCGTAGGCCTCGGGAGCACCTCGATCCAGGAGTCGAAAGAGAGGGTCAAGTCGGCCCTGCTAACCAACGGTTTCTCCTTTCCTCCGCTTAAAATCACGGTCAACCTGAGCCCTTCGGACCTTCAAAAAAGCGGCAGCCACATGGACCTGGCCATCGCCCTGGTCATCGCCTTGCAAAACGATGAGACCGAAGCGGAAGAGCTTTTCGTTTTCGGCGAACTGGGTCTGGACGGAACGCTCAAAGATACCCGCTCCATCTTTCCCATCATCCTCTCTCTTAAAAATCGGAACCTCGTAACAAAGGCGATGGTCCCCAAAGCCTCTTTGGAGAAACTCTCGCTGATCCCGGGCATCGACTACATCGGAGTCACAAATCTGCCCGAGGCGATCGCCGTTTTCAAACACGAAATCCCGCCCCAAACCGTCCAGGCGACATCCATCGAGGGAGAAACGCTTGAGATCGGAGAGCAAACCTACTATATCCTCAAAGAGTACCCGGAAGATTTCCGGGAGGTGAAGGGCCAGGAGGTCGCCAAGCGGGCCGCCCTCATAGCAGCCGCCGGGATGCACAACCTTCTCATGGAAGGAAGCCCCGGATGCGGCAAGAGCATGATCGCCAAGCGCCTGCGCCACATCCTCCCTCCCATGTCCCTCGAAGAGATCCTGCAGTCCAACCAGTACGCCCTGCTCGGCGACGAAGAGCCATCCTTCAGACCCGTCCGCCCTTTCCGTTCCCCCCACCATTCGGCCAGCAAACCGAGTGTGTTCGGTGGCGGTTCGGCCCGGGCCCGCATCGGGGAGGTGGCATTGTCAAACGGCGGCATTCTCTTCTTCGATGAATTCCCCCACTTTCAAAAATCGATTCTCGAAGCGCTTCGGGAGCCGCTGCAGGACCACCGGGTGCTCATTTCCCGGGTCAACAACAAAGTGGAATACGCCACCCGTTTCATGTTCGTCGCCGCCCAGAATCCCTGCCCCTGCGGCAACCTGCTCAGTCGCACGCATCCCTGCCGGTGCAGCGACATCGAAATCAAGCGCTACAAACAGCGCCTCTCCGACCCGCTGCTGGACCGCATCGACATCTACGTCCAGATGCAAGAGAGCGACCCCCAGGACAAACCCTCCGTCGACTCAGCCACCCTGCATGAACAGGTCATCGAAGCCTTCAGGCGGCAAAAATCCCGTGGGCAGAAGCATCTCAACGGCAAACTGGATGAACAAGAAATCGAAACCTACTGCAATCTCGACACCGAGGCACAGACGGTGCTCTTAAAAGCCATCCACAGTTTCGGCCTCAGTCACCGCGCCGTCGCCAACGTTAAAAAGGTGGCCCGCACCATCGCCGACCTAGACGGCGCCGACACGATACAAAAACCCCATATTCTCGAAGCGCTGAGCCTGCGAAGAAGGGGGTGAGATGGCGAAAATTTTCCTGCTGGCGTCATGTTTTCTCCTTCCCCTTTTCGCCCTTGAAATCATCGACAAACCCATCGATTTCGGCCCCAACCGCATCGTTTTGACCCGGCAGTACATCAAACAGCACTACGGCATCGATACCCAAACCATTCGGATTGTGCCCCGAATGATCGTCATCCACTACACCGCCATCCCCACTCTCGACAAATCATGGAAAGCTTTCAAGCCTCAAACGCTGCCGGGCAACCGCGCCGACATCGCCCGCGCTTCGGCTCTCAACGTCTCGGCCCACTACCTTGTCGACCGAAACGGCACCATCTACCGCCTGATGCCCGAGACCCGGATGGCCCGCCACGTCATCGGCCTCAACCACTGCGCCATCGGCATCGAAAACGTCGGAAGCGACGATTTGACCCCCGCCCAGCTGGAAGCGAACCGCCGACTCATCGAATACCTGATGCGCAAATACCCAACCATCCGCTACCTCATCGGCCATTACGAGTATCGCCATTTCGAAGGCTCTCCCCTCTGGCTGGAGAAAGATGCCGGGTATCGCACACAAAAAAGCGACCCCGGACGCTCTTTCATGGAAAAACTCCGCACCCGTTTTCCTTCGCTCAAAAACCGTCCATGATCGACTCGCCGCTTCTATATCTTCTCTCCGTCGCCCTTATCGCCAGCGTTTTCGGCATCGCCGAGAGGATCGAGAAAACCCGCTTCCTCTTCGATTATCTACCTGCCGTCGTCCTCATCTACGCTACCGCGATGGTCGCGGCGCAGTTGGGGGTGTGGGAGAAGACCGATGCTCTCACCGCCGTCTACAAAACCGCCAAAAACAATCTGCTTCCCGCCATGCTCTTTTTGATGCTGCTTTCTGTGGACCTGCGCCGTTTCGCACAACTGGGGCCCAGGCTTATCGCGGCCTACACCGCGGCGACCCTCTCGATCATGATCGCTTTTTTGGCGGTTTTTCTTCTCTTCGGCTTCGGCAAAGAGGAGGCGGGGCTCTTTGCGGCACTGGCGGGAAGCTGGATGGGCGGCACCGCCAATATGCTGGCCGTGGGAAGCGCCATGCATGTCGGCGAAACGATGATGGGGTACGCCCTCGTCGTCGATGCCGTCTGCTACACTTTCTGGGTCATGCTTCTGCTGGCTGTGGTTCCGCTGGCCAATCGTTTCGCCCGCTGGTCCGGCGCCACGCAGACAACGTCAACACACGCAGAACTCGGGTGCGCCTGCACCATCGGGCCGCGCCGCTACTGGCTGCTGCTAGGAAGCGCTTTGATCGTCGCCCTCCTCTCCCAATGGCTCGGCGCCCGTCTCCCGTGGCTGGGGCAGGCCACCTGGAGCGTGCTGATCGCCACTTTTTTGGGTGTCGCGGGCTCCTACACGCCTCTGGCGCGCCTCAACGGCGCCCAGGAGCTCGCCGGAACGATGCTTCTGCTGCTGGTGGCGCTCATCGGCTCCAGGGCCCAGTTCGCCCACTTCGGGGAGATCCCACGGTATGTGGCGGCAGGATTTGCCATCCTGGCACTTCACGGATCGCTGCTCCTTTTGGCGGCCAAACGGTTCAGGCTCGACCTTTTCGCCATCGGCGTCGCCTCCCTGGCCAATATCGGCGGCGTCGCTTCCGCCCCCATTCTCGCCTCGGCCTACCATCGCACCCTGGTCGGCGTCGCCGTCTTGATGGCGGTGACAGGCTACCTCGTCGGTACCTTTGGGGGCCTGGCGGTAGGCTACGCGCTTCAATGGCTGGCCGCATGATTCTGGCCGATTACAGATTAACGACTGTTCATATTCCACTCGAAAAGCCCTTCGTGACGGCACTTCGGCGTGTCGAAACCGCCACGGCACTCCGCCTGGAACTGGTCTCTGCCGAGGGATGGATCGGTGTGGGCGAAGCGCCGCCCACCGTCGCCATCACCGGCGAATCGCTGGAAGATATCGCCCATACGCTCGAGGCCCGGCTCCTGCCGCAGCTGCTGCACCGAAACCTCTCAACCATCGACGAGGCGCAAGAGATTCTCCATGCCGCCCGCGCCGGTCACACCAGCGCGAAAGCGGCCGCGGACATCGCGCTCTACAATCTTTTCGCCCAAAAGGAGGGCATGCCTCTTCATGCGTTTCTGGGAGGCAAGAGGCGACCGGTAAAAACCGTCGTGACCATCAGTCTTGACACACCCAAGGCCATGCGCCGCGACGCCCTGGCCGCCTACGCCCGCGGCTACGACCTGCTGAAGATCAAAGTGGGAGAAAAAGACGGCAAAGACATCGCGCGCGTCCGCGCCATACGCGAAGTCCTTCCCGGCGCCACACTGCTTGTCGACGCCAATCAGGCCTGGAGCGAAAGGGCAACCCTCGAATTCATCGAAGCGAGCCATGCTCTTGACATCGAGCTGATCGAACAGCCCCTTCCCGCCCATGACCTTGCTAGAATGCGCCGTATCACCGCCTGCAGCCCCATTCCGATACTCGCCGACGAAGCGGCCTTCACCCTGGAGGATGTCCGGCGCGTCATGGAGACGGAAGCGGCCCATATGGTCAACGTCAAACTGATGAAATGCGGCGGCATCCACAAGGCAAAAGAGATACTGCAGTGGTGCCGAAGCCATGAGGTTCCCGTCATGCTTGGCTCGATGCTCGAAACGCCCGCATCCATCGAAGCGTCGCTCCATCTGGCAGCGACCTTCACCGATGTCATACGCTACGCCGACTTGGACAGTCCATTGCTCTACAAAGAGATTCCAAGGCGCTGCAACATCCGGGCAGAAAAAAATCTACTCCGTTTGGAGTGAAGCCGCCTCCAAAATTTCCGGTATCATGATGGAAGCGTTTTGAAGAGGTGGGAGCGATGAGAGAAGAAAAAAACGCCTATTCGATCGTCGAAGAGATATGGCACGCCATTTCGCACGGTTTCGGCCTTTTTCTGAGCACTTTCGGCTTTGGGGTACTGGTGACCCTTGCGGCTGTCAGCGGCGATACGGCGAAGGTGTTGACAAGCATCGTATTCGGCATCGGGCTCATTACGATGTACGGCGCCTCGATTCTCTACCACGCCATCACCCACAAAAGAATCAAATCGGCGCTTCAGATTTTCGACCATGTCGCCATCTACATCCTCATCGCCGCCACTTACACGCCTGTCGTGATTCTGGGGGTTCGGGACACTTTTGGCTGGATACTTTTCGGTGTGATCTGGGGAATGGCCATCATCGGCATTCTCCTCAAACTCTTCTTTCCGGGACGTTTCGAAATCTTTTCGCTCATCCTCTACGGGAGCATGGGCTGGCTCATCGTCGTCGCATGGAAACCGCTGGTTCTTCATGCGGGCTGGCTGCCCGCCATTCTCCTTTTTGCAGGGGGCATCATCTACACCGTGGGAATTTTTTTCTATGCACGGGAGTCGATGAGGCTCAATCACGCCATCTGGCACCTTTTTGTGCTAGGCGGCAGCATTTTCCACTATTTTACGGTCTTTTTGCTTATTACACAGTAGAGCCACAGGGCTTTTCTTCTCGCTTCGGCTTCAACCATTCACAAAATTTTATTTATTGTTCATCACGATTTAACCGATATAGATTAGACTATTGAACATTTGAAAGGAGTCGATTTGCGAGAACGACCGACTGTTTTGATTCTGATTTCGATGTTTTTGGCAGGATGCCTCGAAGCTTCCGGTCTCGATTACCTCAATAGACTGCGGACGGATGCAGGGCTTTTCCCGTTACGTCAGGAGAGACACCTCGATGCCGCCGCCCAGAACCACAGCGACTATATGAAGCGAAACAATCTCTCAGGCCATTACGAACAAAAGGGCGATAGCGGGTTCACCGGCGTATATCCGTGGGATCGAACGTTGCATGCCGGCTATGAAAGCCGCCTGGTCGGAGAAAATGTCTCCGCCGGACACGTCACGATCGAAGAATCGATTGACAGCCTTTTCTCGGCCATCTACCACCGTTTTGGTTTTCTGGCACTCACCATGGATGAAATCGGTATCGGATCCAACGGCGTATTCTACACCTACGACATGGGCAACCATTCCCTCAATCTCCTGTGCCAGAACGCATCCTTCGAGGGGTACGGTGCCTACTACACAGGGGTCTGCAGAGACGAGAACAAAAAAATCGGCGAAGAAGATTATCTATCCGCTCTCGAGAGTTTGAAAGAGAAAGTGCCCCGCGTTGTCATCTGGCCCGCCGCCGACGCCCAGGATATTCCGCCCGTATTTTACGAAGAGGATCCCGACCCGCTCCCCAAGCATAGTGTCACCGGCTATCCCGTCAGTATCGAGTTCAACGACAAAAAATTCTCCGAAACCCCGAAACTGACACACTTCTCCCTGCAAAACGAATCGGGTGCAGCAATGGAAACCCTCGTTCTCATGAGCTCGAACAACGATCCCAATCACGAATTTTCGGGTTACCAGTTCGCGCTTTTTCCCAAAAAACGTCTCGAATGGGGCAGCATCTACTACGCCGATGTCATCTATTCGGCCGTGGGGTCCGATTTTGAGAAACGGTGGTGTTTTTCGACCCGATCACTGGCGAAGCGTGCGGAACGGTTCTACCGCATCGAAAACGCCGATGCCCCGACGCTGGATGTGGTTTCGGGGAAAGCCTATGCCATCTACGTCGTGCCCAAAGACACAAATGACAAGCTGGGCTCTGTGAGCTATCACTATACGGCCCAAACCTCCTTCGATTACATCGACTCCAACACTTTTCTCGTGACATTGAAAGGAACGCCGGGTGAAACAGCCCAACTCAGCTTCTCCAATGGCCAGAAAATCACCCTCGTCATCGCCCAGGACGATACCGCAGTGGCACCGACTAGCGCGACATGCCCCGTAAGCGATACAAGCTTGAACGATGACACTTCCCCGTCCACTGACGAAGAGAGTGTATCGGCCCCATCATCGACAGATGGAAAGGGTGAAGCGACCTCGCCGTCTGAAAGCGAAGAGAAGCCAAACGGCGTCGGCAGCAGCGAGAACACGCAAAAGGGCGAAACACCCCAGATCGTGATCAGCCGTCAGGAGAGAAAAGAGGGTGATTTTTTACCCCTCGACTCCCCCCGATTGACAATCCAGGACAGTACCTACACCATTACAGCCGAAACGACTCGGGAGAACAGCTTCGAATACAGTGTCCGTCTCACGCAAAGTACAACGACCGTACATATCGACCCAAAGCGGGCCGAACTGAAGATTGACTACTCCAATGTGGGTCGTCTTATTCTGCCGGCTCTATCCGGCACCGAAATAATCGTTCGGCCCGACGGCACGCTCTCTATGGTGATGGAAGGGGCCGTGCTTCCCAAAACAGCGCTCCCGGCGGGCACGCAGTTGAATATTGAGGGGGATTCAATCAAAATGGTCGTACCCCTGCCGGATAGACTCGAATTTTAGGAGAAAAGATGCGATATACGATAAAAATGAAAAAAGTTTGCCTGGCCTGCACTATTTTGCTGCTCCTCTCCGCATGTGGAGGCGGGAGCAGCACCGGCACCGGCGATAGTGATAAAAAGAGCGCCGAGGTCGGCATCAAAGAGATGCAGACAGGTGTTGCCTACGTGCTTCACGAAGGTGACACCATTGTCAAAAAATCGGACAATACCGTCGTGCTTCTTGAAACGGATGCCCTGAGTGGGGAGACCACCGCTACGCTGCAATCGGGCAGTGCGACTATCGAATAAACCCCGCCCATGCCGAAAGCTTACGAGATACCGGTGTGGCTTTCTGAAACAGCCAGATGAAAAACCGTCGTTTCCGCACCACAACGAAAAAAGAAGAAAAGGGGCCGAAGCCCCGAAAGAGAACGATCTTTAGAAGATGGCGACCGCCGCTTTGGTGACGAAGTAGCCGACGACGATAAGCCACGCGAACATGACCAGTGCCAGTAGAATCGGCTTGATGCCTGCCTGTTTGAACTTGGCGGCGTTGGTCTCCATGCCCAGCGCTGTCATCGCCATCGTCAGCATGAAGGTGTCGACCTGGTTGATGCCCGAAACGATGGTCGCAGGAATGATGTTGAGAGAGTTGACGCCGCTCATGACGACGAACCAGACGGCGAACCAGGGGATCACCAGTTTCACACCGCCCGCTTCGCTGCCTTCTTTTCGTGCTTTGGCGGAGATCCAGAGGCCAAGGAGAATCAGCATCGGAGCGATCATCATGACACGGGTCATTTTGACAATGACCGCGGTATCGGAGGCTTCCGGTCCCACGGCACCGCCGGCGGCAACGACCTGGGCCACTTCATGCACCGTCCCGCCCACGTAGATGCCGTAGGTGCCCATATCCATTCCCAGAATGCCCGAGCGGAACATGATCGGGTAGAGGAACATGGCGATCGTACCGAAAAGAACGACGGTACCCACGGCAATGGCGCTTTTGTAGGGTTCGGCTTTGAGCACTGGCTCTGTGGCCAATACCGCCGCCGCACCGCAGACAGAGCTGCCCGAAGCGGTCAAAATGGCCGTATCGCGATCGAGTTTGAAAAACTTCATGCCAACCCAGGAGCCAAGCACAATGGTGGAAGTCAGCATGACCGTCGAAACGGTCAGGCCCGCCATGCCGACATCGGCAATCTGCTGGAACGTAATGCGGAACCCGTAGAAAATGATCGCCAAACGCAGCAGTTGCTTGGCGGAAAAGACGATACCTGCCACCCACTCTTCCGGCAGGTGGTTGCGCAGTGTGTTGGCGTAGAACATACCGATCAGAATACCGATGATCAACGGACTGATCGCCAGCTTTTTGATAAATTCGACTTCGGAAATCTGAATCGCCGCGATGGAAAAGAGGGCGACGAAAAGAATTCCGTTGAGAGTATAACGGATATTTTCCCTGGAAAACGCCATGACATTCCTTTCAAGTTGATTTATTTTCCTTATCAATAAGAATTATATTAATAAGAATTATTTGTAATTATACATAAACTCCTTATTATAAAGAAAATAAACAAAATATGATACAATTATCAATAATTTTGGTGATGGAACAGATCGATCCCTATTTTCATGACAGGAAGACAGAAGATGAAGATTACACTGCGTCAAATGGAGATATTTCTGGAAGTGGCTCAGGTGGGCCATTTGACCAAAGTGGCCGAAAAGATGGGCCTGAGCCAGTCCGCTGTCTCCATGTCCATCAAAGAACTCGAAAACATCATAGGCTACAAACTCTTTGACCGCATCAACAAGAAGCTGGCCCTCAACGAAAAGGGGCGCGCTTTTGCGGAAGCGATCGCTCCACTTGTGAGCAAACTCAACGACATCGAAGAGGAGTTCAAAAACGATGAAAACAATGGCGAATTGCTCATAGGTGTCAGTACCACGATAGCCGACTACCTGATACCTCCGATTATCTGCGACTACATGAAAACCTATCCGCAGGTCAAAATCAGTCTCAAAATCGGCAACACCAAAGAGATTGTGGAGATGATCGAAAACGGGAAGGTGGATATGGGATTTGTTGAAGGCAATGTCGATTCCACCGTCATCAAGCAAGAAGTCGTCGGACTCGACGAACTGATCGTCGTCACCGGTGACAAAGAGCTGGCGCAGAACGAAGAGGGCTACTACATCGACAAGCTGCTCGACAAACGGTGGATACTCCGGGAAGAGGGGTCCGGAACCCGTGAAGTCTTTTTGACGCATCTGGGAGATCTGGCGGCGCAAATCAATCTGTTTCTGGAGCTGCGACACCCCGAATCGATCAAAAATATGCTGATTCAAAGCGGCAAATGCCTCACCTGCCTTCCGAGAATCAGCGTCATGAAAGAGTTGGAACGGGGGGATCTTTTCGAAGTCAAAATCAAAAAACTGAAATTCGAACGGCAGTTTCTGCTCGTGTACCACAAAGACAAATACAAAACATCTCTGCTCAATAAATTCATCTATTTCACCCGGATGCAATTGGGGAAAATTCTCAAGCGGTGATTCGGCGTTGCTGCGGCGAAGGGGGTGGTTCGTGGCTCAGTGCCGAATCACCGCTTCGTACTGCTGCGGCGTATTGATATTGTAAAAAGGCTCTTCTTCCGAAAAATCCACAAAAAGGGTATCGGAATTTTTCAATAGATGGTTCAACCGATGGATGCCCTGTTCCATCATCTTCTTTAACTTCGGTATCATCTTCACGGTGTAGATACCGCACATCGGATGGATGCCGGACGGACTTCGGGCAATAACCGCATCCCTTTCCTCCCTCCGATACGCTTCGTAAATTTCGGCAATCTCTTTCTCTTCCACAAAAGGGGTATCGACACTGAGAACGAAAAAATCGGATTGCAGCCTTTCGAAAGCCGCCTGCAGCCCCAGAGTGGGAGCGTATAGGTCCTTTCCTTTATTATCCGGTATCAACGGGGCCTCGAAAGGAAATTTGTTCCCTTTGGCACTGATGTAAATGGTTGGGAAGCACACCGAGAGACGGCGGTATTGATACTCGGCAAGAGTGTCGTATCCGCCAAACGGCAGAAGCGCCTTGTCGCGTCCCATCCGGGAACTCTTCCCCCCGGCGAAGATGACGCAGGGAATTGGAAAACGCATTCAGATATCGCGGGGATCGACGATCTTGCCGGCGATGGCGCTGGCGGCGGCGACAGCCGAGTTGGCCAGATAGATCTCGCTGCTGCGCGCACCCATGCGGCCCACGAAGTTGCGGTTGGTCGTGGAGATACAGCGTTCGTTGTCGCCCAAAATTCCCATGTAACCGCCCAGGCAGGCGCCGCAGGTTGGGTTGGAAACAACCGCACCCGCGTCGATCAGCGTGTCGATGTAGCCGGCCTTTTCGGCGGCTTTGAGGATCTTCTGGGTCGCGGGGGTGACGATCATTCGGGTGTGGCGCGCCACCCTTTTGCCCCTGACGATCTCCGCGGCGATCTTGATGTCGCTGAGGCGGCCGTTGGTGCAGCTTCCGATAAAGACCTGATCGACCTTCAGGTCGTCGCGTACGGCCTGGCTGACCGGCTTGCCGTTGCTGGGCAGGTGCGGGTAGGCGATCACCGGCTCGAGCGCGGCCACGTCGATTTCGATCACCCGGGTGTAGGCGGCGTCGGCGTCGGAATAGTGGAATTTCGGTTCGCGCGCCAGCGGCTTGTCGGCGAGGAACGCTTCGGTCACTTCATCCACGGCGATGATGCCGCTTTTGGCCCCCGCTTCGATCGCCATGTTGCAGAGGCTGAAACGGTCGTCCATGCTCAGGTATTCGATGGTATCACCCGTGAACTCCAACGCCTTGTAGAGTGCGCCGTCGACGCCGATCATGCGGATGAGCTCCAAAATCAGGTCTTTGCCGTAGATGTGCTCGCCCGGCTTTCCGCTGAAGACCACTTTGATGCTTTCGGGCACCTTGAACCAGTTGCCACCGGTGATCATGGCAAACGCCAGGTCGGTCGATCCCATGCCGGTGCTGAAGGCGCCCAGCGCACCGTGGGTGCAGGTGTGGCTGTCAGCCCCGATGATGACGTCACCCGGGACCACGAGCCCCTTTTCGGGAAGCAGGGCGTGCTCGATCCCCATATCCTTTTCGTCGAAAAAGTGCTTGAGATCGTGTTTGTAGGCAAACTCACGGCTGATCTTCGCCTGGTTGGCGCTGGCGATATCCTTGGCCGGGATGAAGTGGTCCATCACGATCGAGAAACCGTCGGGGTTGGCCAGTTTTTGGGCACCGCTCTCCTCGAAGGCGCGGATGGAGATTGGGGTGGTGATGTCGTTGCCGATCACCATGTCGATCGGCACCCGGACGATCTCGCCCGCTTTCACCTCGCGGCCGGCATGGTCGGAAAAAATCTTTTCGGTAATGGTCATTCCCATGAAAATCCTTCTTCGGTGCACAGAGGGCACTGTAAATTGCCGCGATTATAGCAAAAGTCAGCTTTTGAAAGAGTCCAGAAGCCTTTTGAGTTCCATCGCCTTGGCTTCAAGCTCTTTTCCTATCGCGCGCATCCGCGCGGCCTCTTCGGCGTTGGCGGCCGAGAGGGTGTCGATGCGGTCGATACCCAAGAGGACCTCTTCGATCTTTCCGACGATCGTGCGGGTGCTCGCGAAGTTGGTATCGCTCAATGACGCCGTCTGTGAGAGCTGCGCCTCGAAGGTTTCGATAGCGGCCCTGGCCTCGTCGCTCTCCTTCAGAAGATTTTCGACATTTTCGGCGTTGCGCGACATCATGCTGCTCGCTTCGGTGACCGACTGCGTCACGACACCGATCGTGGCGTCGATCTCGGTGAGGCTCTTCTGGGTCCTTTCGGCCAGCTTTCGCACTTCGTCGGCGACGACGGCGAACCCCCTGCCGTGTTCGCCGGCACGCGCCGCTTCGATGGCGGCATTGAGTGCCAGCAGATTGGTCTGGTCGGCGATTTCGTAGATGAGGTGAAGCACTTCGGCGACCGAGGCGGTCTGGCTTTCGAGCTGCCTAAAGCGCTCCGCCAGGTCGTTTTCGATCTGCGCGGTCCGGGCGATCTGCCCGTTGATACCCCCGATCGCGTCGGCCACCGATTGCATCCGGCCCGCGACAGTGTCGATCTCCTCCTTGGTCCTTTGGCTCAATTGTAGCGAATCGTCCACCGTGCTTCGGATTTCATCGGCCAGCTCTTTCGTACGTCCTACCGCTTCGGATGTGGCGTGGGCGCTTTCGGTCACCCCGTCGATTTTCCTGGCGAGCATCGAAATTTTATAGAGGGTGGCATCGCCCGTCTCCTTCGCTTTGGCGACAAGTTTTTGGATCTTTTCGATGAAATGGTTCACAAAACGCCCGGCGATGCCGATCTCGTCGCTGGATCGTATCGGGAGACGCTTGGTCAGGTCCCCCTCCCCTTCGGCCAGATCCTTGGCCACCTCGTCGAGTTCCTGCACCGGCCCCAGGACACTCATCCCTGTTTTGTAGTTGATGAATGTCAGCAGCGCGATCATCGTCAGCCCAAGCAGCGTAAACCACAGCATGAAATTTTTTTGAATCGCATCGAAATAATCGGCTTTGTTGACACCCGGAACGATCCAGAGTCTCCAGGGCTCAATGTAGCGGTAGGCGGCGATTTTATGCTGTCCCGTCGCGGCGGAAGTATACTCGATAATCCCTCCCCTTCTGTCTTGGCGTATCCTGTCCACATAGCCGTGGCCGGCGAAATTTTTCCCCTCTTTTTTGTAGTGGACGACGAATGTGCCTTTTGCGTCCATCATATAGACATACCCGCTCCTGCCGATTTTGATGTTGTAAATCTGCTTTTTGAAATCGGGGTCCCTGTAGGCATCGGGTCTCTTCCGCGCGATATAGAGGGTCTCTTCATAAAGGGCGTCGGCGACCGAATTGATATCGGTGCGCATGATGGAATCGACATCTTTGACGGCGAGGTAGTATGCTACAATCACACTGATGAAGACGGCCAGGACCGAGAAGAGGAGATTGGCGATGAATTTGCTGCGAATGGTGTGAAGTGTGCAGGCGAATTTTGTCATGGGCTGATTGCTCCTTTTGTGTGTGACCGGATTAGGACATAAATATCGAATATTATAAGAAAATATTAACCCGACACGAAATCGGCAGGGGAATTGAAATATAATGAAATACTATCAGTTGAAAGCCGTGGCGGACTATCTGAAAAGATTCGGCCGCATCAGAAAAGCCGAGCGGATCGACGACAACGTCATCCGTCTTTTCTTCGACAGAGCCCATGCCATTGCCTTCGATCTTACGCGCGGCGGCGGCGATATCTTCGAGGCCTCCGATCTGCATGGTGCGCGAAGCTACCATGCGCCGTTTGATACGATGCTCAAAAAACGTTTCGGCGGTGCGAAGATTCTGGATGTCTCGATGGTGGGCGGTGACAGGATTCTTCGCATCGACGCGGTGCTCGAGGGTGCCTACAAAGCGCTCAAAAGTACGCTCCAGCTGGAGTTCACGGGCCGCCATACGAATGCGATCATTCTGGATGACAAAGGGAACGTGCTCGAAGCGCTGCGCCATGTCGACAGCGACGCCAGCTTCAGGGTCGTCAAACCCGGTGTGCCTCTCAAGCCCCTGCCGCCCTACGCCGGTCCCCGCAAAGAGGGGCATATAGACGATGTAAAGACCTGGCTAACAGCGCGCGCGGCCGAAAGGGCCCAAACGCGACTGGAGCGGCTGAAGGCACGCCATAGCCTCTCGCTCGAGAAGAAGATCGAACGCCTGAAGAAGGAGCTCGCGAAACTGCCCGACAAGGCGGCACTGGAGAAAAGAGCGGATGAGATGAAACAGAAGGGCGCCATCGTGCTCGCCCACCTGCACGAAATCAACCCCTACGACACGAAACTCGAGACTCTCGATTTCCAAGGCAACCCCGTCAGGATCGATCTGCCCGGGCTCCCCAACCCCAAAAGGATGGGCGAGCACTTCTACGCCCTCTCGAAGCGGGCGGCAAACAAGGCGGCCCGCCTGCATATCGAGGAGGAGAGTCTCAAGAGCCGGCTCGCTTTCTACGAAAGGTTGCGAGAAAATGTCCAAAAGGCCAAACGCGAAGAGGAGATATCGCTTCTCTTTCCGCCGCGTGTGCAGCGAAAAAAAAAGGAGGCCGGAGCGCAGTGTGAAATCTTCTGGATCGATAATTTCCGTGTCATGGTGGGTCGCAACGAGCGTGAGAATATCTGGGTTCTCAAACATGCCAGGGCATCAGACCTGTGGCTTCACCTCAAAGATCGTCCCTCCGCCCACTGCATCATCCAAAGCGGTGGGAAAAAGCAGATTCCCAGAGAGATCGTCGAAAAGGCGGCCAGGATCTGCGTGGAGACGAGTGTCATGCAGCCCGGCAACTATCCGGTGGATGTCACACAGCGCCGAAATGTCAAAATCGTCCATGGCGCCCATGTCAATTACGTCAATTACGATACAATAATGGTAAAGAAAATGTAAAGGACAAGCAGGCAGAGTCACCTCACAGGTTTTTTGACCTTTTCACCGGGTGAAAGGAGGCTTCTTGGCAATTTCACCGCTCACCAATATTATCTTCGTCAACCAGAATATGCAGGTGGCCGCATCGGTCCAGAATATGCAGTTCAACCGCTACGATATCCAGAATGTCGCAGCCCAGGCGATGGTCAACGAGAAAGAGAAGGTCATCGAGGAGACCCGGCCCGCCGAGGAGGCCGAAGCCATCGATCCGGACAAAGATCACGAGAGGCAGGAGGCGCGGGAACGGGAAAAAAAGCGCGAACACAACGCCCGCTTCAAACCAAAACCCCGCAAGGACAAAGGCTTCACCATCGACGACGAGGGAAATCCCCACGTCGATATCCGTGTCTGACCTCTCTTTCGGTCTTCACCTTTTTGCGCGTTTTAACCAAACTTCCGTTATACTAACTATCCTTCAAACCCGACAAAAGAGGGGTGTATCATGGGTTTTTTCTCCATCGTTTCCGAAAACAGGGCTCGTTTTCTCACCGGTGCTGTACTCATCGCCGTCGTCGTCTCCATCGGGCTGATCGACAACTTTTTTCTCATCTGGCTCTTTCTGGGCATCGTCTTTCTCTTCTCGTTCTACGAAGCGATGCGCCTTTTCGGTATCGAAAAAAACAATCAAATGTATGCCTACGCCATGCTGGTCTGGCTGCTGGCACTGGTCTATCCCAATCCGGACGATCTCTTTTTCCTGATCGCCGTCATCTTCGCCTCTTTGCTGGCCTATACCCAGGATTTCGACAAGCGACTTTTCCTTCCGTTCCTCTATCCGACGGCTTCGTTCCTGTTTCTATTGGCGCTTTACAAGGATTTCGGCGTCGATTCGCTGTTCTGGCTTCTTGTGGTGGTGGCACTGACCGACATTTTCGCCTTTTTCAGCGGCAAACTCTTCGGAAAGCGCCCCTTTTGCCCCACCTCCCCCAAAAAGACGGTTGAGGGTGTGGTCGGAGGGGTTCTGATCGCCACATTCGTCGGATTTTTCGCCGGCAGTCTTCTGGTCGACTGGCCCCAGGCCCTGCTGATCTCTCTTGGAACGTCGATCGCTTCCGTCTTCGGCGACCTTTTCGAAAGCTACCTCAAACGTCAGGCCAATGTCAAAGACAGCGGCGACCTTCTCCCCGGTCACGGCGGCATGCTCGACCGCGTGGACGGCTATCTCTTCGGCGGTATCATGATGGTGCTGCTGTTGAGAGGACTTTTGTAATGCACAAAGTCGTCCCTCGTCCCTCGTCTCTCGTTCGAGAACCAGTCCCTCTTTTGCTGCCCACTGCTTCCCAGGAGGATCAATGATCCTCCTGGGAAGCACCGGTTCCATCGGCGTCAATACGCTGGCAGTGGCCGAACGTTTCAATATCCGCGTCGAAGCACTGGCGGCCGGCTACAACATTACACTGCTCAAGGAGCAGATCCAAAAATTCCAGCCCTGCTTCGTCAGTGTCGCGACCGAAGCGCTGGCCAGGCAGATCGACCATCCGCGCGTCTTCTGGGGGGAAGAGGGGATATTGAAGCTGATCCGTGCCGGCCAGTCGGCCGTCGTGGTCAATGCGCTGGTCGGTTTTTTGGGGCTCCGCCCGACGGTGACGGCGATCGAGGAGGGCAAGAGGGTGGCGCTGGCCAACAAGGAGTCGCTCGTGGCCGCCGGCGCCTTCATCGACCCCAGGGCGCTGCGGCCGATCGACAGCGAACATTTCGGCCTCTGGTATCTGCTGAACGGCCGCACCCCGAAAAGAATGGTCATCACCGCCAGCGGCGGCGCCTTTCGCGACCGTCCGATCGAGACGATCGAAAACGCCACCCTCGAAGAGGCGCTCGATCATCCCAACTGGTCGATGGGGGCCAAAATCACGATCGACAGCGCGACGATGACCAACAAACTTTTCGAGCTGCTCGAAGCACGCTGGCTCTACGGGTGCGAGAATGTCGACGCCGTCATCGAGCCCAAGTCGGTCGTGCACGCGATGGTGGAGTTCGTCGACGGTGCGACGACGGCGCAGATGGCCCATCCCGATATGAAACTTCCGATCGCCTACGCCCTGATGGATCGCGTCGACGTACCGGTGCTCGAGCCGGTGGATCTGCTCTCCGTCGGCTCGCTGGAGTTTCGCCCGATCGATGCGGCGCGCTATCCGATCTGGGCGATCAAGGAAGATCTTCTGGCCCACCCCAGGCGCGGTGTGGTGGTGAATGCCGCCAACGAAGCGGCGATCGGGAAGTTTCTGGCCAAAGAGATGCCCTTCGGCGGCATTGCCCGCCTCGTGATCGATGCGTACAAACATTTTGGGCACCGCGAGCCCGCGAACCTCGACGAAGTCTTCGCGATCGACGACGAGGTGAGGAGATGGTGTGAAACGCGATAAGACCCTGCTGCTGCACGGCTGGGGCGGCAGTGACTGGCCGCACTGGCAGAGCTGGCTCGCCGCGGAGTTGGCCAAAGACTATGGCACCGTGAGCTTTCCGCTGATCCAGCATCCGCACTATCCGCATCTCAACCGATGGAAAAGGGAGGTGCGCGCCCATTTGAGAGATTTCAGGCCCACGACCGTCATCTGCCACTCTCTGGCCAACACCCTCTGGTTTCATCTGTGCAACGATGCCGAAAGCGAGCCGATCGAAACGGTCGAAAAACTGATCCTCGTCGCCCCGCCGAGCCTAACTTGCCAGATCGAGACGATCAAAAGCTTCTTTCCGGTGGAAGCCCCGGAAAACCTGCATGCCGAATGCGCGACGTTGGTCGTCTCGACCGACGATCCCTATATGACGCTCGAAGAGGCGTGGAGGCTGCAGGAGAGGCTGAAGATCCCGATGAAGGTGATCGAGCGCGCCGGCCACATCAACGCCGACAGCGGCTACGGCCCGTGGCCCTGGATGCTCGAATATCTCAAAAGCGGGGCAATCTGCCCAAAAGAAGGCGAGGCGCAATGATTCTGAGTATCGAAAGCAGCTGCGACGACAGCGCGATCGCCGTCACCGAGATCGATACAAAAAGGCTCCTGTTCCATCGCAAGATCTCCCAGGAAGCTGCGCATGCGCAATATGGCGGTGTCGTACCCGAACTCGCCAGCCGCCTCCATGCCGTGGATCTTCCCCGGCTGCTGGGGGAGGCCAAACCCTATCTCGACGACCTGCGCGCCGTCGCCGTCACCAATGCGCCGGGACTCTCCGTAACACTTCTTGAAGGGGTCGCGATGGCCCAGGCCCTCTCCATCGCCAAAGGAATTCCCATCATTGCCGTCAACCATCTCAAAGCCCACATATACTCCCTCTTTATCGAAAAGGAGGCACGATTTCCGATGCTGGTGCTTCTGATTTCCGGCGGCCACACGATGGTGCTCGATGTGCGGGGTTTCGACAATATCACGATTCTCGCCACGACGATGGACGACAGTTTCGGGGAGAGTTTCGACAAAACGGCCAAAATGATGGGGCTTGGCTATCCGGGCGGCCCTGTCATCGAGAAACTCGCACAAAAAGGCGATCCGGAGCGGTTCACGCTGCCGATACCTCTTCTCCACTCTCCCAAAATCGCCTTCAGCTATTCGGGTATCAAGAACGCCGTGCGTCTGCTTGTCGAGGCAAACAAACCTCTCGATGAGCAGACAAAAGCCGATATCGCCGCAGCCTTCCAAAAAGCGGCCATCACCCATCTGCTGCATAAAACCAAAAAGATATTCCAACAGACAAATCCCCGGGATTTTGCCATCGTCGGCGGCGCAAGCGCCAATACGGCGGTCAGGGAGGCTTTCGCCAATCTCTGTGCCGAGTTCGGAGCCACCCTCCACCTGGCCGAGCTGCAATACTGCTCGGACAATGCCGCCATGGTCGGCCGATGCGGCATCGACGCCTTTTTTCTGGAACGCTTCAGTGACGCACTGAGTATCGAAGTTTCTCCAAGAACCGATAAGATTTTTTAATTCGGCTGAACCTTTACAAAAACCTTAAAACTAAACTTTTTTAATTAAGAGTTTTTTTATCCTATTCCTGTACAATTTCCTCAGTCGCAAAAAATATGCGAAACAAACAATGCTAACAAACCACAATAAAAGGATAAACCCATGGCAACAACCAAACTCAAGGGCAACGAAGTCAAACTGGCGGGCAACGAAGTCAATGTCGGAGACAAAGCTCCGGAAGTGACTGTCGTAAACTCTGAAGGTCTTGCGGACAAGAAAGTCGGCGGCGCACAAGGCAAGGTACAGCTTCTTGTCGTCGTCCCCTCCCTCGACACTCCGGTCTGCGCGGCTGAAACCCGCAAATTCAACGAAAAAGCCGCGCAGCTCGAGGGCGTCGACACGACGGTCATCTCCATGGACCTTCCCTTCGCAGCCGGTCGCTTCTGCTCTGCCGAAGGTATCGAAAACCTGACAGTCGCCTCCGACTTCCGAAACAAAGATTTCGCGAACGCCTACGGTGTGCTCATCGCGGAAGGTCCGCTTGCAGGTGTCACCGCACGCGCCATTTTCGTCGTCGACAAAGACGGCACGATCGTCTACAAGCAGCTCGTACCGGAAATCACCGAAGAGCCGAATTACGAAGAGGCTCTGGAAGCCGCGAAAGCCGCTGCCAGCAAGTAAAAACAGATCGGCTGACTGCTACATTCAGGGGAATACAAGGCGGGCCTTCGGGTCCGCCTTTTTTTATGCCGTCTGCGTGGGCAATCCCGGAAATTCTGGGTACAACAACAAAGATGGATACTACTTCCACACCACGGCATTGCCGTCGAAATAGAGTTCGATACGCTCCTTTGTGTGAACCACCTGGAAGTGCATATTGTCCACAGCGAAGTACCTGTATCCGTTGGACTCCGCATAGGTTTTTGACGCCTGCAGCGCCTCTTTGATCATCTCGGTCTTCATCTCTCCGACCCACTCCTGAATCTCTTTTTTCTCTTTGTAAAGATAGAGGTTGCCGGCCCAGGTTCCATAGTGCAGCGGATACCCGTCTCTTTTGTCGAAGTCGATCTTTACCGGGATTTGGCCGAAATAAGCGCCCATACGCAATGCCTCCTTCTGGGCCGCGAAAGCCGTGACACCCGCTAGAACACATGCCAGCACCATCCCTCTCATATATTTTTTCACACCTGTTTCCTTTCTGTTGAAATCGATCAGCCCTGATAGAAGTTGAGCACCATCTTCTGCATGATGGTGATAAGCCGCGTCTGCTGTAGCGCGATATAGTTTTCGATCTTCTGCTTGAAAAAATGGTTGGGATAGATGGAGAAAATCAACTGATTGGCCTTGCGATAGCGCAGAATCGCGGATATTCGGAAATGGGTTTTGCGTCTCTCCCTCTCCGGAAGGTCGAAGGAGATCACCACGTGCTTCTCGTCCCCTTCGAAGCAGAAGTCGGCCATCTCCCTATCATCCAAACGGATAGCCAGCGAATTGACCGCCAGAGAGTGGATGCTGCCAACGATCTCCTCCCCATTGGCACATTCGATGAAAACTTCAATCGTTTCATCGGGCATGACGCGGATATTTTCTCTGTCTACGGGCGATTTGTCGATGAATCGCAGATTTGTCAACACCACTTCGGCACGATTGGGCACGGCATTGGCCACATCCGCTTTGACCGTATCGGGCAACAGAGGGTGCTTGAAGAATGTGAAGGGCTCGTTTTTCAAAAAGGCGGCCCTGGCGAGAGTTGTTTTGATACGCAGGATGCCGTTTTTGTAGGAGAGGACCTTTACCTCTTCGCTCAATGGCATGCCGTTGTAGAAGTTGTAGAGCGTTATCCTTCGGTTGTCGGCGAAAAAGTTGGAGAAAATCTGCTCCTCGCCCCCTTCGCTGCAAAAGTCGTAGGTTCGTGTCCCGTAGCAAAGCCTGCCCTCTTCACCCACTTTGGACTGCTCCAGATAGCGCCGAATCCGGTGCATCAGACTCTCGTAATCATCCTCTTTGTCGATGATCGTCAACGCGCCGTAGGCAATTTCCACGTCATGGGATCGGCGAAGGGTCTCCTGGATGTTTTTGACCACCTGAACGCACCGGTGCAGATGCATATCCTTCATGAAAGTCATCATCGTACCGTCTTCACACAGCTCAAGCGAAGAGAAATCGGTATTTTCCTGCACTATCATAACCGCTTTTTCGAGCGTCTCCTCACTCATTTTGGCCGGATCGAAAGCGAAACAGAGCATGGCGAGCGAAATGTCGCTCTTTTTCACAAACCGTATGTGCGCCTTGACGATACCTCTTTGAACCACCTCCCTTTCGATTTTTTCCATGCCGTATCCCTGTTTACACAGGTTTGATAACCACCATGATGACGATGATGATCATCAGAAGTGTCGGGACTTCATTGTACGCCCGGAAAAACTTTCCGCTTTTGCTGCATTCACCCTTCTGAAGCCGTGCCATGAACCATCCCAGTGAGAAGTGGTAGGCGACCAGCAGCGCCGCGGCGACAAGCTTGACCCAGAGCCAGATACCGCTTTGGAAAAGCCCCGGATTGAGCCAGATCATCGCGCCTCCGCTAAGCAGGGTCGCCCACATGGCAGGCACGCCGATAAAGTGGTAGAGTTTTCCCTCTTGTATCTTGACCACATCCACAAATCCCCGGTTGTCAGCATGTTCCTGGTGGTAGACATAGAGCCTGGGTTGATAGAAAAGCATCGCCATCCAGCTCATGAAACTCATCACGTGAAACGCCAGTATCCAAGTATAATATTCCAATAGAGCATCCTTATTTGAAAAGTTTCATTATACCGCGTATGGCCAACCGGCCAACAAGAAAAAAAAGATACACCGATACCGTAATGTAAAGGGGGTGCAAGGGCCCCAGCGGGCTTTTTGGAAGAGCTTCGATGTGCGCGATCGGATGATCGACCCACTCCTTGAAATGCATTCCTATGGCAAGAATAAAAAAAATCGCCACAAATAGAGTCAACTCTTTTTTCACAACAGACATCTTCAATACCCCGTTGGCATCCGCTTGGTTTATAAAATGGTAGCAAAAAGTGGTCCAAAAGGAGAAAAAATATGAAGAAAACAGAAAAAACATGCGGACTCCGCGCAGGAGTCCGCCAAAAAGCCTCTTACATGAGGCCGCGCATCATCAGCTGCCAGTACATCGGCTTGAGCATGTAAAGGTCGAATGCCCACCATATCCATCTTGGAACGGTAGGATCGAGCGGGAATGAGGGGGCCGGTCCATCATAATTGAACTCGGCAAGCATGATTTTGCCGTATTGGGTTTTCAGGGGGCAAACCGTATACCCGTCGAACTTGGCGGTCGGTTCCTTCCCTTCCATTACCGCAATGAGGTTGTCCTGGAGTATGGGTCCGTGATGGCGTGCGGATCCTCCGGTTTTGCCTTTGGGTATCCCCAAAATATCGCCGATACCAAAGACATTTTTGTACTTCATGTGCTGCAGAGTGTATCGGTCGCAGGCGAGCCATCCTTTCGCAGTACCCTTTTGCCATCCAAGAGGGGAGTTGGCAACAGCGTCAACCGCTTTCATCGGCGGGACGACATGGATAAAGTCATACGGCATCTCAACCATTTCGGTTTTCGTTGTCATCTCATACTCTTCCAGATCGGGATCCCATTTGCCTTTGATCTGATACGTATGCTCGAATGTCGCGACCTTCTTGTCGGCATCGATCTTGCGCAGAACATGGTTCCACTTGTCGGTGATGTTGCCGTACATCGGAGTCACCTCTTCGACAAGTGTCTTGTTGTATCCCGGGAGACCGAAGAGTTTGGTGCCTTTTTTGCAGAAATAGGATTTGACATTGTTATGAACATCCGCACCTCCGACCGGACCGTTGCCGCGAAGGAAGTCGTCACTGAGATAGAGAATTTTCTGTGGTGCACCGCCGCACTTGATGGGGGTATCGGGTTGGGTGTAGATGGCAGTGATGGGATTGTCCGGACTCGCTTTCTCCGCCGCCGCGCGCAGTTGCTTGAACCATTCCCATGTAGCGACGCCCCCTTTGGCCGTACCGGCTTTCGGATTGTTCAGATAGACACTGGAAATTCCTTTCTGGCCCACCAGGTCAGCAGACATCCCTTCGATTCTTTCGTAATCGTACTGCAGACCCGTTCCCACGACCAGGAAATCGTAGTTGATTTTTCCGTTCTGTGCCGTTTCGACGAGATTGTTGTCAGGATCGAATGCCTTGACCTCGTCTTTGACCCACTTGACGCCATCGGGCATCAGATCGGCATTGGGTTTTTTGATGTCCTCTTCCGTATAGAGGCCTGCCGCCATGAAAACCTGACCCGGCTGATAGAGGTGAATGTCGTTGGGGGCAATCACCGTGATTTCCGCATTGGAAGCGGCTCTTCGCAAACGGGCGGCCGCCATAATACCACCGGCGCCACCCCCGACGATAACTATTTTCGCCTTCTTGTCGCTCCCTGCCGCCTGTGCATCCGTAGCGGCCATGGCCGGGGCACGCCCGAGCATCGTCGCACCGGCGCCAAGACCCATCAGTTTCAGGGCGTCCCGGCGACTCATGCCCTCCTTCTTCATCAGCTCCGAAATCACCTCTTCGCTGTGTTTAAGAATTTTCTTATCCATTATGCATCTCCTCTCAATTTTGCGAATGGCACTATTATAGTGTCATGAAGGTAAAAAATATCTTATTAAATCATCAATAAATTTGATAAACCATCATTTGAATCGATTTTTTATTATTGAATTCATTGATCTGCAGCGTCCCCGAAAGGGTGATGCGATCTCCCGGTTTCACAGGTTTCACATATCCGAACTGAATCGCATGAAGGCCGATATCGCCATCTTTGAGAAAAAGCTTTAGATGCTTCTTTTCGGCACCCACCGATTTCGCTTCCGCCACCTCAACGTTGCTCAGCAGGAATCTGGGACGCTGGTTCGCCTCGCCGTAAGGCTCGTACCGCTGAAGAATTTCCATCAACTCCCAGTCGATCTCACCCATCGGAAGCTCACCCAGCAGATGCTCTTTGGGTGTAAAAAGAGCGGGGTCCAGTTTTGAAGCCTCTTCGCAGACAGCGGCGCGGAACGCTTCGAGATTGTCTGCGTCCAGGGCAAGCCCCGCCGCCAACGGATGGCCTCCAAAACCCGTCAGGTAGTCACTGGAGCGTTTAAGAAGCGCGAAGAGGTCGACTTCGCCGATGCTGCGGCCACTCCCTTTCGCCCGTCCGTTCTCGACCGAAAGAACGATGGCCGGTTTTTTGAACCTGTCGACAAGCCGCGATGCGACGATGCCGACAATCCCTTCGTGCCAGCCCTCCTGCGCCACAACGATGACGGAGTCGTCCGGATTGGCCATGGCGACCGCCGCTTCCGTCATCCGCGCCTCCTCCTGGCGGCGCATCCGGTTCAGCGAATCGAGCGCAAGCCACTCTCTGCTCGCCTCCTCGAGCGTACTGGCCCGCAAAAACCTCAAGGCGATGGACGCATCCTCCATCCGGCCGGCGCTGTTGATTCTCGGCGCGATGCCGTAACCGATATCCTCCGCACTGAAGTTCTGTTTTCCAAGATAGGAGCGTACCGCCACGAACGCGGGACGGGAAGAGGTAGAAAGCATGGCAAGCCCCTTGCGTACGAGCGGCCGGTTGATCGAAGTCAGCGGCATCACGTCGGCGACGATCGCGAGTGCCAGAAGATCGAGGAAACGGCCCATTTTAATAGCGAGCCCCAGTCGCTGTTTCAGAGCACCGATCAAAAACCACGCCACCTGGGCCCCGCAGATTTCCGGATAGGCAAAGGAGCAACTCTCTTTCTTGGGATTGACGATGGCATAGGCATTAGGAAGCGTATCGGAAGGGGTATGGTGGTCGGTAATTATCAGATCGATCCCGCGTGCCCTGCACACTTCCGCCGCTTCGATGGCGGCGATGCCGTTATCGACCGTGATGACGACATCGGCATCGAGACGGTCGAGAATCTCCGCAGAGACTCCGTAGCCGTCGGTAAACCGGTTTGGGATGAGAATCTCGACGGGATAATCGATAATCTGAAAAAACTCCGCCATCAATGCCGAAGAGACGACACCGTCCACATCATAATCGCCGACGACCGCGATACGCTCATTGCCGCGAATCGCGGATACGATCCGGTCGGCGGCACGATCCATATCGTGCAGCGCAAAGGGATCGGGAAGGTCCCTCAGCTCCTTGATGCCGTCTTCAAAACGTGCGGCGAGGAGCGCTTCGACCTTCGCTTTGGTGAGCCGGGGGAGTTTACTCATTCTCTGCGTTTTTCGCCGTCAATGCCGCCTTTGCAAACGCGAGAATAGAGGGGTTGGGGTTCTGCAGGCGCGAGGTGAATTCGGGATGGAACTGCACACCGAGAAACCAGGGATGATCTTTCACTTCGACCGCTTCGATCAGGCCGTTGGACTCTCCCGACACGACCATGCCGGCTTTTTCCAGTCTGTTTCGATACGCCGGGTTCGCTTCGTAGCGGTGACGGTGCCGCTCGTAGATGATCTTTTTGCCCCCGTAGGCTTCGAACAGTTTCGTTCCCTCTTTGATTTCGCAGGGATACGCCCCCAGGCGCATCGTCCCACCCAGCGGGCTGGTATGGGTCCGCACCTGTTTCTGGCCCGCCTGGTCGATGAACTCGTCGATCAGATAGATCACCGGTTCCTTCGTCTCCGGATCGAACTCCACCGAATTGGCCTCTTCGATGCCCAAAACATTGCGGGCATATTCGATCAGGCTCAGCTGCATACCCAGACAGATGCCAAGATAGGGAATCCGGTTCTCGCGGGCATGGCGGATCGCCATCATTTTGCCCTCGACTCCGCGGACACCGAAGCCGCCGGCGACAAGAATGCCGTCCACTTCGCCGATCGTCTCTTCGATCCCCTTCTCTTCGATATCCTCGCTGTCGACCCAGTGGAGATTGATTTTCGTATCGAGGGCGGCGCCTGCATGGATCAAGGCCTCGGTCAGGGATTTGTAGGACTCCTTGAGCCCCAGATACTTTCCGACGAAGGCGATGGTGATCTCGTCGCGGGGCGCGATGATTCGCTTGACCAGAATATCCCACTCCTCCATGTTTGGTTCGGTATCGGTCAGGTGGAACCGCTTGATGAGCGGATGCATGATGCCGTCTTTGAGGAAATTGAGCGGTACCTGGTAAATCGTCGGCGCATCCATGCACTCGATAACACTGTCCATGTCGACATCGCAGCTGACGGCAATCTTCTTTCTCAGCTCTTTGGGAAGCGGCTTTTCGCACCGGGCGATGATCATGTGGGGCGTGATACCGATACGGCGAAGCTCCTGCACGCTGTGCTGGGTCGGCTTGGTCTTCAGCTCGCCGGCGGCTTTGATGTAGGGCACCAGCGTCACGTGGATGTTGATGACCCGTTCACTGCCCAGTTCGTGCTTGATCTGGCGGATCGTCTCCAGGAACGGAAGCCCTTCGATATCACCCACGGTGCCGCCCAGCTCCACGATCAGCACATCTTTGCCCTTACCCGCTTCGAAGATGCGCTGCTTCACTTCGCCCACGATATGGGGGATCACCTGGATCGTCTTGCCCAGATACTCCCCTTTGCGCTCCTTGGTCAAAACGGAGTGGTAGATCTGGCCCGTGGTGAAGTTGTTCTTCTTGCTCAGATCGACATTCAAAAACCTCTCGTAGTGCCCCAGATCCAGATCGGTCTCCGCCCCGTCGGCCGTGACGAATACCTCGCCATGTTCCAGAGGGCTCATGGTCCCCGGGTCCATGTTCAGGTAGGGGTCCATCTTCAAAATGGAGACATTCAGCCCCGTCTGCTTCAGCAGCGTCCCCACACTCGCCGCCGTGATGCCCTTGCCCAACGAGCTGAGAACACCGCCCGTTACAAAAATATATTTTGTCATAATCGCCTCGCCGTGAAAGATGTTGGACGAATTTTAGCAAAGAGGTGATAAAGGAGCGTTGAGTTTGGAGTGTCCGGCGGCAGAAATTTCAATCCGATGTTACGCAAAGCTTGAGCTGGACCTAAGCTTTGGCGGGGACTGGCCGTCCCAAAGATCTTTATGGCCTCCCCCTAAAGCTTCGAAATCTTTAGATTGGAGATGACGTTTTGCTTTTTGCGTAACGTCAGTTTCACCTTTCTCAGCGCTTTGCGTGAATTCCGAGTCTGCAGCGCATCGCCTCCGCCACGAGCAGTCGCGCCATCTCTTCGCTTTCGATGACTACATGATCGACATTGAGCCCCACCACGAGTTCGGCTTCGGAGCGGGTCTTCGCCTTGGCGACCACATTGGCCTCGGGGGCGACGGCATCCAGCGCTTCGCATATGAGCCGCAGATGCTTGGCGTTATCCACGGCGACGATGACGGCGCTTGCCTCGGCGGCATTGAAATGCCTGAGCGTTCCCTCGTTGGCCGCATTGGCGAAAAAGATCGGTTCTCCTGCTCTCTGCCCCTCTTCCATTCTATGGATATCGTGTTCGAGCACCAGATAGCTGGCCTGCTGCCGCTTCAGCTCGGCGCACACCTTCCGGCCCAGCGGCCCGTACCCGCAGACGATGACATGGTTGTGAAATCCCGCCGACTCCGGTGGCCGGAAATCGGGCTCCGGTTCGGGGGAGAAACGGTCGGCGATATCGCGGATACGGGCGAGTATGAAGACCGATGCCACCATCGAAACGATGATGGCGCTCAGCATGATCTGGGTGATGCGCGCATCCAGCAGGCCGTTCGCCTGCGCCAGGGCGAAAACCGCCAAAGCGAATTCACCCACCTGCGCCAGAGCGAGCGCTGTTTTCAGAGCGACACGAGACCGCGTGAAAAAGCGCAGAAAAAGATAGACTGTCGCGAACTTCAATGCCATGACGGCAACTGCGACCCCAAGTATCCAGCCGATATTCTTCGCGACCACCGGCAGGTCGATCTGCATGCCGACGGTGACGAAGAAGAGCCCCAGCAGAAGATCGCGGAAAGGCACCAGCTCCGCCTCGATCTTGTATTTATAGTGGGTTTCGGCCAGCATCATACCGGCCAAAAACGCCCCCAAAGAGTAGCTGAACCCGAAAAAGTGCGCCAGTTGCGCCGCGCCGATGACGATGAGCAAAATGGCGCTCAAAAAGATTTCGGTAGAATTGGCCCGGGCGATCTGTGCCAGCACCCACTCCAAAAGATATTTGCCCACGAGATAGATAACGATGGCGACGGCGACGGCGTCGATGAACGTCTGCCAGAGCATTCCGCCCAAATCGCTGCTTCGGGATGAAAAAATGGTGATCATCAGCAGAATGGGAATGACGGCCATATCCTGGAAAATCAGTATGCCCACCGCTTTTCTTCCGAAAGGAGCGTGCATCTGCCCCGACTCTCCCAGCATTTTCAGGACGATCGCCGTCGAGGATAGGCCCAGCGCCAACCCGGTGATGATAGCGCCCTTAAAAGAGAGTCCCCCAAGGTTGTATGCGAAAAAACCGAATATCAGGGCACTCAGAAGCAGCTGAAGCGTACCGTAAAGAAAAACCTCCCGCTTCATCCTGATCAGATGGCGATAGGAGAACTCTAGGCCGATGGTGAACATCAAAAAGACGATTCCGAACTCCGCGATATGGTGCAGTTGCTCGGTGAAATCGCGATGCAGGTCGAAAAATGCCGTAACGGCGATACCGGTCATGATGTAACCGATCACCGTCGGAACATTGAAGCGTTTTAAAAAAAGGTTGATGACGACCGAAAGAAAAGTCGCCAGAAGTATAATCGGCAAATAGTGCATAAAGAGATTATATCAAAGGTGACCGCGAAGCACCCGCAAAGATACACGCATGCCACCGAGCGGCGGCATGCTTACATAGAGAAGCCAACCAAATCCCGGGGAAGGGCTCAGGCGTTTTTGAGCGCTTTACTCCATACCTCCATCGCTTCGTTCGCCTGCGGATTGGGCGCCTCCATGAAAATGACGACAAACCTGTCGCCCAGGTCACTCACTCCGATCGATCGCGGCCGCACCGCCATCACTTCCGGTGTCGGCAGCTCTTTGCCGAAACAGAAGACGATATTCTTCGCTGCTTTGATGTTTTTGTCGATGCTGCCCTCCGCCAGGGCGGCAGTATGGGCGTAATGATCGAATGTGGCGATATAGGTCGCCACTGGATGGGCCTCGATCTTCTTTCTGAAAAATGCGATAATCTCGTCCACGCTTTTGCATGTGGTTTCACTCTTGTCGAGAATGAGTTCGAAAATCGGATATTTTTCCTTGAATACTTTTTGTTTCATACGCCCTTTCCTTACAGTCCCGGAATACGGGGAATTTTTTCCAGTTTGGAGTTTTTGCAATACCATCCCCAGCCCTTTTTGAGCCAATGGCCTACAAGCGGCATCGGAATCATCAGGCCGCGATGGTCGTCGCGGTAGACGAAGGCCGCCCCGTCGCCGCTGTCCATGACGCAAAGGATGTTAAGATGGTCCAGATACCCTTGCATCTCGCCCTCTCCCGACTCTTTGACCTTGATGTTGTGGGCCGTGTTGCGCGCCATCACCTCGGCGATATGCCCCTGCTTGGCACGCCAGTCGGGACCCTCGATGGCGGCGGAGTCACCTACCGCCCAGACATTGTCGAAACCTTCGGCCCGGCAGTAGTTGTCGATTTTCACGAATCCCGCCTCCGTTAGCGGCAGATCGGAATTCTGAAAAACCGGATGCCCCGCGTTGGCGGGGATGAACATTGTAAAATCGCTCTCGAGTTTGCTCTCGTCCTCGAAAACGATTCCGTCCTCCTCGAACCGCTTGATCTTTTTGCCGAAATGTTTGGCGATATCGAGTTTCGAGAAGAAAACGTCCATCATCTTCAGCGCCTGAGGGCCGAGTCGGGCTCCCGGTGTCTCCATCGGCGCGAAAAAGGTGAGTTCGAAATTTTGGCGGATGCCCTTTTTCTTCAGCATGTGATGGACATTGAAGAGCATCTCGAAAGCGGGCCCACCCCGCACACCGGTAGAGTCTTTCGGGTTGCCGCCGAATCCCATCGCGATCTTTCCACCCCCCCTTTCAACCAGTGCATCCAGTTTCTGGCGCATCAAAAGCGCCTGCCTGGGTTCTCCACAGATGCTCAGCGTATGTTCGATGCCCTCGTGTTTGACCTTGCTCGCACCGATGGCGACCACTAGCTCGTCATAGTCGTCGATCACCTGATGTTCCAGCTCCACCCGGTTCTCTTTGGCGCGGATCGCTTCGACCCGGTCCTTGACGAATTTGAACCCGTGTACTCTCGAGAGTTCGTTCATATCGATCGTGACATCCCCGAAGTCGGCCTTGTGCACCGGCACCCAGATCGATGTGGGGTAGATGTAGAAGTAATCCCGCTCGCTAACAAGCGTCACCCTGTAGTTCTCTTTCCGCAGAAAAATCGCCGCTTCCAATCCCGCGAAACCGCCTCCTAGAACCAATACGTGTTTCACTGTCACCTCCTCATTTCCTCTAATGATGCATAAACCGCATCACATTGTCCGTATCGATCTCCTCGCATTGACCGTTTTTGAGTTTTTCGATCGCTTCAGACACAACTATACGCCCTTCACCAGGATAATGGAGGCGCACCCCCGCATTTTTCAAAATCATGAAGGGATTCCCCCCGATATGCTGGGTGATGATCGTATCAACACCGTTATCGATCAGCCATACTACCGTTTTGGGCCCGCCGGCATAGGGATTTTCGCGTATCTCGACCGTGCCGCCTTCATCGGCGAAGGCGAACCATTTCGCTTTGCCGAAAACGGTCGTCAACGGCGGGTTTTCCCGGTTCATCTTCACCGGCATCGCGATCAGCATCTCACTTGGCCTTTTTCAATTTTTTCTGAGCGATATCCCACCGGGGATAGACGAAGACGGTATGCCGTTCGACAACGATCTTTTCGGGGTCGTCGACCGCGAAAGCTTTGATCGTGATCGGCACCGGGGTGTCTTTGCGCGTATCTTTGGCCAGCGGCTCGACCGCTTCGAGCTGGACGATCTTCTTGGCCTTTTTGCCGGCCAGCAGTTTGAAGGGCTTGCGCGGCTTGACGATCCGTATTTTGTCGTTGTCCACCACTTTGAAGTAGTAGCTGTGATCCTTGCTGTCGGTGTTTTGGAACAGGAAGGTGTAATCGTTGACGATCCGTCCGTCGTGGGTGAACCGGTAGAGCTGGGCCGTTTTGTTGATGTTGAGCAGCATATGCTCTTTTTTGGTCCCCATGACCAGCAGCGCCACGAAAACGATGGTCAGGGCCACGGCGTAGGCGATGGTACGGGGCCTGAGCCAGTGGGTCTTCTCTCCCTTTTCGATCTCTCGGGGGCTGGTCCAGCGCACGAGGCTCTCTTTACCCAGCGCCCCCATCACTTTGGTGCAGGCGTCGACGCACTCGAGGCAGTTGATGCACTCCAACTGCATTCCCTGTCGTATATCGATATGGGTCGGGCAGACTTTGACGCAGCTTTCGCAGGCGGTGCATTCGGCTTCGGGCTCTCTTTCGTGGAGCTCTTTGACGCTGTGGATCAGTTTTTTGCTGTCCTGGCCTTCGTGGTCGTAGATGTGCCCGCCCCGTCTGACATCGTAGATCGCCATGACCGTATCGTCGTCGTACATGACCGACTGCACGCGGCTGTAGGGGCAGATGTAGATGCAGAAGTTCTCTTTGAGCCACACCACATCGACGACGAGGAAGAGGGTCACGCCGAGCCAGAAGCCGATGAGCACGGGGTGCTCACCGGGATTTTGGATATACTGGAAGAAATCCTCCGGCGGCACGAAGTACCACAGGAAGTCGGCGGCGGCGATGAGGGCCAGCACGGTCCACAGGGCGATGGCGATCCCCTCTTTGGCTTTGTTCTCGGCCTTGGAGAAGTCGGGCTCTTGCTGTTTGTTCGTGATCCGCTTTCTTAAATGCAGCAGTTTGGTCTCGAACAGGTCTCTGTAGATGACCCGAAAGATTGTCTGCGGGCAGGCCCAGCCGCACCACACTCTTCCGCCCAGGGTCGTCATGAAGAAGATCCCCAGAAAGAGCAGCATCAGCAGAAAGGGCATCAGGTAGAGCTCTTGCATATCGAACCGCACGAACAGGAAATGCAGCTGCTTGTGGTCGAAATTGAGCAGGAAGAAGTGGTTGCCGTTGATCCGTATAAACGGCAGCACCAGCGATATCACCGTCACGATACCAAACAGCCAGTACCGCTTGTACCGGTACGGTACCCACCCCTTCAGGTACTCTTTGGCCCGGTTCTTTTTCGGTGCTGTCGCACCGCTTGTAGCTTGCATCAGTTAACTCCTTTTTGTTTGATAGTGTTGTTGTTCCGATCCTCCTGTTCGAATGGACAGATCAGGATTTCGTCGCTGATGATATCCGTCTCCAGAGGACGTCCGATCTCGACAAAAGTGTTTTCCACCAGCTCTTTGAGCGAGCGAGATTCGATATAGTCTTTGAGCGAACTTCGGCTAACACCCAGTTCGCGCGCGATCGCGCTGACGCTCTGCCCATCTTTGAGCATCTGAAGAATTTTCGGTTGCAGCGTGTCGAATTTCGATCTCGACTTGCTTCCCTTTGGCCGTCCGACGCCGCTTCGACGGTCATGGGACTCCTCCCGCAGCTCGTTCAATAGCGGCATCACGTATCCGATCGGCGTCTCTTTGGTAATCAGAATGCCCCGGCTTGCCACATACAGATTGATTTTCCGGCTCATCGTGCAACAGAGGATCTTGACAAGCTCCTCCACCCGATTGCTGAGTGTCCAGATCTCGTCGATGATCAGGTTGTCCCCCTCTTCCATCGAATGCATGAACTCCTCGAACTGCTTCCGCTCTTCGATGGGGCGGTTCTTGCTGGAGTGTTCGACCACCTCCTTGTCGATCTCAAGCCCCTGTCCAAGTGCGTAGCCGATGACATCTTTCTGCTGCAGCGTCAGATTTTTTGTGCCCGGGATCTGTCGCAAATAGGCATATGTCATAAGCTTCCTTGAATTTTTTCATAATCTTACATGATTTTGACGATAAAAGTCAATTAAATGATTATTAAATCGTCATTCTACACTGTATTTGCGTCACTCTCTTTATTTATTCGTCAGCAGTTATGATAAAATAAAAAACAAAATAGATATAACCAAAGGACGGAGAACGTGGATGCCAATCTGACACACCTCGATGAGAACGATCGTCCGAAGATGGTCGATGTGGGCTCGAAAGAGCCGACCCGCCGGATCGCCGTGGCGAGCGGCATGATCAAAATGAGTAAAGAGGCATACGAAGCCGTCGTCAGCAACAGAACGAAAAAGGGGCCTGTCTTCCAGACGGCCGTCATCGCGGCCATCATGGGAACCAAAAAGACACCGGAACTCATTCCGATGTGCCACCCGCTTCTTCTAACAGGAATAGACTGCGACATCGAAGAGTTGCCAAATTTGCCGGGTTTCAAACTTTACGTCACTGCAAAACTGTCGGGAAAGACCGGTGTGGAGATGGAAGCGCTGACGGGTGTGAGCATCGGTCTGCTCACGATCTACGACATGGTCAAGGCGATCGACAAGGGGATGCAGATACTCAACATCCAGCTCGAGTCCAAAGAAGGAGGCAAGAGTGGAAATTATCAACGCAATGGATAGAAAGGTCGAAATAGTCTATCCCTGCGAATGGAAATACAAAGTGATCGGCCATCGGAAGGAAGAGATTCTCGAAGCGGTCAAATCGGTCATGGGCGAACGCCCCCATACCTGTACATTTTCCAAAACGTCGAAGAAGGGGAGCTATTACAGCTACGAAGTCAAGACCATCGTCCATAACGAGGATGACCGAACGGAGATTTTTCGCCAGCTCAAAACGCACAATGATCTGAGAATGGTTCTTTAGAAAGGGAAGAGATGGAACTTGAAATAACACTCTATTACGAAAAGGCCCTTCGCTCCGGCAAAGATGAAGAGGCGGCGTTGAAGGAGGGCATCGCGAAAGCGATCGAAACGGCGGTGCATACCCATCCCGGCATGTCCCCCCAAAGCCTGAGCGAATCGATAGCGGCGTCGCTGCATAGGGAATTGACGCAGATGGGAGCGGCACGGGAGGAGATACTGCAGTACGCCTTCGAAACACTCGTCGATACGGTACAGAAACCGAAAGAGAAGGAGATTGAACGACTCATCGTCGAAATCGACCGCCTGCAGCGCCATCTGAGCACCGAAGAGGAGGAGTTGCAGCGAAGTCTGCGCGAGCTCTTCAACGGTATCGAAACAGCAGGAGCAAAGCTGGTGTCTCATGATCGGAAAATCTGGCAGGAAGCGCTTGAAAATACGGAACTGGAGCATGTCGAAGGGCTCGGTATTCTCAATGAAACGGTCGAAGCGGCACTCGTCGCGGCACTGGAAGAGGCCGAAACGGTCGAAAGCTCCATTCGGGAAGTGATTCGCCAGATTACCCACAAAGCCCTCAGCGAAGGACTCTTGAGCGCGGCACGCATCCGCGCCATTCTTGGCACCATTCTCATGAAAGCGTCCGAACTGGCCGAAGCGACCCCCACCAATGCCGAAACGATCATCCGAGGGACCGTCTACGGTATCAACGACGCTCTCATCGCCACTGTCCGCCAACTCAAGGAGCAGTTGCAGTTCGCCCCCGAAGAGATTCGGCTGGGCCATGTGACCAACTGGGACGAGCTGGTCGCCATGCTCTCGCGAAGCGACGAACTCTACCGTGAAATCATCGACCATGTCGCATCCAAAAGTTCCCCTTTTATCGGCAAAATCCTCAAAGAGTCTGCCGACATCCTGGGTGACCAGTTCGCCGAACTCAAGCGCATCAGCGCAGAAACGATAGATGTGGCCAAACAGAAGATGGCGACGCTGGCCAAAGAGGCCGCCCTCAAAGGTGCGGAGATCAAAGACCAATTGACGGCCGAAGCGAAAAAATTGGGGACCAAAGCGTGGAAAAAAGCTCTGGAGATGGCCGAAGCCTATAAGAAAAAGGGTGGAAAGTAACTAAAAGAACCGGCGATACCCAGTAAAAATGAGCCGGAAGAGGAGGGGAAAGCCTGGCTAGAGGCGATAGAGGGCGCAGACGGCAGCTCATTCTGAAAATCACCACAAAGGCACAGCCCCCTTTCGGTTGAGTGCGAAAAATAGAAAGTTTTGAGAGCCTCTACTCCAGGTCTTTGGCCATCGTAAAGAGGTCGGAGAAATTTTCTTTGAACTCTTTGCACCTATCACACACCTTCTCGCCGCCGTGATAGGAAAATGCCACCTTGCACTCTTCGCATATCTCCAGCCGATGTTTCACCAAAATCTGCATTCTATCGAATGCGAAATCGACGAGGTCAAAGCTGTTGTCGTCGGTGATCGATCGGGGCTGACAGACGTCGTTGCATATGCCGCAGGCGATGCATTTGCCCATTTGAAACAGGATGCCGGTATTGTCCTTCAGAATCGAAAGCGCATCGGTGGGGCAGAACATGGCGCACTCCTGGCAGTTGTTGCAGCTTATCGCGTCGATCTTCTTGCCCACCACAAAAGAGAACGCAGCTTCCCGCGTCGTCTCTTTTGGGAAACTCTCCGAAACTTTTTTAAGAGCGTTTTTCAAAAGAATGCGCTTCAGCGGCTGTTTTTCATCGTTCAGATGGATCAACTCCCTCATCCCATCCTCTTCACCCGCCTCTTTCACCGCATTGGCAAGTTTTTTAAAAAGCATCCGGCGTCCGGCATCGGGCGCGTTCTCCTGGGCTTCGTGACGCATCGAAACTAGGCGTTCAAAACCAAACATTTCCAAAAACCTGTTGGCTTCGGCGATGGAGGCTTCGATGGAGGCAAGCACTTTGCCATCCTTGTTGACGGAACACTCCGCGCAATGGGACAGGTCGCACTCCACTCCACCCTCTTTGCGAAGCGCGATGGCGATAAAATGTTCGCTCGAAAGTGCCGAGAGACAGGGGACATTCTCCTTGCATGAGATGAGCGGCTTCTGCTGCGAGGCAAACTCCAGAGAGAACCGGTTGGGGTCGAAAACCTCGCTGGCGAGCGCTTCGGTCGGACAGCTTCCCACACAGGCGGCACAAGCCGTACATCTCTCGGTATCGAGAGTCAGTTTTTTCCGGTCGAAAACCATCGCCTCTTCGGGACACAGATCGATGCAGATAGTGCACTCGTTTTTTGCATAGTCGCTGCGCAGGCACTTGAAGTAGTCGAACTTGAAAAGATTTCCTTCGGTCATTGCCTCGTTACGCATCGACCTCTCCTACCTCATCGACCAGCTGGGAATAGTCCGACAGCAGAAATTCGATCGTGAAATCACACAGATCCCGGTAAAAAGGTGTATCTGCCATTGGCTTGACCGCAACAAGGAAGGGGACGATCCACTGTACCAGATGTTTATGCAGAAACTCCGCTTGCGCTTTTTTGTCACCGGCACTGATCATGCTCTGCATGAAGCCAAATTCGATGCCGGCGTGGTCGGGCACGTAGAGCTTGGAACTCTCCAGATTCAAATCGTACCCATGGCTGAAATAAAACTGCATCACGGGGTTTTGCAATCCTACGAGAATCTCGTTTTTGCTGTCCATCACGGCCGATTCGATCGGGTGGTTGTTGATCCCAAAAAGCGAGTTGTAGTCCACATTGAGAGCCTCCGCCAGTGCCACTTCGTCGGTGGTGCGGAACCATTCGTGCGTCTCTTCGCCGATGGTCTCCAGCAATGATTCGCTGTTTCTGAGGTCTTCGAGTGCCTTGGCGTCGAGCTCCTCTGTAAAAACACGGGATAAAAAAGCGTAGATATAGAGTCTTGTTTTGTCGTCCATATGAAAATTCCTTGAGAAAATCGTAGAAAATGATAGCAGAAAAAAAGGACAATCACCTATCTGTTTTTTGACAATTTGTATTCCGCTTCATCAAACGGATTGGTCATTGCCCGCATTCCAAATCCCGGGAAGGGATTTGGTACAAATATTGTTTTTCTCCCCGAAGGGCGGAAAAATTAGAGGCATCCTTTGAAGAAGGATTTTTTCGGAGGAGGAGGGGCCTTGAACTCTTTAACATGAATGAGATTTCTCTTCTTGTCATAGCTGCCGATCAGTGTCACTTCGTTGCGGTTCATCGCCTCGTCGAGTTCGCTTCGCTTGAGATTGCCCAGGTCCACCCGGTAGTATTTGCCGTCGTCATGAACGTAAAGTACCATCTCCTCTTTGATTTTGTCTCCGAATTTCCACTTTTCATAACAACCCTCATAGCCGCATACCGCCGTTTCGAGACGGCAATCCTTGAACATGTCGTTCTGCACACACCATTTGGTCGTCAGAAAACCTTTCTTTTCGAACCCTTCGTTCCCGGCCATGGCTGCCGCCAGGCCGAAACCGAGCAGCATTATCAGAAGCTTTTTCATTTTTCCACCTCCACTTTGAGGGTTTTCAGGTAAGCGACCATATCGTCCAGGCTCTTGTCATCCAGAGGATAGGGCGGCATTGTGGATTGTCGCTTGCCGTCCACCACATTGTACCACGGCGTGTTGGGATGGGCGTTGCGATTGTATCCGGGAACGATGACCGCATTGGGATCGACGATCGATTCACGGATATAGGCCGCCGTCGCCTGGCCGCCGACATTGTTGAGATTGGGTGCCATGAAGCCCGGCATACTCATGCCCGGAATATAGTGGCATCCCATACAGCCGTTTTGCATCACAAGGTTTTTGCCGTTTTCGGCATTCCCTTTCGGTTTTGCCGTCAACTCCTCGACCAAGGCGTCACCGCCCGTCTGGCCCTCCAGTTTCACCGGAACCCATCCGGAAAGCAGCTTCAGGCCGTCCCGGTTCATTCGGGCTCCGTCCCATGTTGCAAAAGCGACGGGGAAAGCGCCCCCTTTGTCCAGATGCAGATAGACATCGTTCAACGGTCTAATCAGCGTTCCCTTCCAGTGCTTGTTGCCGTATTTCATATCGGCATCGAACTTCTCGCTGCTGTCTTTGATTTCGGTCATCGAGCGGAAGCCTTCGGAAACGAAGGATCGCTGATAATCTTTGACGGCCAGCGATGCCACTTTGTCCTGATACGCTCCGGCATCCTTCCCGAAGGCGTTTTTGCTCAGCACATTCTGCTGCATTCCGACATCGCCCTTTCCATTGGGTTCGAAGATCGGTTGTACCGCTTTTTGCAAATGAATCACGACAGGCCGTCCTTCGCTTCCCATTCCGATATAGGGAAGCTTTTTCGGATCATCGAAATTGACGGGGAGCTGAACCGCGAATCCGTCGCCATAGACATCGGAGCGGTACCCCTGCTGGATGCTGCGGGTACCGTCGGGCCACTCCAGTAAAAAGGCGATGTTTTTGCTGTCGTAAATCGCCTTGACCGTGGCAGTTTTGCCTTTGATCCGCTTGTTCATCAGATTCGCACGAAGATCGTTCATCTGAATCGTCGACTGCGGATAGAGATCCACCTCTGTGCCCTTGACATAATCCCACGCCTTCGATGTCGGTGTCAAATGGGTGACATCCCGGCTAGTTTTTTGTGCGACGATGGCATTCTGGGCAGATACCACCGTAGCGGCAACCGCCACAGCCACGGCTGCAGATAATAGCTTATTCATATTCCACCACCTTAAACTTGTATTTGTTCTCGGTATTTTTACCCGCCATGTACCGGTTGTCGATCGGTGCGAGGGAAAGTCCCTGCTTCTTCGCGATACCCTGATAGTAGTTCTGATCGAGTCGGAACATATCTTCGTGTTTGTAAGCGATAAGCAGATCCATCAACTCGCTCTTTCCCGTCTTCTTGCGTTTCTCTTTTTCGGCACGCAGTGTTTTCATCGCCTGATGCACCTCTTTGCCGAAGAGTTTTTCGAGCTCCTCGATCGGCACACGGTTGCTGCCCGGGATGATGCGCCCCTCGGCATCGAATTTCGGCGGTGCCTCCGTCGGCGGCACGTAGTAAACGTTGGGCTGAGTTCCGTAGTCGCTGCGCAGCGGAAGGGCCACTTTGTATTTGTGGACCAGTTTGTAAACCTGCCCCTCTTCGTCGTCGAGGAATCCGACGAAACGGATACGGCCGACACACTGCTGGGCACAAGCCGGCGGCAGACCCTTCTCAACCCGCGGGAAGCAGAGGATGCACTTTTCGCTCTTGCTGATTTTCGGGTTGAAGTAGATCTTTTTATAAGGGCATCCCGCGATACAGTAACGGTATCCCTGACAGCGATCCAGGTCGACCAGCACGACACCGTCCTGCTCCCGTTTGAATATCGCGTCACGGGGACAGGCACTCAAACATCCCGGATTTGTACAGTGGTTGCATATTCTGGGAATATAGAAGAAGTAGTTGTCGTTCGGGAAGTTCCCTTCTCCCTCGTCTTCGTCCCAGTTTGGCCCCCATGTCGGCTCCACATTCGGCTTGAGCTGTGCTCCGAACTGCAATTCGTCGTGGTTGTAGTCCCACGGCACACCGTAATCGGCTTCGATGTTGGGGACGATGCCGGCCTGCAGGTCGCCCGCTGCGTCGAATCCGCCGCCAAGCTCCATCCAGTTCTTCGGATAACCGGACCCCGGATAGGTCTCGACGTTGTTCCAATACATGTATTCGCGGCCGTTACGGTTGGTCCATTGCGTTTTACATGCGACGGTACAGGTCTGGCATCCGATACATTTGTTCAAATCCATTACCATTGCTAATTGTCGTTTAGACATACTGCTCTCCTACCTTACACATTTGCTTTTTCAAAGTCGATCGCACCATCGTACGCATACTGGTTGCCATCCCAGAGGCCGCCGAATTTCAGGTGGCCCCATCCATCTGCCATCTCGAGCAGGTTGAGTGCCGTCGGGACGACCTCGTTGTGACCCTTCTTGAATTTGTACATATAGGGCTCCCAGCCGTGCTCCATAACCAGACCGTCCGGTGGGCAGGAGCTGGAGACTTTCGCCATGGCGTAAAACTCGCCAAGATTGTTGAAGACGCGAATCGTATCGCCATCTTTGATTCCCTTCTTCTCGGCCACCACGCGGTTGACCTGAACATAGGGAACACCCCGCTGTAGACGCTGCAGGATGCGGCTCTGTTTGTAGTTGGAGTGGATCGACCAGCGTGCGTGGGGTGTCATCAGGACGAACGGATATCTTCCGCCAACCGGCCGGATGCCCTCCATGCCCGTGTTGGTTGCCGCACCCAGTTTGATGAACATCGGATGGTCGACATAGAATGTCTGGCGACCGCTGATCGTTTCGAGACGCTCGAACTTGTAGAGTGTATTTTCGAACGTGTAATAGGGTCGGTCCGCATAAAGAGGCGACAATTTGCCCGCTTTTTCGTTCAGCTGCAGGAAGCCGCCCGCCTTGTACATCTTCTCCATCGTCCACGGTTCGTACTGTTCACATTTTTCGAGTGCCGCCTGCACCGCAAGTTTGTCGGTACCCAGATAGGGTTCTGCCGCCGCTTCGGACTCCTCATCTGTATTGGTGTACTCTTTGTGGAAATTGGCCAGGTCGCGGAATCCCGTCCGGCAGTAGGCCTTGCTGTCGGGCACTTTCGCTTTGTCTTTGTTTTCGGGTCGGTTGGCCACCTCTTCGAGCTTCTTGGCAAGCAGTGCGAACATGCTCCACTCGTCTTTCGCTTCGCCCACAGGTTTCATATTGGCAATCGGCTGTGCCAGGTTGGTGAAACGGTGGTAACCCGGTGACGTACGCAGGTCGTAAACTTCGTAATGCGACTTGGCCGGCAACAGAATATCCGCATAAACCGCTGCTTCCGACATACGGAAATCGACGTAGGCGAAAAACTTGGTCTTCTTCAGGAAGGCTTCACGGTATTTGCTACCCTTGTTGCGGCGGAATTTGGAATCTGCCACGATAAGAGCAACTTCGGGCTGCCACCAGGGTTTGACCACGTTGCCATGATGCGATTCGAGATTTCCTTTGTTGTTTTCACCCTCTTTCAGGAGGCTTTGAACGATCTCCATATAATCTTTCTTGCTCATGCCGTTTTGGGCGCGTCGGACATCTTCGTCGCTGAAATACTGATCGAACGTCTTGAGGCCGTCGCCGAAAACAAACTCGCCGACGAAACCGGAACCGAATCGCGGCTTGTATTTGCCGCCGAAGCCGCTGAGCGCACCCAGACCGCTGAGGCTGAATTCGTTTTCCGTGTTGAGACCGCCATAGGGCCCCATCCGTCCGGTAAGGCCGCAGATGGAAGAGATGTTCCAGATCGTCATCATGCCGTTGAAATACTTGTTGAGCGAGAAACCGGTGGTAATGGTGACCACTTTGGGCTTCGCGATGTCGTGAGCCAATTCACGGACAATGTCAGGATGCACACCGGTAATGTGCTTCGTCCTCTCGGGAGAGAAGCGTGCCGCCGATTTTTTCAGCATTTCAAAAACCGTCGTAACCTTGACCGTCTCGCCGTTGGCCAGCTTGACGCTCCATGTTCCTTCAAGTTCCGGATCGATTCCAAACTCTTCGATACGCAGCGTCTTGTGCTCGCTTCCTTCGGTACCGGGCATTAAAACCGGCTTGCCTGTTTTGGCATTGATCGCGTAGAACTCTTCCTCGAACTTCTCTTCCTCCTCCTCGTTTTTGGCATGTTCCATATCGGAGCGACGAAGCAGTTTCTGGTTGTCCAGACGCACGAGGAACGGCAGGTCGGTGAAAATCTTCATGAAGCCCGGCTTGTAGAGCTTCTCTTTGAGGATTACGTTGATAACGCTCATGGCAAGGATGTTGTCGCTTCCTGCCTTGACCGGGATCCAGAGGTCTGCCGATTTGGCCGATGCGTTGAACTCCGGCGTGATGATGATGACTTTCGCGCCGTTGTATTTACCCTCCCAGACGAAGTGGGCATCGGGGATGCGGGAAACCGACGGATTGCCGCCCCAGAAGATGGAGGTGTCCACATTGTACATGAAGTCGTAGGTTCCGCCGACGTTGCCTTCGCCGTAGGCGACAGCCGCACCGGAGAACATGTCTCCCAGGTAGGAAGCGGGGTAGATGCGTACCGCACCCAGTTGCGTGGAGAATCGCAGCGGCGCACCGCGGCGTCCTTCGGTAAGAAGTCCCGTACCGGCATGAACCATCAGCTTGTCGGGACCGCGATCGGGATCGGTCATGACCTCGAAAATCTTTTCGGCCACTTCCGTCGCCGCCTCGTCCCAGCTAATACGCTTCCATTTGCCTTCGCCACGCTCGCCGACACGCTTCATCGGATAGAGAATGCGGTCTTTCTCGTACATGATTTGGGAGTGCTGGACACCCTTGTTGCATCCCCGGGGGTTGAAGTCGGGAATCTTCGCATTGATGGAAGGGTAGCGGGCCGATTGGTTCTCCCGGGTTACGACACCGTTGTGTGACCAAACTTCCCAGGCACAGTTGCCCTGGCAGTTGACACAGTGATAGGCGAATCCTGTATCCTCTTTCTTGCCACGGGTAAAGCTGAACTCGTTGCGATACATCTCTTCGGTATAGGTCGTGTTGGGATAGTTGCTTTTGCCGTTTTCCACAGAAATGACACCCGTTTTCGCAAACAGGCTTCCCTGTGACGCGACCAAAGCCGCCGTCACCCCTGAAAATTTAAGAAAATCTCGTCGTTTGTTGTTTACCATTTTCTCTCCCTTAGCGTCGAATCGGCAGATTCATATTGTTGCCCCAGGTATCCCATGCGCCGGAATAGACTTTGACATTTTTGTAACCGAGAAGTTCGAGCGCAGTAATGATTTCCGACCCCCGTCCCGCGCCTACCTGGCAGTAAGCGTAAACTGTCTTGTCGGGCGTCACGCCATTGCTTTCAAACATCTTTTTAAGCTCCTCTTTTGTGCGGAAGCTCTTTTTGCGGTCGAAATCGGTAACTTTTTTCCATTCGATGAACTTGGCACCGGGGATATGCCCCCCACGGGCGACATTGTCCATTTTGCGCTCCCCGATGATCTCGATCATGCTCCTGGTATCGATGATGACGTACTTGCTTTTGTTGCCATTTTTGAGGATATCCTGCATGGCGCGATAGACCTCTTCGGTCGTCGCAAGCATTTCGGGCCGGATTTTGCTCTTTTCAATCTTGTAGTGGGTATGCTCCCAGTGCGGTTCTTTGCCGCGCTGCACCAACAGTTTCGGCTCAAGCTGCTTCATCTGGGCTTTCAGCTCTTTGACTTTCGCTTTCAATTCGGCAGCTTTGGCCTTGTCTCCCGCTTTTTTCGCTTTTCGGGCTGCCCGTTTCAGCTTTCGGCTTTTCATCTTCAAATCGTTGTAGATCTTCTGGTTCGGGTCGAGCGCCTTGATGCCGTCCTGACCACCGTCGAGCACATAAACCTTTTCGTGACCGAACGATTTGAAAAAGCTGTAGACACCGGTGGCATTGGGACCGCGCCAATTGTCATAGGCGATGATCACATCACTGTTTTTGATCCCTTTGCTGCTGATATAGTGCTCAGCGTGTTCGGGACACTGATACAGCGGCTCGCAATGGAGGTTGCCCATGATGTCCGCATGGTGCAGATGGTGGGCATACATCTCCCGCGCTCCTTTGATGTGACCGCCCTCATAGGCCGTTTCGCTGTCGCCGCAGACAAATACATAGCCCGGTTTGCCGATGAGCTTGATCGCTTCCTCGGGCTGAATCGTGATCTTTTCGGCCCCCATCACGACAGAGGCAGAAAAGAGAGACGCAAAACAAAGCGTCTTGAACCACTGCTTCATTACCACTCCTTATAAGATTGTTTAACACGGCGAATAGCCGATATTTCGGAATTTTCCGATACATTCTCATTGTAGGCGCCGTGCTCTTAATCGTAACTGAAAACAAAAAAAATCCCATTTTTTTTCACTTCTATTCATCATAAAACGGTATCGGGGGGGCTTTTGTGCAATTTTCATGATGAACCTTGCAATTTTTTTTGACGAAATTATAAAAAGTTATTTTTGTATTCGCCTTCGTGCCTCTTTTGAAGCGGTTGTGGGTAAAATTATTGACGCCATTTCTCTCTTTCTGATACCATAAAGTTCGTAATCTACCAGAACCAAAGGGCATACAAAATATGAAACGAAACAAAGATGAAGCTATCGAACGTCTCGAAGACAAAACAGCACCTCTTGAAGAGGTAAAAGAGATTTTTGAAGCCTACAGGGATGATATGGAGGTTGTCGGCCAAGTGGCCATGAATCTGAGCCTGCGCACCTCCGTCTATGACCGGGAAAAAGAGGGAAGCCCTCTCATGGTCGAACTTCTCGTCGAACTCTCAAAAGTCGAAGACATGGGCAGCCGCTGGGCGGTTGCGAAAAACCCCCACACTCCCGCGGAAGTCCTCGCAAAACTCGCCGGTGACGAGGTCAATCTCGTCCGGGCACTTGTCGCCACCAATCCGAATACGCCGGCAACGGTACTGCAGTCACTGTTTGGCGACGAAAAGATTGTCCGCGACGGACTCTCGGGTAACCCGACCACGCCGCCGAAACTCCTGAAGATTCTTGCCGACGATTCGGATAGAATGGTGCGCATGCGCATTGCCGAAAACCCCTCCGCGCCCATCGAACTTCTTGAAAAGCTGATGAACGACACCGATGAAAACGTGGCCAAGGCGGCCCGGACGAATCTTGAGAAAAGAGAGGTGGCAGAATGAAGCACCCACGGTATAACGATCCTCTTCCTCCCGCCTACGAGGGAGTCGAGCGTCAGTTGATGGCGCTCTTCTACTCCGGCGTCTATATCACCAACGCCGACATCGTAAAGGTCGGAAAGAGTCTCGGCCTGCAACTGCCTCTGAAAGAGCGGACAGCCCTTTTGAAGCAGATTATGCAGCATGCCTACGACAACGACATGAAGCCAGCCATGTTGCAGGCATTCATCCAGCTGCTTCAGGAGCGGATAAAGAGCTATCAGACGTTGGCGCAGGCGTTTCCGACCGCAGCGCCGCTTATCCAGACATGGATACAGAAAGCCCGCTCCACTGCAATGCTTCTGCAGCGGGAGATGAGGAGCAATCCCTATGAATAAAGAAGAGATACTCAATGCTCTGGAAAACGTCCAGTACCCGGGCCTTGACAAATCGATCGTCGATCTGAAAATTGTCGAGAGCATCGAAACGGAAGGGAACCGGCCCGCCATCACTCTCTCGATGCATAACGACGAAGCTTACGAAATTTTGCTCCGCCGTATCACCGATCTCTTCGGCGGTACCGTAGAGGTCAGGCGCAAAGCGATGGCGAAGAAAAAAGATATAAATTACGGTCACACCGCCAACCCCAACAACCGCGCCCCCTATGCCAAGCGTGTTATCGCCGTCACCAGCGGCAAAGGCGGTGTGGGCAAGAGCACCGTTTCGGTCAACCTGGCCATAGCTCTGGCCCAGAAAGGATTCACGGTGGGTCTTTTGGATGCCGATGTCTACGGCCCCAACATACCCCGCATGACCCAAACCGCCGACGAAAAGCTCCGCTGGGGAGATAATGACAAGATCATCCCCTCCGAAAATTTCGGCATCAAAATCATGAGCGTCGGACTAACAACCCCCACGCCCGACACCCCGCTGGTATGGCGAAGCTCTGTCGCCGTCAGTGCTCTCATACAGTTTTTGGAAGATGTCGACTGGGGCGAGCTCGATTTTCTGGTCATCGACATGCCGCCTGGCACCGGCGACATTCAGCTGACGATGGCGCAGGAACTGCCCATTACCGCCGGTGTCATCGTCACGACACCCCAACCGGTGGCCCTGGATGATGTCAGCCGCGCCATCATGATGTTCAAGGACATCAAAGTCCCCATCGGCGGACTGGTGGAGAACATGAGCTTTTTTATCGCCCCCGACACGGGCAACCGCTACGATATCTTTGGATCAGGCGGTGGAGAAGAGACGGCACGCCGATACAATATCCCTTTTCTTGGACAAATCCCTCTGGATATGCAAATTCGCCAGCAATCCGATGAAGGCACACCCTCGGTAGCAATGGGAGATGAAAAGCTGAAAACCTACTACAAAAATATCGTTGAAAATTTACTCAGACAGGTACTTTAAAGAGTCAAGAAGCACTCTGTAGATTTCGTTTATGGAAGAGAGCGCCCCCTGAAAAGGGGCGCAGTGACACAAAGAGGTCTTTTAGTAACGATAGCGAACGTATACTCGAAGATCTTGCGCTTTTTCAACGGAAACCATGCCCATCGCTTCAGCATCGCTTTGGTCTATCGGTGCCCCCGCTTCCCCGAAGAAGCCCTGGCTGCCTGTATAGTCGTAATCCATATAAGTATATCGCACTTGTGCCGTCAGTGTCTTTCCAATCAGCTCCTGGTTATACCAGATTTCGTAAGCGTCACCGCGTGTAGCAAGTTTGCTTCCTGCAAGCGTATCTTCCGCATAGGTAAAGCTTCTCCAGTATTCGCTTCCGTGGTTATATTCCAGCCCGATTCGTCCACCGTCTATAAACATCACCGGGAAATTGGTACCTACGTAAATAGAATTTCCTGTCTCATTGTCATTACTGCCGAGCATGGCATTATCAACCAATGTATCCATCGTCGGATTTGTGCCGGTTACATCGATCATGCTAGCGTTGTGTGATCCTCCTGGTCGCGTTTTGCTCCAGGCAAAACTCACAAAGAAATTCGTTTCATCCAGAAAGTCGTTGATGCCATCCCCGATACCTTCGGCAAGCAGGCTTATCGCAGCTCCATCCATATCACCACCCTGCTTAAACTCCATCGTTTGAGGATTCGGACCAATGGGTGCTCCTGTCAGGCCATTGTAGTAATACTCTGTTCCATACATTCCTGGCAAATTGAAAGCTCTAAACCATGTTGTATGCACAGAATATTGCCCGTCATCATAAGGAACAAATATAAAACCGGCCAGATCAGTATGATCCCAGCCGTCAAGCTTTGTATAGTTAACTCCATCGACCTGAACGGCGTATCGAGAGTTGGCATTGGTCATACCGCGTCCCATACAGAGCTTGAAATACATACCAGGAATATCGGTAACATTGCTCAGATCGAACTTGAAACTGGCACCGTCAAATTCAGTATTGATAATGTGTCCAATCGGAGATTTGGGGTTTTGGTCTTCACGATAATTCACCAGCAAACCATCTGTAGCAGGTCGGCGTCCTATACTGGCGGTCCAGGGTACATTGGCACCAAACAATTTATCCCCAAAGTAGATGAAATACGCCTCTTTGACACGAACCGTGCCATCATTGGGAGTTTCATTGACAACCCAGTCGAAATAGTTGAATCCCATAGCGGGACTTGGCAATTGTCCATACATTTTATAGTAACTCAATGTTCCTATAAACGACAGATTCTGTGTCGGTGCATACTTCATTCCAAGCCAGAGACGATTGGTAAAGATCTGATTCGCATCAGAACTTCCGTCATTATATTCATAGTGGATGTAATCGAAAGCACTTCGGAAATCCACATTCCATTTGATGTTGTCGTTCAAGGCTGCAGATTTAAGCTCGCTGATCTGCTTCTTCAGCCTCTTGGCTTTCAAACCTTTCGTCTGCTTTTTCAGTGCCTGAACTTCTTTTTTTAGTGCTTCGAGTTCTGCTCGAAGATCATCGTCGGACGCTGCAAAGGACATTGTTGCCGCAATTGCTGCCGCTGTGGACATCGCAATCAACTTTTTCATTCTCACTCCTTCTTGTTTCTATGGTTTCCCATACTTACAGTCTTGTAGTACTGTATTAACGACAATTATATGTGTATTATCTTTAAATGGAACTTAGATTAACGAAAAGTAAACGGATAATTTTTAATTATATTTTTGTCTTATGCGAACCATTCGTTATCTATAAGAAATATCTATATTTTTAGAAGAAAGTGTCAATTTATTGTTTATTCTTTTTTTGCAGCAGTTAGAAAGATTGAAGAAGAGAAGAAACCTCCAGCCCGGCACCGACCTACCTTCCCACACCCGAGGGGTGCAGTATTATCAGCGCAGAGGGGCTTGACTTCCAGGTTCGGGATGGAGCTGGGTATGACCCCCTCGCTGTAGGCACCGGACAAAGAGGTGAAAGACAACTTCGTGAAGTTGGCTTTCACCTCTTTGTTTCCAAGTGGCTCGAGGAAACAGTATTTTTCAACTAAAAACTAACAACTAACAACTAAAAGTTTAGGAAAATCGCTTCGCTCTTTTATTTCTAAATAATTGACTGCGAAGCAGTTCACCCGAGTTTTTAGTTTTTAACTTTTAGTTTTTAGGTGTTCATTCAGCAGTCTGCCCAATTTTGCCCACAGCCTCGTGCAACACTCAACAAGGCGGCAGCACGCGTAGAAAAAAGCAAGTCAAACGGTCTATTAGTACCGGTCAGCTAAATGCATTGCTGCACTTACACCTCCGGCCTATCAACGTCGTAGTCTTCGACGGACCTTCAGGGAGCGTTCATCTTGGAGTTGG